>JBHJGW010000245.1:0-9643 GCA_050331415.1 Opitutales bacterium | reverse complement strand
CAGAGATCCAGCCTCGTTAATCGTCCTCGATCGCGCTGCGTGCGCGGCAGATAGCCCACGACGTAGGGGCGAAAAAACACCCAGCGGACTTCGGGGTCTTCCGTGGCAAAGTATTGCCACAGCTCCTCACTGTAGAAAGCTGGGTGACTGTTCCAACGACCATCTAGGGCTTCGAGACCAAAGTTCGGAGTGCCGGTGCAGAGTAATGAGCAGTGGCCGACCCTTGAATGAATGCGACGAAGGGAACGAAAGGTGTTTGGAAGATAGTGAATGTATTTCATGTTTAAAGTCGGAGAAAGTGCAGGCGGCACCTCGAGGTACCGCCTGCTGGGTATTTTAGATTTCGTCGAAGGGCAACAATGGCGCATGCGGGGGAGCGCCGCATTCGGCGGCCCACAAATCGATTTTCGTTCTTAGACAGCGGAGGTGAGGTATGATCACTGACGTAGTGATCACGATGCTTGCACCGTGGGCGGTCATCTCGGGTAGTAGTTTTGCAGGTACACCTGAGACCCGAGCCACTGTTCTCAGCTGTGCTCGCGTAGCAGGATTACGGAACCAACGCACATTTTGCGCCCGAAGCCGATCAGGAATCACTTGGGCGACCTCGGACTCGTGCACAGTGCCACGTCGCGCCCAATGCTCGCCGTCGTAGTCAATCATCAGGATGCGTTCGGACATTGGCAGGAGCAGAAAGAATTCGATCAGCTGCCCATGCTCCTTGGCTACAATTATGTGGTACCAGGGAAGCACCTCCAGTGGCAAATGCCAGAGCCAGTTTCCCTCACCTGGGTGGCGGTATTTGCAGGCCAGCACATTGGCATGGTCGACCAGCGGGCGGTGTCGAAGGGCTTCTAGGCGGCCTAAGAGCTCAGCTGGAAGCAAAGATTTTGTTACGTTTGTCATATTGTCATAGTATTGGATGTTGAATAAGCGCGGGAGCGCCGTTGGCTCCGAGCCAACCACTCATACCCTTACTGGAGCTCAAAGGCCTCAGGAACTGAGGCCCGTTGAGCTCCCGTTGCACTACCGCCTCGACCGACCACCTACCCACAACGCTGAATCCCACCCCAACGCCGAAGTCTCAAACCAACAGCCAGCAAAAAAAGAAAAAAAGCTTGCGAAGCTCAATATCGCCGGTCGAACTTGGCAAACATGGGAGTGAAGAAATGGGCTCGTGATCTTGCTGCAACCAATCCTGCGTGGGCATATTGGCCGCACCGGTTCCCGACTCGGGTCGCTCACTTCGCAAACATGCGCGAGGATTACATCTTCCGCGACGCACACATCGATGTCGGTGAGGATATCCACAGCTCGCTCTGCTCGTATTTCCTCAAGTGCGGTTGTCGGCCAGCAATGCTTGAGCTATGCAAGACTGCAGAAGCTGTGCTCGCGGAGCATGGTGCTGCTACCTGTCATCCGGAGCAGTCCGTGCGCTGTGACAGTCTAGCAGGCGTCGTAGACCTGTCCGGGCGTCTAGTCGGTGGAGGAGATTATGTGTGCGAGATCAAGACGACCAGCCGAGACGGCTGTCCTCCGCCGACCCCAGAGGAGACGATCCAACTCGCAGCGTATGCGACTTTGATGGATCAAATTTCCCCGAAGCTGGTCCTTCTCCGGATTGCCCCGTTCGCGGGTTTGGTGAGTTTGTTCGAGCATCCAGATCCAGCAGATTTGATCCACAAAGTCGTCCCGCGACTAAAGAGTGTCGCTTGACGCGCATAAAATCCTCACGCGTGAGGATTTTATGAGTCCCGTCATATTCTGCTGTCTTGGGTGCCTGACGAAGACGTGCTTTTCATATTGCATTGGCCTCATTCTGAGTGTCCCAGTCTGCAGAAATCAGTTGTCGGCCAAGCCATTTGACGCTGAACTTCGTGGCGAGCATTCCGGCGAAATAGCGCATAATCCGAAAACCTTCGACCTTCATGCCCCCTTCCATGGCTGGAAGATTATAGCCTGCCCAGACGACGAGGGTGATCTTCCTCGCCGCCTCCAGATGGGCATCCGTGGGAGCTGCTTTACTGAACGCGGTGTCGCTCGACCCCAAACGGATCTGGTCAATGCGCCTTTTCGTCGAGGTGCGCTCTAGTGCCGTCCGAACCTCCTTCGCGATGTAATCGCGGAGCTTTTCATATTTCCTCTCGTCGACGCCAAGGTCGTCAAAGATCAGGGGCTTCGCGATCTGAACGATCTTGTCGATGTCTGCATCCGGAAGTTTCCTTCCCGAGGTTGCTGTAATGTAATTTGTGAGTTTATCGTATCGACTCGTCGTCTGACCTTCATTAGTCGTGATGTTAGATTCAGTGTTCATTGTCATAAAATTTAGTATTATTGGCCGTTTGAGAACTGGCGGCCTTCATATTCTTAGAAAATTGGTTGAGCCGGTAAACATCCGGATCTTTTTGATGAAGAGAATCTTAAGAATTTCCGCGAGTTTTTCCGGATAGCGAACGGGCAATTCGGGCCGGGTTGCGCCCGCGCCCGAGCGTCGGTCGGCAACGGCAGGCTGCTAGCCCGCCATCCCGGAATGCCTGCCCGGCTTGAGGGCCCAGTGCATAGCGTCAGCGCTTTCCGCTCTCGGCGTCGCCGAGTGACAAAGCGGAAAATGCACTGGGACCTACCACCCGCCGATCTGCGACCGGCTGGTGGTAGGTCAGGGTGCCGCAATCTACGGTCGGCCCCATTTTCAGGTCAGTCTCATGAAACCAAATTGGTTTCGTGAGACTGATCCTGCGCTCCGGCGACTGCAGTCCCGGAGATATTTTTCTCGGTATGTTTACGCGCCGATCCGCATTGCTATCTCAATAGCATGAGCCACAGGATACACACTGTCGCCGCCACGACACGACGAACCTTCATGGCGAGTCTGATGCATATGCTGCAGCGCAGCAATCGACATGTGAGGGACGCCAAGTTCTACGACCCGCAGAGCATTCGACAGGCGATCCGTCAGGGCGAATGCCGCGAAGTATATTTCCGTGCTCGGCAAATTTACGATATCGCGGATCGTGCGATGGAGCGGCGCATTCCGCCGGGCCGGTCAGAATCGGAGGCCCGCAAACACGCGGCGATTAAGGGCATCTTAAATCTACCCACTCCTATTCAGCGGCTAGTCCAAAGCCTTCCCGAGGAGTTCTGGGTCCGCGAACAGGCAGCATTCGTTCAGTCAGTAGCAGACTGGCTACAGGAAACATTTGGGAGCGACTTCGTTGGGATGGTAGCGCTCCATACGGACAAGGTGCGACTGCATGTCGAATGGCTCGCACTCAAGTATGGCGAGGATCGTCGGCTTCTGCCGGCGTTTGTCGGCTTTCGGCATGACGGGGGCGGAGTGAGCGGATGCCGGACAACGGCAGCGATCTCGGGCAAAAAGTTCCCAGAGAGTGAACAATCAAAGTGGAAGTTCAACACGGTGGCCGAAATGCGTCTGGCTTTGGAGGCGCGGGGGCGAATATTAGCGTATCTTCGGGAGATGGGGCGGGCCGAACGGCGCCGAACGATGGTAAGGGCAAGGGAGGTTGGAGCGCATCTGGAAGCGACCTTATCTTCTCGCAGCAAAGATCGCAGGACGAAAACACGGGATCTAGAGCCCGTCAGAGCGGAGTACAAGCAACTCCTCAAAACCCACCGTAGGCCTCCGCGGCTGATGTCGGCCAAACCCAAACCCCACGAGCGCGAGAAAAACCCTGCTACCCAGCGGTCCAGAACCCAAGAACAAGCGGAAATTGACCGGATTTTCAGCCTGGCGGGAAAAATCCCGGAAGAAGACCTGCAAGCCATGATAGCGGAGCACCATCGCCGTTGGATCGTGCAACCGGCATCGCCGCCCTCACCGGACATCAGGGATGTGCGTCAACGCAGAGATCAGGGTCCTTCCATTTGAAGGACGACGAATTACTTGACGTTTGTAAGTAAAGCTCCAGAAAGAAAAAAATGCCCAAAACAAAAGATTTGCGATACTGCAACGACGAGGTTGTTCATTTGATTCGGAAACGCATCGCCGAGGGCGAATCGGCTGTAACTCTGCAAGCGATCAAAGACGCCGGTGATCCCCTATTTTCCAATTACCGAGGATTGCTCCAAGAACTTTGGCAAGCTCGCGAGAACATCGACGGCACCATAACCCTGTCAAGCGACCGTCGTTTAACATTGTTGGAGGAGGTCAACGCCCACAAGGACAAGGTTCGGATATGTAATCTTGCAAAGCATGTACTTGGCATCGATCTGTCCGAGGAGCTGAAGACTCAGGGGGAGATTCGTTTCGAGGAATCCGGGAATGGAAAGAATGCCTCAGATGGCCAGTTGGTCAGCCAGTCCTCCATTGCCGCTTATCCGGTCAGGATCCACGAGCAAGAAGATTCGGTTTCTTCCGACGAAACCTCGACCTTGCTTCCCCAAATCCTCGACCTTTTGCGGACTCGGTCTAATGAAGGTGCTTCGGTCTCCGATGACGATGCAATCGATGTACTAAAGAAGTCAGGCCAGCTGTGGCGGTCGACCAGTCGGAGTTATCTCGCCGCCTGCCTAGTCGGCGGAGCCGCCACATATTATGCACGTCTGATATTTTCAATGTCGCCAAGCGCAGAGTCCGTTGAGCGCCAGGCACAGTTCCGGGCGGCTCTTGCTGGCTTTTTCGGGGAAGAAGCCACGGCTACGAAAGCTCAGGAGATGCTGCTTTTCCGCATGACAAAGACATTTGAGCGGTGCATGGCCGTTTACCTTGATCTAGAACCCGAGGGGCCAGGGATCAGTGCATCACTTGAGTTTTATCAGCGCGCCGTGGGGGGTATTCCCGCGTTCACAAACGCATACTTCAATGGCGGCCTCTCAGCAGAGCAGATGGGGCAGTTGCGGGGAGTACACTACTTACCAGTCCCACTCCCCTCGATACCAGAGCACAGCGAAAAAGGCCCAAAGGCACCTTCCGTCAAAGCTGCCACTACACTGCTAACAACACCGCCCGAAGAATTTTTGGCGAAGTTTGACAAAATGAAGCGGAAAAAAAAAGAGGAGTATGTCGGAGTGGCAGTCTCCGGCCTCGCTTCGCTAAGCGAGTTCTGCTCCACAGCAGATATCGAGCTTCTTCAGACACACGAAGCAAACCTGGAAATGGCCGGCAAGCGTATTCAACAGCGCCTGAAGCAAATAAGGAAGTTATCCAAGAAAAACGATAGCACTGGCACCCTGCCAAAAACCTCTACGGAAGATGCCCCTGGGGAACCGTTAACCGACGAACAAGGATTAGGTAGCGCTGTTGCGGATGGGACGCCTGTGTCAAATAACTCCTAGTAATATTTTGTAATATATCCGTACGCCCGATCAAAGAGATCTTGGTCCGTGTGCAGCTTGTACTTGAGCAGGGCCCGCCGGAGCGCTTGCTTGATCTCACGCTCCCCTTGGACGGTTGCTTGCCAACCGTCGAATCGTACCTGCTTTACGATCGAGTCGATGTCGTTGACGATCCGCTCCACGATGACGTGGGTGTGCTTCGTCTTTGCCTCATTGAAGAGTTCGGTTAAGGCGGCGACTGCGCGATCACGTTCATTCTCGGGGTCGGTCTGCTTCTCTGCTTCGACGACATCGCGGGCGATCTCGAGGATGCTCTTGAGGAATTCCAGGCTGTTGATGAGTCCCTGCTCGTGCCGTTCTCGAACTCTCTCCAAGCGCTCGCCAAGTGCCTCAAACTTGGGGTTGCCCAGGTGCTTCCGTAGGCGGGCGATTAGCTTGATCTCAACCTCTTTGGCCTTCTTCTTCGGGTTGGCGTCCTGAAGGATTCCGTCGAGCACCTCGGCATCCATCACCAGCTCACCAATGTCGTCGCGGACGCTTTCGACGTGGACGTTCTGGTTGATCAGGTCGACCGTCTTGGCCCCCAGCCGATGCCAAAGCAGGCGTCCGTTGCCGTTCACCGGCTTTACTGATTCGTAAACTTGGCTCAGCCATTTGAAATCCTTCTCATAGGCAGCCAGGCAAGGGTCTGGCGAGAGCGCTTCCCAGATGCGTCCCAGCACGCTGTATTCGGCAGCAAACTTGTCTTTCAAATCGTTGCCGCGAATGCACTCATGGGCGGCCATGAGGCCTTCGTAACCGCCGACGGTGCGGTCGGCACCATGGAAAAAAGCTAGGCACTTCTGCACCTGCACCGGGAGCGCTTTGCGCAGTTCGTCGATGTTGCTGACGACTTGCTGCACCGCCTTCTCATCGAAGTCGAGGGCCTTGGCGACGTCGTCGAAGATGCCGATGTAGTCCACGATCAAACCGTGGGTTTTTCCTGCCCGTAGGTACGATTGACGCGACAGATGGCTTGAAGGAGGTTGTGATCCTTCATCGGCTTATCGAGATACATCACCTGGAGGATCGGTGCGTCGAAGCCGGTGAGCAGCTTGCTGGTCACGATGACAAATTTCAGCGGGTCCGCCGGATCGCGGAAGCGGTCGAGCAACTTCTCTTCCGCGTCCTTGTCGCGGCTGTGGACCTTCCACGCCTGTGGATCGTGTTGCGCTGCGCTCATGACGATCGCGCTGGCGTCGGGGCCAAGCAGTTCGTCCATCACTTGCTTGTAGAGGACGCAGCATTCCCGGTCAAAAACGACCACCTGCGCCTTGAAGCCGTTCGGCTCCACCTTTGTTCGAAAATGCTGGACGATGTGCTCGACGACCGCCCGCACGCGCTCCGGGTTCTTGACCAGCACTGCCATCTTGGCAGCTTTCTTCGCGAGGTCGTCACGCTCCCCTTCCGCCAAATCACCGGTCATCTCGCGGTAGGCCTCGTCAATGGCTTCCTTATCGATCCGCAGCTTGACCGTGGGAGCCTCAAAGTGAAGCGGCAAGGTGGCTCGGTCTCGGATGCTGTCCTGAAACGAGTAGCGGCTCATGTAGCCCTCCACATCCTCGTCCGCGCCGAAGGCCCAGAAGGTGTTACGGTCGGCCCGGTTGATCGGCGTGCCGGTCAGGCCAAAGAGAAAAGCGTTCGGCAAGGCGTCACGCATCTTGCGGCCGAGGTCGCCCTCCTGGGTGCGGTGCGCTTCGTCCACCATCACGATCACGTTGCTGCGCTCGTTAAGGCGTCCTTCGGCCTCGCCGAACTTGTGAATCGTTGTGATCAGCACCTTCCGCACATCCTGCGCGAGCAAGCGCTGCAGCTCCTTTCGCGAATCGACGCCGAGCATGTTCGGGACATCGGCGGCGTTGAAGGTGGCGGTGATCTGGGTGTCGAGGTCGATCCGATCGACAACGATCATCACGGTGGGGTTGCCCAGCTGAGGATGCAGGCGGAGTTTCTGCGCGGCGAACACCATCAGGAGCGACTTGCCGCTGCCTTGGAAATGCCAGATGAGGCCCTTCTTCGGGTAGCCCGCGATGACGCGAGCGACGATCTTGTTCGTCGTCTCGTACTGTTGAGAGCGGCAAATGATCTTGATGCGCCGGTGTTTTTTGTCGGTGGCAAAGAGCGTGAAATTCCGGAGGATGTCGAGCACCATTTCGGGACGCATCAGGCTCCGAACGGTTTGCTGTACCTGCGCCAGCGAATCCTCACCTGGATTTTCCACGTCCCGCCACGGCCCCCATTTATCGACGGGCATGCGGATGCTTCCGTAGCGCAAGCACTTCCCCTCGGTGGCGAAGGAAAACACGTTCGGCACAAACATCGACGGGACCTGCTTTTCATAGATCTCATTAACCTGATAGGCGCCATCGAACCACGTCACCGCGCTGCGGGTGGGCGTCTTCGCCTCGCCGATGACCAGCGGGATGCCGTTGACGAGAAAAACAACATCGAAGCGCTTCTCCACCCTCCCGCTTTGGTAAGTCCACTGGTTGGTGACCGTCAGGCGATTGTTGCCAGCATTTGCGAAGTCGATCAGGCGGATCGAGACGTGCTCGCCATTTGGGCCAAATGGCATCGTCTTCTCCCCCCGGATCCAGGCGGTGAAGTTCTCATTCGCCCGCACCAGCCCATCACCGCCGACGGATAGCAGGATGGCGCGCAGCACATAGATCACTTCGTCTGCCCGGTCTGGTTGGGCGGCGATCTCCGGATTCAGACCGATGAGAGCCTCCCGCAGCCACGTTTCGACCAGTACGTCACCGAGTTGACGCGGCACCTCGGTATGGCTGGCTACCTGCCACTTGGCTGGGCGCAGCTCGCTACCAAGCGACCTTCCATCAAAGCGCGGCGTCGGCTCCCGCATCTCAAACAGCGAACCGGGATCCGCCTGCGTGCCCACGGCATCCAGGATCATCTGCTCAACGGTGTTGGCTTCGTTAAAACTCATAGCTAATCAAAATCGTGGCGGCGTTCGGCTACCATGCGTTTGGCATCGTCGCGGTAGCTTTGTCCCAGGTCTCGCAGGGTTGTGCCCAGCCGACCATAGCCTTTGGCCTCGGCGTGAGCCGCAATCCGTTCCCAATTCTCGGCGATCTCAATCTCCGCTTTCCCTCCGCTGAATCCATAAACGCCGCGAGAGTTGTAGATGCGGATGCTCAGACCTCGTCGATACTCCGGGTCCTGCCTCGAATTAAGCAGCTCGCAGACGGGATCGATCCATAGGCCATTTTCATCTTTAGGGGCGTACAAAAGCACTTCGCCGATCTGGTGTGAGGCCATATCCCAATGGCCTGAAGCGACCGTGTCCCTCCGCACAGTGTCAACCCACTCCTTTAACGAATCTACATTGAAACCGCCCTCACGGGTCCTGCCGGGCGGGCGATCCCACTCCATTAGAAGCCTGTAGGCATTCCCCGCAATGGCAGCGTCGGGCCCTTCAGGCTGTGGCTGATATTCGACGATCTCGCCGTCATCGTCATCAGCAACCTCGTTTTTCGAACGATAGATAAGCCGGATGACGTAACAGAAAAACTCGGGGCGCTCGGCAAGATGGCAGTGCAGCGTAAAAGGCTTGGCTCCTCCGAACCGGTCTAGTACCCGGAGGAATTTTACTTCCATCCGAGCAAGTAGCTCCTCATCGACGTCGGGATTCGCCTGCAGGCTCTTGAATATCTCTCTGACCGCATGCGCATGTATCTGGTGCGCGCTAGAATGTGCTTCAAGTGCTCTTAGCGCCAATTGAGGGAGCGGCTGGCCATCCCTCGAAAGCGACCACAAGCAGTAAAGAGCGGCATCAGGACGACCATGTTCAATTAGGCGATCAAGAGCATAATCAATATTTGTTGTTTTCCCTTTAGGTGGCAAATGGCGAGAACGTTCCCAATAGGCTCCTTCCGCGCCGTCTAGCATCTTTGAAACCCGTGTCCAAACATCATCAATGAAAGGAAGGACTGCGTAAAATGCTGCTTTGGAGTCATTGCTCCAAGTTGAAAAATTAAACCCGTCAGCCCATTGCCACCCTTGTCGGTAGAAACGAGCATGGACGAAGCCCCGAGCAAACAGCTCGTCCTTCTCCTCTCCGTTTTCTAGGAACTGGGGGAGGATGCGCTCGTCGTAGGATGGGCCCAGGGCGGCGGCCGCAGCAATCCCTGCTACGCTTGGAGATTCTATAGCCCTCCAAAATTCGACCAAGTTCAAGAAACCTCCTCGACGTTCGATTTCGATCAGTGCATCAACTCGCCGCTGGAAAAGCCGTTCCTCTTGGTCGCTGAAATCGCCCTCCCCGTCGAGGAGCTCGAAGTCATTTTCGGCA
>JBHJGW010000244.1:0-13131 GCA_050331415.1 Opitutales bacterium | reverse complement strand
GCGAACATTTCCACGTAGGCGAGCAGGTGGTGCGCGATCGTCACCGGTTGCGCCCGCTGCAAGTGCGTGTATCCGGGGATGGCGACATGTGCTCCCCGCTCGGCGAGGTCGAGCAGCGCGGTTATCAGCGCGGCCAAGCCTGCATCCAACACGCCGCACGCATGGCGGAACCAAAGGCGCATGTCCGTAGCGATCTGGTCATTACGACTGCGTGCGGTGTGAAGCTTGGCGGCCGCGGGGACCCGGGCGGTCAGGGCCTGCTCGAGATTCATATGCACGTCCTCCAAGGCCGGATCCCAGCGAAAGGTGTCGGCAGCGATTTCCGCGGAAAGGGCCTCCAAGCCGTTAACGATGGCATCGCGCTCCTCGCCATTGATCAGGCCGACGTGGGCGAGCATTTTCGCGTGTGCCATGCTGCCCTGGATGTCGAAGGGCGCGAGGCGCGCGTCGAAGCTGACGCTTTCGCTGAAGCGTCGCATCAGTTCGCTCGGACCCTCCGCGAAGCGCCCGCCCCAGGTGACGTGTTTTCCCGTTTCTGCCATAGCTAAACCCGTCAACGTGGCGGTGATTAGGCGCTTTGGCGAGCCAAAGCCGCGCCGGTGCCCCGCCATTCTGATAACGGTCAAGCTCCACTAGCGCGCAAACGTGAGCGTGAAGGCGGTGCCCTGCCCTGGCTCGGAGTCCAGGTCGATCTGGGCGTCAAGCAGCGAGCACAAGCGCTTGACGATCGTCAGACCGATGCCCTCTCCCGTGTATTTCGGAGACGCGGGCGGGCTGTCGGCGGGGATGGCAGTATCGGGATGGTTGAGCTCTTCCGCGATCGGTGGACCATCGGTAGCTTGAAGCCCCGGACCGGTGTCACTTATGACAATTGTCCAGCGCTGCTCGGTTGCGGACAAGGTGACGCTGACGCCTCCCTCCTCCGTATATTTAATGCCATTGAAGATCAGGTTCTGCAGGATCCGGCGCACCTTTTGACGGTCCGTGCGGACGTTCAGCTCCGAAGGTCCCGAGTAAACCAGCGACAGATCCTTGTCCGCAGCGAGGTGTCGATGCCCCTCGCAGAGGGTTTTCAGAAGCTTCGCAGCGCAGAACTCCTCGATATCAACACGCTCGCGACCCGCGTCAATTCGGGAGAGCTCCACGAGCTCGTTAACCAGAGACTTAACGCTGTTGAGCCCGTCTTCAAAAATGTCGGCGAGTTCTGCCACAGTACCTGTTTCGACCGCCACGCCGCTTTTGAGCATTTCGCTAGCTCCGGCGAGACTCGTCAGCCCGGTTTTCAGGTCATGGGAAACCTCGTGCATCATTTTGGCCCGCAGGTTCCCTTGCGTTTCGAAGCTCTCGCGTAGCGCCACCAGGTCGTGGTTAAGCCCTTGGGCCTCCGCTCGTTTCAATTCGTCATAGCGCACGACACTATAAGAAAGCGCATCATTGTAAAAGCGGACCAGTATCTCGGTTATCTCGGCCTGGCGTGCCGGATTGTCTGGCATTTTTTCCATCACGTACTGATGAACCACTTCCAGCAGAGCCGCGTTGAGGTGTCCCCAGTCGCGCACCAGCTGCTGAAGGCTAAACCCCTGTTTCCAGCGGTGCTGCCCGTGCTTGCGGACTTCGTCGCGGGCTGGGTGCTCTTCATTGTCAGCCCTTCCACTCAGCTCCCGAACCAGCGCGTCAATTGCATGCGGAATGTTATTCCGGAACTCCTCGTGCGTGAGTTTGCTGACCTCCGGCAGCAATTTGTCCGCCTGGGAAAACTCCTCCCAGCGCGCAATGATGGCCTCCTTGCGTTTGATCAAAAAGGCGCCGATTTCCTTGTACAATTCCATTCCTAGACGATCTGTCATAACAGCGTCTCCAGCGGGCATGCAAGCCCTATGCCGGATGGCTCTATTCAACGGATGCGTAAACGTGTCTCAACCCGGCACCCCGACCCTCACTTCAGCATTAAACCCCATTTGGCCAAACCTCCGGGGAATCACGCCGCCAAATTTCCGGCGATTCTGTCAAGCGGGCCCGGCTCCCCGGGATTGCGTCTTGAGCCTGCGCTTCGCCGGCGCATACTCCACCGCTTCACCATGAAACAGATGTCCCCGCTCGAAGAACTCCGTCACAGCGCCAGCCATATGCTGGCGACCGCCGTCCTGCGCCTCTGGCCAGACGCCAAGCTCGATATCGGGCCGCCGACGGATACCGGTTTTTACTACGACTTCGACCTCGAGCACAAGTTCACCCCCGAGGACCTCGAAAAACTCGAGGCGGAGATGAAAAAGATCGCCAAGGAAAACCAGAAGTTCGAACGCATCGAGTGCAGCCGCGAAGAGGCCGAACAGCGGATCCGGGAGTTCGGCCAAGCCGAGTACAAACTCGGGCGCCTCGCCGACATCCCGGAGGGCGAGGCCATCTCATTTTACAAAAACGGCGAATTCCTCGACCTCTGCGCCGGCACACACGTCAACTACACCAGCAAGGTGAAAGCGGTAAAACTGCTTTCAATTGCCGGCGCCTATCATCGGGGCGACGAAAAACAGAAGCAACTTCAGCGCATCTACGGCACGGCGTTTCCGACGAGGCAGGAACTCGAAGACTACCTTGCCGCCCTCGAAGAGGCAAAGAAGCGCGACCACCGCAAATTGGGACGCGAAATGGGCCTGTTCGAGATCAGCGAGCACGTCGGCCAGGGGCTCGTGTTGTGGAAGCCCAACGGAGCGGTAATCCGGCAGGAGCTGCAGGACTTCATTTCGGCAGAATTGCGCAAGGGCGGCTACGACCAGGTCTTCACGCCCCACATTGGAAAACTCGGGCTGTACCGAACCAGCGGCCATTTTCCGTACTACCAGGACAGCCAGTTCGCGGCAATTCCCGAGCGAGACCAATTCGACGAACTCGCGGACGAAGGTTGCTCGTGTGCTGAGCTGAGCAACAAGCTCAGCGAGGGCGAAGTCGACGGATTTCTGCTGAAGCCGATGAACTGCCCGATGCACATCAAGATCTTCGACAGCGAACCGCACAGTTACCGCGACCTCCCCGTGCGCCTCGCCGAGTTTGGTACCGTTTATCGCTGGGAGCAGTCCGGCGAGCTCAACGGCCTCACCCGCGTGCGCGGGTTCACTCAGGATGACGCCCATATCTTCTGTACCGAAGCGCAGGTCGCGGAAGAAATCCGCGGCTGCCTTGGGCTGGTCAAGACCGTCCTTGGATCGCTGGGCATGACCAGCTACCGCGTGCGCGTGTCCTTGCGCGACCCCGACAGCAGCAAATACGTCGGCGAACCGGAAAAATGGGACAGAGCGGAAGCCGCGCTCAAGGAGGCCGTCAAGGAGCTCGGGGTCGACTACACAGAGGAGCCCGGTGAAGCCGCTTTTTACGGGCCCAAGATCGACTTCGTAGTCAAAGACGTGATCGGGCGCGAATGGCAACTCGGCACGGTGCAAGTCGACTACAACCTGCCGGAGCGCTTCGACCTCACGTACATCGGCAGCGATAACGCACGCCACCGCCCCGTGATGATTCACCGTGCGCCCTTCGGAAGCCTGGAGCGTTTCACCGGGGTGCTGATCGAGCATTTTGGCGGAAACTTCCCCACCTGGCTCGCCCCAGAGCAAGTCAGGCTCATCCCGATGAATGACGACTGCCTCGCATTCACCGAGGCGCTCGACGCAAAATTGAAGGTCGCGAAAGTGCGAACCTGGATCGATCGCCGCAATGACAAGATCGGTGCAAAAATCCGCAATGCCGAACTCGATAAAGTTCCGCACATGGCGGTCATCGGCAAGCGGGAAATGGAAGCAAATTGCGTCAACCTCCGCAGCCGCATCGCCAAAAGTTTAGAGGGCACCTATGAAGTGGACGCCTTCATCGGGAAGATTCTTGGATTGATCGCCGAAAGGGCGCTGCCGGAAGGTTAACCATTAGCTTATCAATTACCGCACCCCGTTTGACTTATGCACGCTTCGATGAATCTCGCCACGATCGGCCATCTGCCGATGGAGCGCGCGTTGGCGCTCACCGCCGAAACGGGTTTTACGGCCGCCGGGCTTTCGCTCGACGCCGTGCGCGCCGCTGGCGGCGAAGCCACCGCGCGGATGCTGCGCGAGCACGGCCTGACCGCAAGCTCGATCTGCCCCTCGGGTCTCTTCGGAACTTGGGGTGAAAGCGGCCTGGCAAAGGCCGTCGATCAAACGAAAGAAGCTCTCGACATCGCCAAAGCCATCGGGGCGGACACGCTCTGCGTACTCGCCGGCAGCTTCCCGCGCGACCGCACAGACATCCATCTCGCCCGCGACTTCGCCAGGCGGGGGCTTGATATCGTTGTCCCGTACGCCAAGGGCATTGGACAGAGTATCGGCCTTGAGCCGCTGCACCCCGTTTACATCGATTTTTCGGTGATTCATACGGTTGGCGAAGCGCTCGACTGGTGCGAGCACTACGACATCGGCCTGTTTTTCGATATCAACCACGTTTGGTGGGACTACCAGCTGCCCGCGCTGCAGGCGCGGGCCAAAGGCCGCGTGACCGGCTTCCATGTTTGCGACTGGAAGCGCCCGACAAACGATACGATCCACGACCGCGAGATTCCCGGACGCGGCATTGTCGACATTGAAGCCATGTTTCGCTGGGTTCGCGAAGCCGGCTACGATAGCGCCGCCGAAATCGAAATCTTCTCGCACGAACACTGCCGCCGAGATGCCGGTGATTTCCTCCGCGACTGCCGTGAAAGCCTCCGCACCTACGGCGTTTGAGGCCGCCTCGAAGAGCGTTAGCCAATCACAGGCTCACAAGATCCCGACGCGGCGTAGCCCAAGTCGTCCAAGCTCGTAACCGCCTCCTTCACCCGACTTGCCTCAGCCGCCTCAAATACACCCGCGAAAGATTCGGGAACCTATCATCGGTTCGGGGCCTCGATCACGTCTTGCGCGAGGTACGTGATTCAGGCGGATGCGTAAAGCAAGCAGACTCGCTTGTGGCCTTAGCACAATGCTGCGGGTTGAAACCTAAAGCGGAGACCGATCATGCAACTTGCCCGACCCGGCGGCACAGCATGCTGAGCTGATGCGTCAGAAGTTCGCGAGACCGGTTTCGATCGCCCGTGATTTCGAGCCGCGGGTCAAACAGACGCAGGGACTGCAGGATAACGTCCTCCAGCTCGATGTCCTGGCCTTCGAGCGTCAGGTTGCGCATCGACCAGTCAGGAAAACGGCGGTCGTCAAGCGCTTCATCGATCCAGACAGTCATTTCGACCTCGTGTCGCGGGTCCTGCGAAATGACGTGCATCAGGTCCTCGAGCGCCTCGGCGGGGCCTTCCAGGTATTGCAGGAAAAGGCCTTGCCGGTAGCAAAGATAGCCGGTTACGCCCAGGCGTTGGTTTTTTGCAGCCGCGTGGGCGACCAGTTCATTCAGTTCGCGCTGGCTAAAGCGGTGTTTTTGTTGGCTGCGGTAAACGAGAGCTCTCATCGAGAGGTTATCAGCCGCTTGCATACCATCGTATTTCGACATTACTGAACATAATGGTACGCTTTCTGCAGGGCAAGGCCAAGCCCATTTTTCCAATTGACAGCTAGGCGCCGCTATCTGAATGAACATTCATTTAAACCCTTTCCCGTTTCTGTGAACAAACAAGCCGCCATCCTAAACGCAGCCCTTGCGCTCTTTGCCGACCGCGGTTTCTGGGGGACGCGGGTGCCTGAGATCGCCGAGCGAGCAGGAGTCGCTGCGGGAACGTTGTACACCTACTTCCGCAACAAGGAAGCACTCGCCAACGAGCTTTACCGCCAGAGCATCCAGGACTTTGGCCAAGTCTTCGCGGTCCCTGAGGACGGCCCGGTAAAGGCGCAGTTCCAGGAGTTTTGCCGCCGCTTCCTCGCCTTCGTATTCGAGCGGACAACCGAGTTCAAGTTTCTCGAGGCCCACTGCCACGAGTCCTATCTGGATGCAGAAAGCCAGAGCAAGGGCGATGCTTTCGACGAAAACATGCGGATGCTCTTTCGCCGTTGGGCGGATAGCGGTCAGCTGGCACACCGGGATGTTGACTTGCTCGTCGCGTTGACGTTCGGCGGCTTGATGGGCCTGTTCAAAGCCCAGCAACACGGCTTCGCCGAGTTTTCTCCGAATCAGCGCGCTCTGGCCATCGAGCAACTCTGGGCCTGCCTGACCTCGCCCGTCACCATCTGATTCAACCCTCCTCGGCTGCACCTCTCTTCAGCATTTTTTTCCACGGCCATGAAATCATTCTTTTTTCCAGCCACAATCCACCCCTGCTTCAGTTTGGCATTCGCTGCCTGCGTCGGTCCGGCATTCTTTCTTTTGGCTGGTTGCGGCGGCGAGAACGGGGACCAAGCCGAAGGGGGTGGTCCAGGCGGTCCCGGAGGCCCCCCGACTCGGGTCGTAACCACTGCAACGGCCGAGGTTGAAGATCTGCAGCGCTACTTGGACGCTCTTGGCGAGACGAACGCGTTCCGCTATGTGGAGATAAAACCGCAAGTGACGGCGCTCATCACCGAAATCCATTTCGAACAGGGCGAGGCTGTCGAGGAGGGTCAGAAGCTCTTCACCCTCCAGAAAGGCCCGTTTGAAGCGGCCGTTAAACAGGCGCGCGGCGAGCTGATGGCGCTCGAAGCCCAGCTCGACATCGCCCGGCGGGAGGCTAAACGCAGCGAGGCGCTTGTCGACGACCAGCTGCTCTCGACTCAAGAGTACCAATCCCTGCTCTCGCGGGTGGAGGAACTCCGCGGTCAGATCGAAGCTGCCCGGGGCAGGCTGGAAGCGGCCGAAGTCGAACTGGGCTTCACGAGCATCGTAGCGCCTGTCGCTGGCCTGGCGGGTTTTCATCAGGTCAACGTGGGCAACCTCGTCGAGCCCCGGCAGACCACACCCCTAACGACGATCCGGACGATCGACCCGATTTACGTCGACTTTTCGGTACCCGTCGACCGCTTCTCGGAGCTGCGAGCACGCCACGGGCAGACGAAGGGCCAAATACGCGTACGGGTAACGCCGTTGAACAACCCCGACATCCAGCGCGAAGCGCGGCTCGAAGTGCTCGGCACCTCGGTGGAACGCGCCACTGGCACCGTCGACCTCCGGGCTACCATGCCCAACGAAGACCAGGCCTTTTGGCCGCAGGAGCCGATCCGCGCCCGGGTATTTCTCGAGGAGCTGCCCAACACCGTGGTGGTGCCGCGCGCAGCAGTCCAGCTCAGCCAGGAAGGGCCGTTTGTGATGCTGGTCGCCGACATCGAGGAACGCGATACAGAGCAAGGCCGGGCCCGCTTTGGCACCACCAGACGGCAATCGGTCACGACCGGCCAGCGTCAGGAGGGCGGCCGGATCGCCATTTTGGAAGGCCTGAAAGGCGGCGAAGAAGTTGTCCTCGAAGGCCAGATTTTCCTGCAGCCGGATTCTGAGGTCAAAATCAGTGCCCCGGGCCGGCAAGGCGGAGCGGGCGGGCCTCCAGGAGGTGGCGGCCGCCGGGGCAGGCCCGGCAGTAACGGCTCTGGCTCCGGCAACCCCGAACCCGGATCGCCTCGCGAAGGTGGCCCTCAGGGCACCGTGGGCTCCGGCGAAAGCGGCTCTGCCTCGACCAACCGCTAACCGCCCAGCAAATCGGCTCCTCAGCGCACCAGCGTTATGAATCTTTCCGCACCCTTCGTAAAGCGCCCGGTCCTGACCATCCTGCTGTCGGTGGCAGCGGTTGCCTTTGGCGTGTTCTCCTACCTGCAGTTGCCGGTCAGCGACTTGCCAGACGTCGAGTACCCCGTGCTCCAGGTGCGCGCCAATTATCCCGGCGCCAACCCGATCGTGATGGCGCAGAATGTCGCCTCGCCCCTGGAAAAACAGTTCCTGACCATTCGTGGCATCGACTCAGTGACGTCGACCAACCGGCAGGGCAACTCGACGATTACGCTCAACTTCAACCTCGACCGCTCGGTCGACCTCGCTGCGCCCGACGTACAGGCGGCAATCAATGCGGCCACCGGGCAACTGCCCGACGACCTGCCGAACCCGCCGACGTACGAAAAGACCAATCCGAACCAGGACCCCATCCTGTACATTGGGCTCGTCAGCAACTCGATGACCGAGGGCGACCTCTACGACTACGCCTTCAACCAGATCGCGCAACAGATCAACACGGTACAGGGTGTTTCGGCGGTTCAGGTATACGGTTCGCCGCGCGCCGTGCGCATCCGCGTCGATCCGCAAAAGCTCTACCAGCGCGGCATGACGATCGAGGACATCGATGAAGCCGTCCGCCGGGAAACCGCACTCGTCAGCGCCGGGGAGGTCAAGGGCGAGGCCCTGCGCCTGACCATCGTTCCCGACACACAGCTCGAAGACGCCGAGGGCTACGCCGACATCATCGTCGCCTACCGCGACGGGAATCCCATTCGCCTTGGCGATATCGCCGACGTGGTCGACAGCGTCGAAAACGAAGACCGCAACCTCAGCTATAATTCGCCGCAAGTGCCCGAGGGTTCCGTTGGCGTGGTGCTGGCGGTCAACAAGGCGATCGGTGCCAACGCTGTAGCCGTTGCCAACGATATTAACGACCTGCTGCCGCAGCTGCAGGAGCAAATTCCCGATTCGATTTTTATGCGCGTGATCTATTCGCGCGCTGAGACGGTTATCCAGGCCATCGACGACGTGAAGATCACGCTCGTGCTCGCCTTCGTGCTCGTGGTGGCCGTCATCTTTCTGTTCCTCGGACGCCTGACGGATACGCTCGTACCGATCGTGGTCATGCCGTTGTCGCTGCTCATCACCTTCACTGCGATGCGCGCCTTCGGGTTCAACCTCGACAACCTCACCTTGATGGCGCTGACGCTGTCGATCGGCTTTCTGGTCGACGACGCTATCGTGTTCCTCGAGAACACCGTACGCCGGATGGAGGATCACGGCGAAAGTCCCTTCGAGGCTGCGCTCAACGGTGGCAAGGAAATCAGTTTCACTATCGTAGCGACCTCCGTGACGCTGATCGCGGTGTTTCTTCCGGTGGTTTTCATGCCGGGGCTGATCGGGCGTATCTTCAACAGTTTCGGCATGACGATCATCTTCGTCGTGACCGCCTCCACCACCCTCGCCCTGACGCTGACACCGATGATGTGCGGGCGCTTCCTGAGGCCTCACGACTCGGACAACCGCACGCTGATCGAAAAAGGCGCCCATGCCGTCGAGCACTTCCTGCTGAACCTGTACAAGCCCCTGCTTCGCCTGAACTTGAAGTTCTGGTGGGCCTCGGTCCCCGTCTGGCTGCTGATCGGCCTGGGCGGCTTTCTGGTTTTCCGCGGCATCCCGCAAACCTTCCTGCCGACGGGGGACAGCTCCTTCATTTCCGGCATCTTCCTGACCCGCACCGGCGCATCTCCGCAAAAGGTATCCGAATTGCAAGGACAGATCGATGAGGCCATCGCAGGCGTGCCGAACGTTGAGCAGTTCGTCACGGTTAGCGGCGTCGGCGCCTTTCTGCAGAGCAACTTCATCATTTCCTTCATCTCGCTGAACAAGCCCGGCGAGCGCGAACCCGAGATGGATATTCAGGCGGTCAACGGCGCGATCATGGGAGCCGCTGGGGGTATCCCCGGTGTGATTCCGGCCGTCCGACCGCAGCCGACCCTGGAAATCTCGACAACGGGTCCGGGAGGCCAGCAGGGGGAGTACGCCTACAGCATCTACGGCATCAACACCGACCAGGTTTACGAGGCTGCACAGGCCATCGAGGGAGCCATGTTCGGCAAAATGGGGGAATTGTTCTCCAACGTGCAAAGCGATCTCTTTCTGGACAATCCAGAGGTTACGGTGGACGTCCGCCGCGACGCCGCTGCGCGTTACGGCGTTGGCGCGGTCCAATTCGGTCGCATGCTGCAGCAGGCCTATTCCACCAACTTCAGTTATCTGATCAAAGCGGACAACCAGCAGTACGACGTTATCGTCGAAGTCGACGACACCTTCAAAGCCGACCCTGAGGACCTCGAGAGCATCTACCTGCCAACGGGCGACGACCTCCCGGTGACGAGCCTGACGCAGAACAGCCTCGTGCCCTTCGGCGCGATCGCGAACTACCAGCCAACGACTGGTCCGCTGGCGATCAACCATATCGACAACTTCAATTCCGTCACGATCTCCTTCGACCTTGCCGAAGGCGCCACCATCGGGGAGGCCACGGAGTTCATTACAGGCATCGCCGAACGGGTCGCGCCCGCGGGGCTGACCACGGAATTCCGCGGCCAGGCCGAGGCATTTCAAGAGTCGTTCCGTTCGTTCGGTTTCCTGATGATCGCGGCGGGCTTTGCGATGTTCATCACCCTCGGCATCCTCTACGAAAGCTATGCGCAGCCGCTCACCGTAATGGGCGCCCTGCCCGTGGCGCTTGCCGGCGGTATCTTCACGCTCGCGATCTTCGACCAGCAATTCTCGCTGTACGCAGTTATCGGTTTGTTCATGCTGCTCGGCATTGTGCAGAAGAACGGTATCCTGCTAGTCGACTTCGCGCTGATGCGCCAGGAAGGCGGCCTCAAGCCCTTCGACGCCGTTTACGAAGCCAGCCTCGAACGGTTCCGCCCGATCATTATGACAACGCTGTCGACGGTATTTGGCGTCCTGCCCATCGCCCTCGGCTTCGGTGCCGATGGCGAAGCGCGGATGCCGCTCGGCCTCGCCATTGTCGGCGGCCTCATCTTCGCGCAAATCGTCACCCTCTTTATCACACCGGCCTTCTACCTGATCTTCGACTGGCTCCAACGCAACGTCTTCGACAAGATTCCCGTGCTCCAACGCGGCGAGCGCCTGAAGTAAAGCCGTCGACAACCCATTCCCGGTCGGTTGATTCTCGGTGCATCAGCGCCCACTTTCCGACCATGGACGCCACGACCAAGGGCCAGACGACTCCCTCGTCATGAAATTCCACGACATCAGTTTAACGATAGCGGCGGCGCTGCTTTTCGGAGGTTGCGCGCATCCCGTCGGTGAGATGACCTCCGAGTCACCCGAAGCCCCCTGGCAGCAGGAGCAACCCGTGGCGGCGGCAGACGACGTCGACCCAGGCGGTGTTTTCAGCCCGAACGTCCCGGTGCCCGGCGTCGCCTACGCCTTTGTGGCCGAACCGGAAGACGGGCCGGTGGGGACGAATACCCTCGAAACCGCCGATCCGCTGAGCCTCGCGGAAGCGCTGGGCATCGCATTGAGCAACAACCCGCAAACCCGCCGCGCCTGGCACGTTGCCCGTGCCCGCGCCGCTCAAGTCAATCAGGCCCGCTCGGCCTACTACCCCCAATTGGACTTCTCTTTTCAGGCGTCGCGTCAGGAATCGACGTTCTTCGGCGGTGGAACCGGCGGTGGCGGAAATGCTGGCGGTGGCGGCACGGGTGGCGGCGGCGCTGCCATCTCCGGCGACACTTCGACCTTCAACAGCTACGGCCCCGCCCTTTCGCTGAGCTGGCTGCTGTATGACTTCGGCGAGCGTGAAAGCTCTATCGACGCAGCCGAAGCGGCTCTCGCGGCCGCCAACTATAGCTTCAACCAGAGCCTGCAGAGCATCATGTTCGAAACAGCACAGGCCTACTTTGCACTGGCTGCAGCCGAGGCAGCTCTCGAAGCCGACGAAGCCTTCCGCGAAAACGCCGCCGCAACGCTCGACGCCGCTCAGCGCCGGCTCGATAACGACCTCGGCACCCGGCCAGACGTCCTGCGCGCCCGAGCCGACCTGCGCACCGCGGAAGCCGCGCTCGCCGCCGACCGCGCCGATATCGAGAGCGCCCGCGCCCGCCTCGCCCGTGCGCTCGGCGTGCGCGTGGACAGCCAGCTGGTGATCCGCAAGCTCAACGCCACCGCCGACCTGCCGGTGCCCGCAGACACGATCTCTAAAGCCATTGCCACAGCTTTGCGCCAGCGCCCTCTGCTGAAGCAGGCCAATGCCGAGATCGAGGCCGCCGAGGAAACCCTCGACGAAGCTCGGGCCTCAACCTCGCCCGATCTCGTCTTCACGGCTGACGGGAGCTGGACAGGCTACACCGATGACAACTTCGACGACACCCATCGGTACTCCGCCGGCCTCGCCCTGCAGTGGACGCTGTTCCAGGGGTTTCAGCGGCGGTATCAGATCGTGCAGCGCCAGGCAGAGCTCAGCCAAGCACGCCAGCAGGCTATCCAGAATGAACTGGAAGTGATCAGCGAAGTCTGGGAAAGCTATTTCGGATGGCGAAGCGCCCGCGAGCAGCTCACCGCCTCGGCGGCGGCTGTCGAAGCCCGCGAAGAAGCGCTCGAGGCCATCCGCCGCAGCTACCAGAACGGACTGAGCGACCTTCTCGACCTCCTAACCGCGCAGCAAGAGCTTGCCGAAGCCCGCCGCCAAAGCGTCGACGCCGCCGCCGCGGTCGGCACCTCCCGCGCACGCCTTGCGTTCGCCGTCGGCGCCCTCGAGGTGGATAACGATACCGGCAACCGGTAAACCGCGCATCATGGGGGAGCGAGGCTGTTATCCAAATTCTGCTCGAAGGGCGGTCTTGCGGGGACCTTCCCTTGATTTCGGGGCGAACTGAAAATGAACAGTCAGAGGTCGAGTTCGCGTCACCTCGCCCGGAACGTCTCCCGCGTTGGAATCGGCTCACGTCACGCATTGCCGGCACGGGTAAACGCTTTCCAGGGCAGGCTATCGCTGCTCCAAGTTACCTGGCTTGCCGTCTAGCAGGGCTTAAAGCTCGCGGAGTGCGGGAGCCATGGCATCGATGAGTTCGCTCGTCGTGGTGGCGTGGTGACCGCTTCGACGGGCAAGCGTGTCAGCGGCGAGGCCGTACCAGTGCTGTGCACGACAGGCTGAGAGAAAGGGCTCCGTCGGACTCTGGGCGAGCATCCCGGCGATCAACCCGGCAAGCACATCGCCGGAGCCACCCCGCGCGAGTACCGGACCCCCAGTCGGACTGTAGACAACTTCGTCGGCACAGGCGACCTGCGAAAAGGAGCTCTTGAGCACGGTGACCACGTTATTTTCAGCGCAAAAGGCGCGAAGGATTTCGTTGGGCACCGGGCCCGCCTGGGTGCCCCGGAGGCGTGCGTACTCGCCGGCATGGGGCGTCAGCACGGCGTGGGGACCGTTCCCCCGGCGCTTGGCCAAAGCCGTGAGCGTCGCGGGTTGAAGCGCAT
>JBHJGW010000243.1:0-10358 GCA_050331415.1 Opitutales bacterium | reverse complement strand
GGCACCTGACGTGGGGCGAGAACGTCATCGCGGTGCGTGTTCACAATTGGATACGCACCAGCACCGACATCAGCTTCGACCTTCAACTGCGCGCGGCGCGACAGGAAGCCGCTACAACGCGTACCGCTGAAGGGACGCCAGATGGCGCAGCTTCAGCCACGCCATCTGGCGCCGATCCAGCATCCGCCAGCGGCACCTCTCCGGTGGTGCCGATCGTGATTGCGGTCGTGGTGGTCGTCGCCATCGCCATCATCGTGCCCATCGCCATGGGCCAGAAAAAAGATGGCGCGCCCTCCCCTGCCCCTGCAACTGCGACGAAGAGGAGCTCGACGACTGGCGCGCCGAAGACCGCCCCCGCGCGGGCCTACCCGGCGCCCAAGGCGCCACCGCCCAAGCCAAAAGCGCCTCCTCCGAAGCCCCCCGGCAAAAGTTAGGGCATGGTTGCGAACGCCCGACCCCTGGACTTGGTCGGGAACGTTCAAACAACGGAATCCAGGCCACCACGGGTGCGGCTGCAGTTAACTTTCGGCGACAGCCGTAAGGAGAAACTAGCTACAGCGCATCCTGGTGAATCGAGGATTTCGTGCAACCTTTGGCAATTCGCGGAGGTTTCTTCCGCTGAACCTCAACCCAATACCGTTCAGCATGACCTCAAAGCACAACCTCCTCATCGCAGGCGCCGCCCTTCTTGGCCTGGCCCTTACATCCACGGCGCTTGCCCAGCCGGGCACCCTGAAAAACCGCCGCGCCAGTGCTCTCGCGCTGCCGCCTCACATCGCCGAGCGCTTTGACTCCGACGGCGATGGCACCCTAAACCGCCGCGAGCGCGCTGACGCCCAAGCCGCCGCTCGCGAGTTTCTCGCGGAACTGAAAGCCGAGTTCGACGCCAATGGCGACGGTGTGCTCTCGGAAACCGAACGCGAAGAAGCTAAAGAAGCCGTCCACGAGCGGTACGTGATTCCGCGTTTCGACGAAGACGGCGACGGGGTACTCAACGACAGCGAGCAGGCTGCGGCCGACGAATCCGCTGCCCGCTGGGCGGAACGTCGCCAACGCAACGCCGAAATGCGACGCCGCGCAAAGGACCAGTTCGACCTCAACGGCGATGGCCAGCTCGACGAAACAGAGCGTGAAGCTGCCCGCGAAGCCCTTCGCAACCGCCGCGCCCGGTAATAAACAGTGCGCAACCTCCAACGCGAAAGCGGGCTCTTCACGGAGCACGCTTTCCGCGTTGCATTGAAATTGAGGAGCAAGGGTTATCCCATCTGGCCGGCGAGGTCGTTAGATTGATCGAGATGATCTTGGATGCAGAGCAAAGCAGCATAGGCGATGGCTGGCCCGTAGGCCTCGCCTCGTCGTCGCGAACGCCGCTCTGCGCAAAGCATTTGAAGCCGCCACGCGGTGTTCAATCTGCCGATCTATTCGGTAAGGTGGTATAATAATGAGTAGAGGGCAAGGGCCTGGCAGCGTTACGTCGTCGTGGCGAAAAAAGTGCCGGTCGCGCTCGTCTCCTGTTGGGGGTCGGGACGCGACCGGCTTTGGCCTTGCTGCTCGAAAGAGGAGAAGTCGATTTTTCCTTGGCCGGGTGAGTGAGTAGAGGGCAAGGGTCTGGCAGCGTTACGTCGTCGTGGCGAAAAAAAGTGCCGGTCGCGCCCCGGGGTGGGTTGCTCGTCTCCTGTTGGGGGTCGGGACGCGACCGGCTTTGGCCTTGCTGCTCGAAAGAGGGAAGTTGATTTATCCTTTGCCGCGGGAGTTGAAGGGAAGGTGGCGGCTCAACGGTAGAGGAGAAACGATACCCTGCGCTAAGCGTGTTGTTTTTTTGCTTCGTCGAGGCGCTCTTTTGCGGTGGCGAGCGCTTGATCCCATGAGTCGACGAACTTCTGGATACCCTGGTCTTCGAGCCGATGCGCAATGTCGCGGTAATGAATCTCTAATTTTGAAAGCGCCTCGATTTGCTGCTCAGCAACCCCCATATCGACTTTGATAGCCGACTCCGACGGGTTCCCCTCTTCCGCGTAGGCCTTCAGCGTCTTTTCGGGCATCGTATTGACCGTTTGCGGGGCCACGAGCGCGTCCACGTAATAGGTTTCGGGCAGGTCGGGGCTTTTGACGCCCGTGCTTGCCCAAAGCGGACGCTGCAGTCGGGGCTCGTGTTGGGCGAGGGTCTGCCAGGCGGGGTTCTCGCCGTAGAGTCGCTCAAAGGCCTGATACGTCTGTTTTGCGCAGGCGATAGCGGTTTTCCCCATCAACTGGCCGGCCATTGAGCCACCCTTCGGAGCGCCTGGCGGCGCACGGTGGGCCAATAACTCGTCGACCATCACATCGATACGGCTCAGGAAAAAGCTCGCAACGGAAGCGATGTGCTTGATGGGCAGCCCGGCGGCAGAGCGCTGCTTGAGTGCGCCAACGTGCGCGTCGACTACCTCTTCATATCGCTCGGGCGAAAACAGCAGGGTTATGTTGACGTTGATCCCGTCAACGAGTGCCTGCTCGATGGCGGGCAGACCTTCCCGGGTGCCCGGAATCTTGACCATGCAATTCGGCCGGTCCACGAGGCGCCACATCCGGCGGGCTGCTTCAATCGTTTCCTGAGTATGCCGGGCGAGGTTTGGGGCTACCTCGATGCTGACAAAACCGTCTTCACCGTTGGTCTTCTCATAGATGTCGGCAAAGACATCGCAGGCCATCCGCACATCTTTCGCGAGCATCTCTTCAACTGCCTGTTCGGGGCTGTGGTCCTGCTCGGCATGGGCGCGAATATCGTCATCGTAAGCATCTCCGCTACTGAGCGCCTTGGCGAAGGTGGTGGGATTGCACGTGATACCGGTAAGGCCATAGTCGCTCTTGAACTGCTTGAGCTGGCCACTACCGAACATCTCCCGCGAAAGGTTATCCATCCAAACGCTTTGACCGAATTCGTAGAGTTGGTGGAGGGGATTCATAAAGTGGTAAAATGCTAGGGGAAAAGCTACGCGCTATCAGGCGCTTTGGCGGGCCAGATACATCGCCTGAGCGGAGGGAAGTGGAGCGGCAAAAATCTCATCCCGTACTTGCTCAACAGCCTCTGGCGAACCAACGGCCTTCCCGGGCTCGTCGGTAAGTTTTACCGCCGGACTTCCGTCGAAACTCGTCATCTTAATGACGATATCGAAGGGCGGTTCGCGGAAATCGTTCGTAAGGTTGGTCCCGATGCCAAAACTGACACCGGCGCGGCCGCCAACGTAGTTGAGAATTTCTTCGGCCCGCGCAACGGTAATGCCATCACTGAACACCAGAACCTTCTCGCGCGGATCGATGCCTTGGCGCCGCAAATGGGAAACCACCTTATCGGTGAAGTCAAAAGGGTCACCACTGTCGTGCCGGAAGCCTTTGATGACCTCGGCTGTGTCAGCGTTGAGGTTACGCAGAAAATGGTTGAGTGTGTAGGTGTCAGTCAGCGCAACCGTTTTTTCCGGACCATAAACCGCCATCCAGTTTTCGAGAGCGCGGGAGTCGGCCTCCACAACATTGTATAAGCCAGCGTGGGCCATGATCCACTCATGAGCGATCGTACCCGAGACGGGCAGGTTCAGCAGCTGCGCGAAATAGAGGTTGCTCGTGCCCTTGAATCCGGCGTTGCCCGCGGTTTGAACCATGCCCGTCAACGCCGTTCGCTGAGCTTCGAAACTGCGGCGACGCCGGGTTCCAAAATCGACGAATTGGGCACCGAGTTGTGCCAGGCGCTCGCCTTTCTCATTGGAGCGACGTCGGAAGTCGGCAAGGTCCGCCCCATCGTCATTCGATTCATGCGCGACTTCGCTGATGAGCGCCAGCAAAGGTGTTTCCCAAAGAATCGTACGCTCCCACGGCCCTTCGATCTCGCAGTGAAGGACGCCTCCAGCATCCCGAGTGAGCGTAACCTCGGAAGGGTCGAAACGATACCGCGAAAGCCACGACAAATAGTGATCGTCGAAGTAGCCCAGCTCCCCCAGGTACGCTCGTTCGGAATGGGTTAGGCGAATTAGCGCCATCGCGTCAACCAGCTGACGCAGACGATTGAAGTCGCAGTGTGGCAACATGAGGGGGCGCCCCCTCTGAATTAGAGAATACCTCGCTTGCCCATGGATCCCGCACCGGCGAAGCGCTTGCTGCATCGTCAGCTTGTAGAGATCGGTGTCGAGGAGCGAAGTTATCACGAAACGAAGAAACGCAGTCCTTATGCCAACCCATGTCCATCGGGGCACTTTCAGCTACTGGAGCGGACTGCTCGAAGACACAAATGTCTTCGGGAGAGACTTCCACCCATTTCTACCGGTGAAATGCAGCCAAATTTGAGTGCGACTTTGCTATGTTGCACGGGGAACCGCGAATTCTCCCTCCCGGACGCTGATCGAGAATGAGCTGCAGAACGCACGATGCCTAGAGCCAGGCACTCGCATTTCGCCAAACATTTTTCTCGGAATATTTCGATCGTGCCTTCGCGATAGGAATTGCGCGGATTCATCCCAAAAAGGACGGACGCGGGAATCAAACCCCTTCACACCTGCGCTTTAGGGCCCTGACTGCAGAGATCGTACAAGGCGCAGGTCCGAATTCGGCACGTTTGTTTCTAGATAGGGTGACAACAAAAAACTATCCAACCCAATTTCACTATGCTCATTACTGAAGCTGATTCCACTTCCCGCCGTAACGAACTGCTCTCCGCCATGGCTGACCGCTTGCGGCGTGACAGCATTGAGGCCACCGACGCAGCTGGTTCCGGACACCCGACCTCCAGTCTTTCGTGCGCGGAGATCATGAGCGTGCTCTTTTTCGACGCCATGCGCTTCGACCCCAACGTCCCCTACAGCCCGTCCAACGACGAATTTGTCCTGTCCAAAGGACACGCTGCGCCCGTGCTGTGGGCAACGTATCATCAGGCCGGCATGATCTCGCGCGACGAAATGCTTTCGCTGCGGGACATCGACAGCCGCCAGGAGGGCCACCCGACGCCCCGGAACCCGTGGGTGAAAGTTGCCACGGGGTCGCTTGGCCAAGGTTTGCCCATGGGTCTGGGCATGGCGTGGGCCGCACGCCGGGAAAACGCCGGTAGCCGCGTTTACGTTCTGCTGGGCGACGGCGAAACGGCAGAGGGTTCGAACTGGGAAGCCGCAGCCCTCGCTTCGCACGAGAAAATGGACAACCTGACCGCCGTCGTGGATGTCAACCGCCTAGGCCAAAGCGCCCCCACGATGCTCGAGCATGACGCCTCCACCTACGAGGCACGGTTCGCCGCCTTCGGCTGGGAGACAAAAATCGTAGACGGCCACGATCCAGAGAAGCTTTCCACCGCCCTCGCGGAGATGCGCAACACCCAGGGGCGGCCGCAAGTCGTCCTTGCGATGACGAAGAAGGGCGCCGGAGTCTCCCAGGCCGAAGATAAAGAAGGCTTGCACGGCAAGGCACTCGATGAACCCTCCGAAGCACTGGAGGAAATTCACCCGGAAGACAGCGAGCGCCTGGAACTGCGCGTGCCGCACGAAACCGAGCCCGCCCGGGTCCCCGAGGTTCCTGTTACGATCGGCAAGCCGGAGTACGAAATCGGCAAAGACGTCTCCCCGCGGGAAGCATATGGGCACGCCCTGCTGGAAATTGCCGCAAGCAGCGAGGATATCATCGCCCTCGACGGGGATGTTAAGAACTCGACCAAGACGCAGGCTTTCTTCGACCAGTACCCGCAACGGGCGGTCGAGTGCTTCATCGCCGAGCAGAATATGGTCGGCATGGCGATCGGCCTCGGCAAGCGTGGCTTCTTGCCCTACGTGGCTACCTTTGCCGCCTTCCTCACCCGCGCCTTCGACCAGTTGCGCATGGCGG
The DNA here is from genome assembly GCA_050331415.1 of Opitutales bacterium. Taxonomy (GTDB): domain Bacteria; phylum Verrucomicrobiota; class Verrucomicrobiia; order Opitutales; family Cerasicoccaceae; genus DAIQNO01. The sequence goes on along the minus strand of JBHJGW010000243.1, from coordinate 4,523 downwards.
GCATTTCGTTTTCGGACATCAAGATCGCTGGAACGCACGCAGGCGTCTCGATCGGACCCGACGGTCCGACGCAAATGGGGCTCGAAGACCTCGCGATGTTCCGCTCCCTGCCCGGCAGCACCGTCCTGTATCCTTCGGACGCCGTTGCCACGCATGCGGCGACCACCCTGGTCGGCCCAGTCAACGGAATTGCGTATCAGCGCCTGACCCGCGGCAAACTGCCCACAATCTACGCCGATGATACCGATTTTGAGATCGGCGGCAGCAAGGTGTGGGGTGAGACCGACCACGACCGCGTGACTTTGGTCGGCGCTGGCGTCACGCTGCACGAGTGCTTGAAAGCACAGCACCAGCTGGAAACGCAAAAGATTAAGGCGCGCGTGATCGACCTCTTCAGCGTGAAGCCAGTCGATGTCGAGACACTGGCACGGTGTGTCGCGAAGACGGGCGCAATCGTCTTAGTGGAAGACCATTACCCCGAAGGCGGCCTCGGAGAAGCCGTCCTGAGCGCCCTCGAAGGGCGCGAGTTCAAATGGCGGCACTTGGCCGTGCGGGAAGTTCCACGCTCGGGCAAGCCCGACGAACTCCTGGAAAAATACGGTATCTCCGCCAGCCACATCGTCGAGGCCGCCCGCGAGGTCGCGTAACCAGGGCTTCGCCCAGACCCGTGAATTGATGGGGTTCCTGCGTCACCGGGATTAAATCTGGTGGCGCCCTACCGCATCAGGCCCAGCACAATTGAAAGCATCAACCCTCCCCTCTTTATGATTACCCAAGACGCCTCTCCCGCCATTCGCCTTCCTGGCGTACTGAACCGTACCCCGGAACAGATCAAATCGCAGACCCGCTGGACCCTCACTCTTGGTGTGGTGCTTGCGATTGTTGGGCTCCTGGCCCTCATTCTGCCCTTCATTGCGAGCGTCGTTACCAGCCTGGTGGTTGGCGTCGCCCTTTTGATCGGAGGGGCATTGCAGGCGGTTTCCGCAGGCTCCGTCAAGGGAGCCAAGCATGGCTGGGTGCCCATCGCCACCGGCGTGCTCGCCGCCTTCGCCGGCATTTTGATCCTCGTCAACCCCTTCGAAGGCATGGCGGCATTGACGATTGTGCTGGGAGTGGTCTTCTTCGTCAGCGGCGTATTGCGCCTCATCCACGTTGTGCCGTTTCATACTGCAGGCGTGCGCAGCAGTACGCTCAACATAGTCAGCGGTATCCTTGGAATTGTCATTGCGCTATTGATCTGGACCGGCTGGCCGGTGTCCGCTCTTTGGTTCATCGGCATTCTCGTCGGCGTCGAGCTGCTTTTTGCCGGGCTGGCGCTCATTACCTTCGGCATCGTCGTCAAACGCGAGACGCAATAGATTTGTCATCCAACCGCAGCTGGGGTCAGCCAGCTGCGCCGTATTCACACGCCGGCCCACACCTGCCGGCGTTTTTTTTCGGCTTATACCATCTTGCCGGAAAGGTCGGTAAATTGCTCGAGATGATTTTGGATGCAGAGGCAAGGCAGCGAGGGCGACGGCTGGGCCTGTAGGCCCCGCCTCGTCATCGCGAACGCCGCTCTGCGCCAAAAGCATCCGAAGCCGCCACCCGGCGTTCAATCTACCGATCTATTCGGTAAGATGGTATGACACCGTCCGCTGGCAGGACGCATAGCTTGACTTCGAAGCGACACCTCGTTGCGTAGAGATTCGCTATGGCCGCTGCCTCCACGCCCGCTGTTAACGCACCTCCGCTGCAAGTTGAAGATCTGCGGAAGGTCTACCGTGCCAGGGGCAGGCCGGAGCTCGTGGCGGTCGATGATGTGTCTCTTGAGATCGCTGCTGGCGAGTGCCTCGGTCTGCTAGGACCAAACGGTTCGGGAAAATCGACCACAATCGCCTGCTGCACCGGCTTCTTTCCGGTGACCAGCGGTACCATCCGGTTGTTTGGCCTCGATGTTGCCGCTGAGCCGAAGGCGGCCCGTCACCGCATGGGCGTGTGTGCCCAGGAGCAGAACCTCGACACCGATTTTTCGGCGCTCGACCAGCTTGTCCGCCACGCGACGTATTTCGGGATGCCCGAGCGCGAGGGGCGCCAACGTGCGGAGGTGCTGCTAGAACGCTTCGAGCTGACCGAGAAGCGCGACGAGCTCGTCGAGCACCTGTCTGGCGGAATGCAGCGACGGCTGCAGGTGGCGCGCGCGCTCATTTCCTCGCCCGACTTGCTCATCCTCGACGAACCGACGACGGGGCTCGACCCCGATGCCAGGCGCGCCCTTTGGCGCATCCTTATCGAAGAGCGCGAACGCGGCCTCGGCGTGCTGCTGTCGACGCACTACATGGACGAGGCGGAGCGCCTCTGCGACCGCATTGCGCTGATCTACCGCGGAAAAATCCTCGATGTCGCCCCGCCCCGGGAACTCATCGAACGTCACATCGGCACGGAAGAGGTCACCGAGGAAGTACGCCCTGGCCTTACGTGGAAACGTCCGCCGAATCTCGAAGACGTGTTTTTGAAGCTCTCGGGAAGCAGCCTGGAGGCGTAAGTTCTTTGCCAACCTCCGGTTAGACACCAACATCCGTGACCCTGCGCCCGAAAGATAGCCCTGCTGCCATCTGGCTTGTATGGAAGCGCTACTTTGCGATTTTTCGCAAGAGCTGGCTGTACGGATTGATGGTCACCATCGTCGAGCCGATGCTGATCCTGTTTGCCTTCGGCGTCGGCATGCACGCGATGATTGGCGACATGAGCGTGGACGGCGTTGCCCTTAGCTATCGGCAGTTTGTGCTCGCCGGAGTGGCGGGGCAGGCGGTCCTGTTGCAGGGCTTTTTTGAAGGGGCCTACGGGTCGTTTATTCGGATGTACTACCAGCGGATCTTCCAGGCCATCGCCGTGACCCCCATCACCCTTAGCGAAGTGCTTTGGGCGGAGCTCATATGGGACGCCACGCGCGCAAGTTTCTCCGCGGCGATGGTGCTCCTAATCGGCGTCATTCTGGGTGACTTCGATCCCCTCGGCGCGCTCGCCTCGGTACCCTTGGTGTGCATTGGAGGACTGCTGTTTGGCTCGATGGGCGTTTTCTGCGCCGGCCGTTCCCGCACCATCGAGGAGCTCAACTACCCGCAGTACCTCGTAGCCATCCCCATGTTTCTGTTTTGCGGGGTCTTTTTCCCCGTCAGCACCTTGCCGGAATGGTTCCAGCCAGTCGTCTATGCCCTGCCCTTGACCGCATTGGTCGAAGCGGTCCGCGGGCTGACTCTCGAGGTGCCCTTCCCTGCCTGGGCCCTACCTTCCCTGTTCCTGTGGACCATCGTTACCGTACCTGCCGCAAGACGCCAAATGACGAAGCGACTGGTCAGCTAAAGACGGCAGAAGAATGGGTTCAGCGCAGCTGATGCTTCCTCGACTCATCAGCATATATCGCTGGTCTGCGTTTTTTGCCTTCAGGAATTCGGCAATTACCGGTTGAACCGCAGGTCTCTGTACCTCGCTCCTGATGCAGATCACGCTTGCGTCTCCCCTCGGCGCTTTATCATCCTGAGGCATGCCTCTCCCCGAATTGCGCCTCGACCCTTCCGCACCGAGCCCCCTGTACCGGCAGCTTGCCGACCGCCTGCATTTCGCAATCAATACCGGGCAGCTGACCCCCGGCGAAGCGCTGCCCAGTCTGCGAACGATTGCGCGGGAGCGCGGACTCGCGCTGAATACAGTCGTAAAAGCCTTTCGCCACCTCGAGAGTGCCGGACTCGTGCGAAGCGCGCCGCGACGCGGATATGAGGTGGCGGCCTCCGCCGGGCGCGCGTCAGTGCCACACATGTCGAGCGCCGTGGTGCAGCCGCCCTCCGAAGGGAGCAGCGATGGCGTGGCGACGGAACCGAAAGGCAAGCGCGCTACCAAAGCCGCCTCCGAGCATTCGCGCTATGCGCAGCGCGGTGTCTCTTCCTCGAAGACCGACGTGCATGCGGTGGTCGACCGGCTAGACGCCGGCGTTTTTCCGGGGGCGTTTTGTAAAATCACCGAGGACTTCCTGACCAGCGACCCGTTCAAATGTAACGTCATCCATGCCGACGGTAGCGGCACCAAAAGCATCATCGCTTACTAGCATTATCGCGAAACCGGTGATGCCTCCGTATTCCGCGGCATCGCACAGGACAGTATCGCCATGAACCTAGACGACCTGCTGTGCGTGGGCTGCACCAGCGGCATCTTGCTCAGCAGCACCGTCAACCGTAACGCCCGCAACTTCCCCGGCGAAGCGCTCGCTGAGCTGATCGCGGGAACTGAGGCGTTTCTCGCACGCTTGCGCGGTTACGGGATCAGCATCGCCAGTGGAGGCGGGGAAACGGCCGACGTCGGCGACCTTACGGGTACGGTGACGGTGGATTCATGCGCAGTCGCCGTGATGCCAAAATCCAGCGTCATCGACGGCTCGGAAATCGTCCCGGGTTTAAGCATCGTGGGGCTCGCATCGGACGGGCAGGCCACCTATGAAGACGCCCCCAACAGCGGGATCGGCAGCAATGGCCTGACCAGCGCCCGGCATG
>JBHJGW010000242.1:0-22667 GCA_050331415.1 Opitutales bacterium | reverse complement strand
GAAAGGGCGATCAGGCGGCCTCGGTAGCCCCGTTGGCGCAGCCGTCGACCGACTTCATGTCCGGTAATATCCGGCAAGCCAATGTCCAGCACGACAGCGTCAGGTTGGAACTCAGCCGCTTTTGACAGCCCTTCTTCGCCGTTTGCCGCCGTTTCCACCTGGCAACCCAGCGCTTGCAGCTGAATCGGCATCATCCGCCGGATGCTCTCATGATCCTCGACCAGCAGCACCTTTAACTCATTGGCCACAGCGGTTTGGGCTGGCTCTTGCGGGGTGTCGTTTTGAGCGGGCTTGCCGAGGGGCAGGCGCACCGTGAAGGTTGCTCCTTGCCCTGGGCCCGGGCTATAAGTGCTGATTGTTCCGCCATGCAAGTCGACGAGCTTGCGCGAAAGGGCCAAGCCGATGCCGAGGCCTGAAGCGGCCTGATTGTCCGGTTTTACCTGGTAAAAGGGGTCGAATAACTTCGATGCCATGCCTTTCGCAAAGCCCATACCGGTATCTTCGACTTCCACAAACACCTTGTCGCCCTCGCGATGCGCGCGCAAAATCACATCACCGCCTTCGGGGGTGTACTTTGCTGCGTTGACGAGCAGATTGGTAAAGACCTGCTCGAGGCGGACAGCGTCGCCATGGACTGTCAACCCCGGCTCGATGACAACTTCAAACCGGTGCTTCCGCTCCGTGAGCCGATCCCGCATGATCCGGGAGATATCATTCAGCAATTCGCTCAGATCGAGTGGCTCGAGTTCGAGCTCAATGGTGCTCGACGAAACGCGTTTGAGGTCTAGCAAGTCGTCGAGCAATCTCGCCATCGTGCGCGTGCTGTGGTGCATGATACTCAGCAATTCGCCCTGTTCGGGCACCTCTTCAGCGAGTACCTGAACACACCCGCTGAGCGCCGCCAGCGGGTTGCGCAACTCGTGGCCAAGGATGGAAAGGAAGTCGTTCTTCTTGCGGTCGGTATCCTGCAGCTCGGTAATCGCCGCACGGAGCTGTTGCTTGATTTCCTCCTGATCGGTAACGTCGTCGATCAGTCCGATCATGCGGACCGGTTGCCGATCTTTGAAATGGACGACGCCGAAAGCGCTGATCCAGTGCAGGCGCTCGCTTCGCTGGTTGATTACGCGGTAGGTGCAGGCGTAGTAGCCGTCGCCGTCCGGATTGCACGAGCGCTCTACCTCCGCCCTTACCTTCTCGTGATCATCAGGGTGAATGGATCCGAAGGCGTCGGCCAGGGTGATGTGGTTGGTGCGCGGGATTCCCCAAATTTCTCCCATGCGCTCGTCCCATTCGACGCGATCGTTCACCATGTCGAAATCGAACACCGCGAGCCTCGCTGCGTCTTTGGCGAGGCGCAAACGGTGTTCGCTGTTGGCGAGTTGAGTCCGGGTATTCTCCTGGTGCGTGATGTCGTTGACCAGTCCGATCATCCGTACAGCTCGCCCTTGTTCGAATTCGACCTGCCCTGAGGCGTGAACCCAGAAAAGCTCCTGGGTCTTGGCGTTTACGACGCGATATGTGGCCTCGAAATGGCGATCGCCCTCCGGATCGAAGGAACGGTCAATCGCGGCCTGAGTATGGGCGAGATCCTCGGGCGGAAGCCCGCGGGAGAACGTTTCGAAGGTGACGGTTTCGTCTGGCGCGATACCCCAAATCTCCCGCAGAAGGGGGTCCCACTCGATGCGGTTGTTGACAATGTCGTAGTCGAACATGCCGAGGCGAGCGGACTCCTTGGCGAGGCGCAGGCGGTACTCGCTGCGTGCGATCGCCTCACGGGCCTCGTAAATCTCGGTGACATCGTTGACGAGGCCAACCATGCGAACCGGCTTTCCGTCGACGAACTCAGTCGTGCCGGAGGCGTTGACCGAGGACACCTTACCGGTGCGTGCATTAATGACGCGGTAGGTAATGTTGTAAAGGCCGTCGCCCGAGGGGGCGAGGGCACGCAAAACGGCTGCCTCGGCGGGGGCGCGGTCGTCGGGATGTAAGCCGCCAAGGGCGAGGTCATAGGTTACCGGAGTTTCGAGGTCCACGCCCCAAATCTCGTGCAGCAGCGGGTCCCAAGAGATGCTTTCGTTGGGGATATCGTAATCGAAGAGGCCAAGGCGGGCGGCGTCTTTGGCCAGGCGCAGCTTTCGCTCGCTGGCTCGCAGGGCGGCTTCCTTTTCCAGATTTTCGGTGATGTCGGTGTTGGTACCGAACCACCTGACGATCTTGCCGTGCTCGTCGCGGATGGGCAGGGCTCGGGAGAGGAACCAGCGGTATTGGCCGTCCTTGCCGCGGAGAGGAAAGGTGTCTTCCCACGCCTCTCCGGTGTCGAAGCTGTGCTTGATGATGCGCACCACCCGCTCGATGTGATTGGGATGGTGAATCTTCTGCCAGCCCCAACCCTGCATGTCCTCCAGGGTGGTGCCGGTGTAGTCATACCAGCGCTGGTTGTACCAGAAAATGTAGCCGGTTTCATCCGTCATCCAGGCCAGCTGCGGGATGCTGTTGGCCATCGTGCGGAAGCGGTTCTCGCTCTCGTGCAGGGCTGACTGGTGCGTGCGTTGTTGAAGCGCCGTTGAGAGCATGTTGGCAACCGACTGCAGGAAATTGGCATCGTCGACGGTGAACTCTCGGACATCCCGGCAATGCACCCCAATCACGCCGTAGGCGGGCTGGCTGTGGTTGATCACGCAGCTCATGCCGCTGGCTACATCGTGCTTGGTCAGGAGAGCGGGGCTATCGAAACGCTTTTCCTCGGCCAGCTGGGTAATGACCGGCTCTCTGGAAAGGAGGGTGTAGCCCGCCTGCGAGTCCTGATCGTCGGGTACCGTTGCCTTGCCGACCAGCCCTTCACGCCAGCCAACGCCGGCGACCATTCGCAGAAGGTGCTGCTCGGGGTGGTGTTGCAGGACTTTACAGTAGTCGGCATTGAGCGTACGGGCCACCTGGCGCACGGCCTGGTGCATCAGTTCTTCGAGGTCGGCGCTACGCAGAGCGAGCAGGCCAAGCTTGGCGACGGCGGCCTGCTGGCGTTCGCGGCTCTTCGCCCGGTCCGTCAGCGCCTTCAATTCTGTAATGTCTTGAAACAGAATGACGACGCCCTCGATGTGGCGGTCATCCGTGCGGTAGGGAGTGATCTGCCGTAGGTACCAGCGGCGTCGGCCCGGATCGCGGATCTCGCGGCGCACTGGCTGAAAGTCGTCGAGCACGCTGCGACATTGCTCGGGCAGGGCTTCATTCAACAGCTCCCGGTCCAGCTCGGTGATGGGGCGCTCCAGATCGCGCGGGCCCATGTGCAGAAGACGCTCGGCCGCTGGCGTGTAGCGCTGGATGCACAAGTCAGGGTCAAGGAAGAGGGTCGGCACGCCGGTGCTGGCGAAAAAGTTTTCGGCGTCGTTATTGGCCCGCTTGAGCTCGTCGATTTTTTCTTTGAGCTGCGCGTTGACCGTCCGCAGTTCTTCGTTGAGCGAGCGCAGCTCTTCCCAACTGGCTTCAAGCTCCTCCTTCGAGGTTTGCAGCTCCTAGTTGGTAGAGAGTGCCTCTTCGTGTGAGGCCTTAAGTTCCTCGGTGCTCGTGTCCAGCTCCTCGAGAGTGTTTTGCAGCTCCTCCCTGGTCTCCGCGAGTTCCTGCTCGAGGTCGGCATAGGCGCGCGCGTCTTCGTCGGGGGTGTAGCTGATGTCAGGGGTGTCGGTCCGGCCGGCTTCGTGAAAGACGATACTGACCGCCAGGCCGTCAACGAAGTCCTGCCGCGGCATCGGCACCAGCTCGACGCGGACCATGCGCTTGGTGGTTTCGTCCGCACCCTCGTCCATGGCGCAGTGGACGGTGCCGCGCTGCTGGTTTTTGCGGACTTTGAACAGGCCACTACGGATGCGCGAGCGCATCGACGGCAGCAAGTACTGCGTGACCTCGGTGCTGGGCTCGCCTTGCGGAATGACCATGAAGGGCCGCACGTCGCCGTGGGAAAAGAGGATCTGCCCCTGCTCGTCCACCACCACGCACGGAGGGGTGGCGGCCTCCATCACAGCCAGGCGTATTTGGTCGGCGCGCGTCATCTCGCGGTTGCGGCGGCGGCCCGCTGCGGGTGCGCGTTCGTGTTGGTCAACGCTGTCATCGGCGTCGGCAGCCGTCTGATAATCTTCGAGGTTTTCAGCGACATCGACGCGCATGCGGCGCTTAATGTCGCGACGGATGTCCCGATGAGGGATTTTTTGGTATATCCGCCACTTTTTCGAGACGGTACGAAACAGCTCGCCACGGTTGCCCAGGCTTTCCGAACTGCCGAGGAAGAGGTAGGACGGCCCGTCCAGCGCGAAGTAAAACGAGTTGAGAATCTGCTCCTGCGCTTCCCGCTTCAGGTAGATCAGCAGGTTTCGGCAGGAGATGAGGTGCATGTGGTTGAACGGGGGATCCGTTGCTACGTTCTGGTGGGCAAAGGAAATGAGATCCCGCAGGAACCCCCGCACTTTGTAATAGTGGTCATTTTCCGACTTGTTGAAATACGTCTCGAGATATTCGCCAGGGACCTCACGCGCGATGCTATCGGGGTAGAATCCGCGCCGTGCAATCCGGATGGCGTGCTCATCGATGTCAGTGGCGAAAATCCTGATATCGTTTTTTTTGCGCGCGGCAGCCATGGCTTCCAATCCAAGGATGCCCAGCGAGTAGGCCTCCTCGCCGCTGGCGCACCCGGCCACCCAAAGGCGCAGGGGCTCATCCCCGTCCAGATTGTCGACGATTTTTGGAAATACCTCTTTGCGCAGGAGGTCGAAGGCTTCCCGGTCCCGGAAAAAGTCGGTGACGTTGATGAGCAGGTCCTGCGTCAGTTGGTTACGCTCTTGGGGGCTGTCACGCAACAAGTCCAAATAGTCGGCGTACGCGCCTTGGCCGGTGAGGCTCATCCGGCGCGCAATCCGCCGCTGAACGGTTGACGCCTTGTACTGGCGCAAGTCGAAGTTTTCGTTTGTACGCAGGATCGAGGCGATCTCCATCAGGCTTTTGCCGGGATCGTCCGCCTCGGATGGCTTGTTGTCCCGAACGTCACCCAGAAAGGTCAAGGGATGATCGGCAAATTGAGAAAGCAAGGCCGGTAGCTCGCTCACCGGTGCCACCTTGTCAACGGCATTAGCGCGCAGCGCGGTTTCCGGCATGCTGCGGTGTTCGGCCTCTTCAGGGTCCTGGGCCAGCGACAAGCCGCCAGCTGCCTTGATCGCGCGCAGGCCGGCGGTACCGTCACCCCCGGCACCGGAAAAGACGATCCCCGCGCACCGGTCCCCAAATTCAGCAGCGAGCGAGCGGAAAAAATAGTCGATCGCCTTGCGCGTGCCCCGGGTGTCTTCGGACTCCACCAAACGCAGGCGGTTGTGTTCAACCTCCAGGTAGGTGTCCTGAGGCATCACGTAAACATGGCCCGCGAGCATTTCGTCTTCATCGTGGACCTCCGCCACCTTTAGCCGACAGGCATTTTGGAGAAGTTCCGGCAGCAGGCTCTTGTGCGTAGGGTCGAGGTGCTGGACGACCACAAACGCCATGTCGGTATCTTCCGGCAAAGCGCGCACAAAAGCCTTCAGCGGGGCCAAACCGCCCGCCGAAGCGCCGATACCGACAACGAGGCTAGGTTGAGAGGACTTTTCAGGAACCATGCATACGCGGGAGGCTGCGGAGACGTCTCCGAAACCTAGAAGTATTGTCGTGTATCTCTAAAGCAAAATCGACCGCCAAAAACCCGGCAATTTGCCATCTAACGGCCTTGGTTATGGGAAAAAGCAAGCGCAGGATCGAGGGTAGGGCGCCGCTCTCCAGCAGATCACTGAACGCGATTCCGCCGGCGTGGAGCGATGCCCTGACGAAAGCCTCCGCCGGCAGTGAAAGCGGTAATCGGAGCCGTCCCGTCCCGTCGGCTGTTCCCGAAAGCGATGAGCTAAGCGGGCCGCGATCTCGCAAACGCCTTTAGCTTTCCGGCGCCAGCATCACGCGCTCAGCTTCCGTATCGGGGCCGATGCTCACTTGGCCCCGGTAGGTCCGGCCCTTGAGCTCGGTGACTACTTCGTAGTCACCATGGTGGGCGCGGAGGTTGACGGTGCTTTGCTCGCCGATGGTCAGCGACTCGTCCGTGCGCCACTCGTCCAGAACGAGCCGCTGCCAGACCTCGTGGCCCGGTTTCGGAGTCCAGTCTTCGAGAAACAAAGGGGCGTTGTTGGTCCAGTGCTGCCCGTCCCAAAATCCCCAGATGAGGAAGTTTTCGACGGCAGGATGGCTATAGGCGATCACAAGCATCGTTTCGAGCCAGTCGCCCTGCGCCTCGAGTTTGTCGTCGCCCCAGCCGCCCCATAACGTGTCGAATTCCGTGATGCTGATGGACAGGCCTAGGTCGGCATACTCGTTCATCTGCGCGAAGATTTCGTTGGGATCGCGGCGCATGTTGCCGTTGAACCAGTGGTTCTGAAAGCCCACGCCGTGGATCGGCGCCCCCATTTCCAGAAGCGTTTTCGCCAGTTCCAGATAGCGTTCGTGCGCTCGGGGACCGGCGAGGATGTGGTACTCGTTCATCACAAGGTTGGCCTGTGGTGCGGCCTCATCTGCAACTCGGAACATTTCCGCGAGATAGGCTGCCTGCGCTTCGACGGTCTCCGCACCGAGGTATTTCATGGCGACTTGTTGCATCACCGGCTCGTTGATGACGTCCCACTCGTAAACGAACGGCAGTTCGCTGCCGGCTTGGCGAATGTGGGCGTGGGCGGCCTCGATGAGATCCGCCTCCATGCCCGGTTCATTCTCCTTGATTGCGGTAAAGAAGGGCTCGGGAATGACGGGGTGCTTTGTCATGCCCCAGAAAAACCCGTGACCACGGATCGCCAGGCCTTTTTCGCGAGCCCAGCCGACGAGCCGGTCGGCGTGAGCGCGCTTCTCCGGATCTGTAAAATTAGCCCACTTGTGGTTGTTTTCCAGGACGATCGTATTGAACAACTCGGGAACCTTTTGGAAATAGGGGTGGTCTTCTCCGAACTGCTCGAACTTCCACGAAGCGATCGCGGAGCCGAAATTGAAGGCGCTCCGGGTCATCCGAACGTCTACTTGGGTTCCTTGTGGCAGCAGGTTGCCACGGTCGTCAAGGACCTGGAGCCAGACTTCGCTGGTGCGCAGCGCTTCGATGCGCTCATCGGCCTCCCGGCGCCAGTCGGTGTCCTGAGCGGGCAATGTGGAGAGGGTCGCCGCGAAGACGGCGCAGGCAAGGAAGGCGAAAGTCGGACGTTTCATGATTGCGGGTTTATCACCTGGGGCGGTGGTCCGCTTTGACCCGAACGAATTCCGGAGGTTTCGTTTTCGCTCAACTGGCTCGACCCCCTGGTGCTCAGACCGTGTAGATTTCGCCTGGCTTGGCAGTCCGAATTTCTTCCCGGGCTTCTACGAAATCGTCGGGATAATGGACGAGCCGCATGCGTTCCCGGGTTTCGGCGGGCAGTTCGGCAAGCTGCGCATAGGGCGTATGGAAGTTGCCGGGGCCTGTTTCGTGAAAGATGAGGGCGCCGCGTTCGAGCCAGGTGACTAGGCCGCGATCGAACGCGGTATCATTGGAGTAAGCCCAGCTCCGGCCATCGGCCGTAATCCTTACCGCCGTGCCGGGAAGGGCGTGCTGAGTACGGCGGATCTCCACTTCAAGAGGCCCGACCATCGCCATGACACCGGGGTGGAGCTGCCAGGTTTCGAAGAAATCCTCGCGCTGCCACGTTTCCCAATGACCGTCCGGATGGCGCATGCGCCCCATCGAGGAATTGAAGCGGTCCCGCCAATACGTTTCGGCGACGTCTTCTGCAGCGTAGACGGTCGTTTTGCGCTGCTCGGTAAAGGACCGGTAGAAAGCAACGCCCTCCAGGCCGTTGCAATGGTCGCCGTGGAGGTGCGTGATCAGCCACGCGTCGATGTCCTCAACCCGCAGCGAGCTTCCGGAGCGCTCCCGGTGCTTGGCAAGGACTTGGCGGTACGCGTCCGGGCAGTCGATGGCCAGAAGAAAGCCGTCGTGCTCGACGACGAAAGCGGTGTGGCCCAGAAATTCGGTGAACGCTCCCCCGGTGCCCAGAACGTGAATACGCATTACGCGGAGACGTTACAGCGCCTTCAAGGCCTGGGTCAAGACGTCGCAACTGCGATCGATTTCCCCAGGGCCGTGGGCTGTGGAAATGAAGCAGGTTTCGAAAGGGGAGGGTGGCAGGTACACGCCCGCCTCGAGCGCCGCATGGAACAACGATGCAAACTGCTTTGTCCCGCTGCTGGTGGCGTCGCCATAGGTGCGCACGGGGCTTTCCGCGAAAAAGACGGCGAACATGCTGCCCACCTGGGGCACCTGAAGCGGCAGGCCCTTGTCACGAGCTGCTTCGAGCAGAGCGCCAGCGAGGGTCTTGCCCGCCTGGTCGAGCTGTTCGTACAGACCCGGGGCTCCGGCTTGAAGGGCATTGAGAGAGGCCAGTCCGGCGGCCATGGCCAGTGGGTTGCCGCTCAGGGTACCCGCCTGGTAGACGGGTCCTTCGGGGGCGAGGTGTGCCATGAGGTCCGCCCGTCCGCCAAACGCCCCGACCGGCAAGCCGCCTCCAATGATCTTTCCCATCGCCGTGAGGTCGGGCGTCACGCCGGTCAGCTGCTGGACACCGCCCGGAGCGACGCGGAAGCCGGTCATCACCTCGTCAAAGATCAGCACGCTGCCGTGGCGTGTGCAGACCTCGCGGAGGTGTTCCAGGTAACCCGAGTCCGGAAGAATGAGGCCGCAATTGGCGGGGTAGGGCTCGATGATGATCGCGGCGAGTTGTTCTCCGATGGCACCGAAAACCTCATCGATCGCCGCTGTGTCATTGAAATCCAGGACAAGGGTTTCCGCCGCTAGGCTCGCCGGTACGCCCGCGCTGTCCGGGTGACCGAGGGTCAGGGCGCCGCTGCCGGCCGCAACCAGAAGGCTGTCGACATGCCCGTGGTAGCACCCCCCGAACTTGATCAGCTTATCGCGCCCCGTAAAACCGCGGGCCAGCCGAATCGCGCTCATGGTCGCTTCGGTGCCGCTGTTGCACATGCGCACCCGGTCGACGCTGGGTACCATTTCGACGAGGCGCTCGGCCATCGTGACTTCGTCCGGGCTGGGTGTCCCGAAGCTGGTGCCGTTGCGCACGGCGGCTTCGAGGGCTTCGCGCACACAGGCCGCGTTGTGGCCGTGGATGGCCGGACCCCACGTGCACACGTAGTCGATCAGCTCTTCCGCGTCGGCGGTCGTCAAGTAAGCGCCTTGGGCACGCGTCGTAAAAAAGGGGGTGCCGCCTACGCCACGAAAGGCGCGAACCGGAGAGTTCACGCCTCCGGGGATAAGCTTTTGGGCGCGGGAAAAAAGCGTTTCGGATACCGTCATAACGTCTGGGTTGGCGGAGGATGGCCAGAGCAACAGGAGCCCGGGGCACGCCATCAGTGTTCCTCGGAAACCTGTAGCGCGTCCAATTCTTTTCGCAAATTTCGTTTCGCATCCTACCCACAGGTGGAAAGGCCCGTCACGTTCGGCCCGGCCTCCGGTCGGGCAGTGACTCGCCATCCATCCACGTGAAGGGTACGAGGGTGCGCAGCGGCGTCGACGGCAAGCCCCGTTCGCGTTGAACCACCATGCGGGTGAGATGATGCAAGGCCGTGCGCATACGCTCCTTGTCGGTCGCCCGAAACCCCGCTACCGTGATGCGTTGGATTTGGTTTCTCTCCTCGCAGAAATCGAGATGAATGAACGAGAGCTTCTCTGGCGGCAGATGATCTGCCCGCTTCAGAAAATGGTACACGATACCGTTGAACCCCGCAACCGCGTCAGGTCGGTGTTTGGCGAGCCAGGGCTCCACGTACTCCCGGGTGGCGACCTCATGGTCGTGGTCGATGATCTCCGCCTGGATAAAAAGGGGCGGGATCGGCTCCAGTTGGCCGAAATAGCGTTGGGCGCCATGCACGCCGGCCCAGCGCTCCACATCGTCGGCGAAGCGGGTCGTGTCGGTATGCTGGGGAAAAATGGCACCGATGCGCTGGTGCCCTTGCTCGTGGGCTTTTGCCCAAGCCATGATGATCGCCTGCTGGAGGTCGGGCCGCACCGAGTGAAGCGGACTGTTGGTGCCTGGGTCCACATCGCACATCGCCAGCCAGCTGAACGCGCCAAAATCGATGGATAGGTCTGCCAGGCTTTTCGCAGAAACCCATTGGTTCAGCAGGATGCCTTCAATGCCAATGCGCTGCCAGTGTTGAAGTTGGCACTGCAAGGCCTCGACGGAGTGCACCCATTCGCTGCGCAACGCCAGGCCTTCTTCCTGCGCGACAGCCTCGAGCGGACCGGCCTGATTGTGCGTCTGCCTCATCCAAAAGGGGTCATCGGGAACAAGATAGACAGAGGCAATCAACGTGCGCTTGCCCTCCTCGCGATAGCGTGCCGCGCCGAGCGAGGAGAGTACTGCGCTGGGCACATACCCCGCTTCCCGAGCGATTTCCTTGATCTTTTCGCGGGTGCTGGCCGCCACACGGGAGCTGTCGCGCAGGGCGGCGCTTACCGTAAAGGTCGAAAAGCCGCTTTTCCGGGCCAGGTCTCGAATTGTCACGCGCTTGTCGGGCATCTCACGTTAGATGGTGTCAGATTCCGGGGCGAATCCAACCCCGCAATCGCCAATTCTAACGCGATAGATCGATCGTGTAAACCGTTGCGAAATGCCGGGTTCGAGGGAGCCTTCGTGACGGCGAACTGATACTGCTAGGGAATGACAAGACGCTCATTCCTGCTCCGCCTAACGGTAACCACGCTCGCCGGTGCCGGCCTCTGCATCGCGCTTTCCGCCCAGCCACTTGCTGGCGAGGCGGTCTGGCAACGGACCTTTGAACCGTTGACCTTTGGCGATCAGGAAGGGCCGCAGAACGATGGAAATTTCGCCGGCGGGCGCGGCTCCTGGAACCTCACCTTCCATGAGGGGCGCATTGCGCTGATCGCGGCGGATGTTCCCAGCCCGCAGGATCAGTATTACCTTACGATACTCAATGCGACTACCGGGCAAACGGAGCGCAGCTTCCCGATCCGGCAGGACATCGGATCGAGCCGCAGTTATCTTTTTCCGTGGGCGATTGTTTCCGCCTCTGGCGACAATCCGCCCGGGCTGGTCAATCTTGGCTGGGACTCTGACACGGGCATCCTCTTTACCGGGCAGGGTGCCTACGAGTCCGCCTATACGGCCTACCGGCCCGCTGCGGAAGATCCGGCCGCCTTCGCCGCGCTTGCTGAAACCAGCCCAGCTTTGCAGGACGCCTTTGGCCGAACCAAAGACGAAATCTGGACGACCCTCGGCACCGACCGCCAGACCCTCGGGATGGATGCTGACGTGTGGGGCCTCAGTGGCAGCTACTTCGGTGACCTTCAAGTCATGCCGGAAAGGTCCGAAAAGCACGATCACGACTGGGAGACAGTCTGGGGGCGCCAGGGGTCAACGTATTACAATACCTCGGGCATCTTTGCGATCCAGCCGGATGGCCCGTTGATCGGCCTCGCCAAAGGAGTTGGCTGGGGTCACAACCAAGCCGGGTTTCCGTACTTGTTCAATAAATACACCGGCATGAAGATGCTCGCCAAACGACCGGAGTGGCCGAGCAACGAGGCTGGCGCTGAGCTGCGGACCTTTTCCAGTGGCGGCGTGGTCCTCGGGCCCGAGAAGCTCTTTCTGGTGGGCCCCGCTGAAGACCGCAACGAGGACGGCCAGTTGGGTGCCAAGCGACCCGAGGGCACGATACCCCGAGTCGACCAGGGCCTAGCCATCTGGGCCTATGACCTCGCCTTCGAAGACCGCCGCCCGAACGACGGTGCAACCGGGCCCGCAGCGCTCGACACCGTCCTGCTCGAGCCCGCTTTTAACCACACCTTCGCCTCGACCTTTACCGAAACGGAGGCGCTCGAAAGTCACGGGCAAAGCTGGTATGAAACCGACGGCTTTTACCGCCCCAAAGCCACCGCATTCGACGGTGAGGGGCTTTGGATGGCCTGGAAACCTGCCCAGGCCAGCGGCGTTGCGCTCGCTTACGCCGGTCCCGATGGCAAAAAGACGATTGATCTCGGCGTTGGGCAGGGCCTCAAAGGCGTCGATATCTGGCCGAAGCTCGAGCTCGTGGAGCTCGGAGGGCAGGAGCGCCGACTGGTCTTCGCCACGCCGACGAGCCGCTGGCGCGAGCGCATTCAGCCAGAAGACCCTGAGGCTTTCCTCGAGCCCTTCGAGTACGGGCGCGGCAATAAAAAGAGCTGGGATGAGCTCTCCGAAAGGGAACGGCAGGGCAACATCGATCGCGTAAAGGGTGGCGGAGCCTGGTCCCCCGAGCTCTCCATGCCGCGCGGGGACGCCGCTCTGGCAGTGGCCGATCCCGAAACCGGTGAAGTGCTTTGGACGGAGAATCAGACCGAGCGGTTTCCGCGGATGCAAATCAACGGCTTTTGGACCTTCATTGACCGCGTGCACATGGCGGTTGTGGGCAACCATGCGGTCGTGGGCTGGGTCGACACCAGCTCGGGCCAAGCTCGGTTGCAACTCGCTCAATACGACCTCCGCAGCCCGGGAAAGCCTGAGCCTAGCGTTCACCAGATCTCCCTGAACTTCGATGGTGGTGAGTTTCCGTACTCTTCGCTCACGGACCTCGCTGTTCACAACGGCGGCCTCTACGCGCTGGTAACCCAGGGAAAGCGCTACAGCCTCCGCGATCCCCGATGGCAGGCGCAGCACGTCATCGCCATCCGCTGAAGCGGGCTCTCGGGCGCTTGTGGCACCTCATGGTCCGGTCGCAGCCCGTCGTTGGCTCGCTGGCGGTGGGTTGGCTAGCCCCAGTCGCTCTGCCGCTACCGCGCCGCCCGCGAGAGCCTTGGCACCACCGCTGCCCCGAGAATGAGTTGCAGCGGGTGGTAGCACAGCAGCGGCAAGACCAAGGCACTCAGGGGCGGGGCAGCTTCGAGCGCTCCCAGGATCGAGCTGGCCAGGGGTAGGCCGGTGGCCAGCGATTTTTGGCTGGCGGAAAAAAACACGGCCACGCGCTCCCCGCCCCCCAACCGCAGCCAGCGCGAGCTGCCCCAAACCGCGGCGCTCACAAGCGCCAGGAGAATCGCGCTAAAGCCGAGCACCACCAGGACCGCAGTGGGGCGCTGCGTCTGCCAGAAGCCGCTTTGCACACTGTTAGCAAACGCCACATGCACCAGATAGAGGATGATGCCGTTGCTGATCTTTTTAGCGTGCGGCTTGAGTGAAAGGACGAGCGCCCGCAGCCGCTGCCGCAGCAACTGGCCGGCGATCAGCGGCAGTACAATCAGAAGGGCGAGTTTGCCCAGAAGGGGCCCGGCTGGCACATCCGCGCCCTGCGCTGCCTGAAGCGCCAGCAGGCACAGCGCAGGTACCAGCAACACGGCCAGCAGGTTGGAGCTCACGCAGGAAACGATCGCCAAAGGTGCCCGACCACCCGCTGCTGCCGTCAGCGCGATAGCCGAGGATATCGTGGTTGGCAGGATGCCCAGGAACAGAAAACCCTGCCAAAGGGCCTCGCTCAACAATGGCCGGGCCAGCGCCGCCACTAACAGCGCGCATAGCGGGAAGCCGAGGTAGTTCCAGCAAAGTGAAAACCCATGCGCGCGGACCGGCTTCAGGCCGCCGGTCAGTTCGTTGGTCGGCAATGTGAGGCCTTGCAGGAAGAAGATTACCCACACGCCGAGCTGCGTAGTGAAAGCCGAGCGGAGGAAACCGCCCTTTGCGGCTGGGCCAGGGATCAACCACGCCAGTCCGATCACTGCCAGCATCGCGACGACGAAACCGTAGTCTCGCCAAAGGCGCTGCCATACTGTCGAAAACGAGGAGTCACGGGACATGGCAAAAACCTGCACCCAAACCAATGCCGCCATTTTTGGCGAGGGCATTCAACGACGTTCGTTCGGTGTAATCAGGATGGCCGATCCCCGCAGCGCTGGGTTCCCCAAAGCGCGCGCATTGCATTTGGCGCGCCCCAGTGCTACCACTACCCTATGCAGAATTTCTTTAACGTTTTGCCGGAGGGTCATCGCCCCATCTGGCGAGTGGCTGTGGGGCTGATGCTAATGCCGGCCGTCGGCTTCGCGTGTTTTGTAGCCGGCATGATTTGGGCCGCGTCGCGCCGGGCCGGTGGCTCCGAAGGGGTGGCCGATTACGCTGGGCCGGCAATCCTTTCACAGTACGGCCTGAGCGTGTCGATGCTCCTCGGTTTTGCGGGCCTGGTGCTGTTTCTCGGATTGCTCTTCGTACTGCGCGGCAAGCGCCAACCTGGTACCCTTCCAAACGGTTCGGGCCATTCCGGCGGCGACGCCCAACCTGCGGCTTCGGAGAGGCCCGGTCATGAGTGAGCGCCGATGGGTGGCGATCGCGGCAATGGATGCTCGCCGCGGCATCGGCGTCGACGGCACCTTGCCGTGGCATATTCCGGACGAATTTCGGTTTTTCAAGGAGACGACGTTCGGTCACATCTTGCTGATGGGGCGCCGCACGTGGGAGGAGCTTGGCAAAAAGCCACTGCCTGGCCGTGAGCACTGGGTCGTTTCGCGCTCCCTCACTGAAGCCGACGGCGCGACGCTTCTCGATTCGCTCGAAGCTGCGCTCGAGCTCCCCACGGGTGGACGCACGGTTTTTGTTTCGGGTGGAGCAGGCATCTACGCGGCTGCAATGCCCTACACCGCCGAGTTGCTCATCAGCCACATACCCGGGGAGCATCGCGCAGATACCTTCTTTCCGCCTTTCGAGGACACCTTTCCTCAAGTCGAGCTCGTCCGCGAACATCCGCAGTTCACCGTCCGCTGCTACCGTCGAGGGTCGTGATCGAGCTGCTTGGACACAATCCATGGCCCCTCGCCATCGGTACTTTGACACGCATCAAAAATCGCCACGCAGACCGACGGTCCCCTTCCTCAAACAGGTCAATCCTTGAAGTCCTTTGCGCCCATCCGCGGATTCGAAAGCCGAAAAGCTCATGGCCGAAAAACGCACGCTTCGCCTGCTGTACCGTAATGACGACTGGATGTACGCGCTCTACGAGGAGGACGGCACCGGCGAGCTGATCCTCCACTCGCTGTGTGGTGAGAACGCGGCGCACTATGATGTTTTCCTGCAACTCGCCCCTGAAGACCGACGCTATTACCTCGACCATCCTTATGCGCTGAATTACCTTGCTGCGAGTGTCTGTAGCACCGACAAAAAGTTCGCCCACCAACTCATCGATATCGATGTTGGCGTGACGAGGTTCGTGGAATGAGGCGTTGGATGTTGATGGGGCCTTGGATGAAAGCGGGAACGCCAAGACCGCACGCCCACCCTAAGCGTCCGGCACGAGCCACAGGAAGTCATAGGGGGCAAAGACGATGCTATCGCGGGTGCCATATTCGCGGCCGGACAGGTGGTCGATGAAGAAATGGCCCATGCCGGTTTGGCGGATGTGCTGTCCGTCGAGGGCAAGGGTGTGCTCGGAGAAATTGGCGAGGATGAGGGCCATGCTACCAAACCGGCGACGGGCAAACATCAGCGCGTGGGGACTCGGCGAAGGGTAGACGTGGAGCTCGTTACCGGCGAGCGCGGGCAGGGTTGCGCGGCGTTCGAATAGGTGCTGCAGGTTGCGGAAAATGCGGCTGCGGTGGCTCTGGTGGTCCTGCAGTTCGTCCATTAGCTCCCACTTCATCCGCGGACGGTGCACCCAGCGGCTGTCGGCCATTTTAGCAGGGTCGTTGACATAGCCGTAGTCGTTGAGCAGGCCCCATTCTTCACCAAGGTAAATCAACGGGATGCCGCCAACGCTGCAGATGATGCCGTAGAGCAGGTTGATGCGCCGCAGGGCTGTCTCGCGCCAAACCTCATCTCCACTTTCGAGCGCCTGCTCCAGGCCGGCAAGGCTTGCCATGGTGCCGCTGATACGCATGTCACCGGTGTCTGGGTTGTGCTGGAAAGGCACGCCCTTGGCGAAGCTGCCGTCGAACTGGCCGGTGTAAAAGCGGTTGAGGAACTGCCGGTGCCCCCACGGGTCGATGCCCACGCTCCAGGCGTCCCCGTCGTCGAAGGCCCATCCGATATCGTCATGACAGCGCAGATAGTTGACCCACGTGCAGTTTTCCGGCAGGCGGTGGCGATGGCTGAGGCTCTGCTGCAGCAGCTTGGTTTCACGCGTGGCGATGGCCTCCCACATGAGCGCCATCAGCGTGGGGTTGTAGGAAAGCTGGCACTCGTCTGGGGCAATGTAGCGAACGACTTCATCGGGGTGGACAATGGCTTCACTCTTGAAGACCAGCCCCGGCGCGGCCATACGGCAGGCGAGGTTGAAAGCGCGGATGAGGGTGTGGGCTTCAGGCTGGTTTTCGCAGTTGGTGCCCATGCGTTTCCAGATGAAGGCGACAGCGTCGAGACGCAGAATTTCCACACCGCGGTTGGCGATGAAGAGCATCTCGTCGAGCATTGCGCGGAACACCGCCGGGTTCGCGTAGTTGAGGTCCCACTGAAAGCTGTTGAACGTGGTCCACACCCAGGCGTGCATGCCATCGTGCCAGGTGAAGTTACCTCGCCGAACGGTGGGGAAAATCTCACGCAAGGTGCGCTCGTACTGGTCGGGAATCGTGCGGTCTGGAAAAATGTAATAAAATTCCTGGTACTCGCGCACTCCGCTCTGCGCCTGCACGGCCCACTCGTGGTCATCACTGGTGTGATTGAAGACAAAGTCGAGGGTCAGCGAGATGCCGACTTCGCGCAGCTCGTGCGCGAGCGACTCGAGATCCTCGATGGTTCCAATCTGCGGGTTGACGGTGCGGTAGTTGCTGATGGCGTAGCCGCCATCGCTGTCGCCCGGGCGCACGGCAAACAGCGGCATCAGGTGCAGGTAAGTCAGCCCGAGATCCCGCAAGTAAGGAATGTGCGCTCGAAGCTTCTGCAGGTTGCCGCTGAAGAGGTCGACGTACAGCGCGCCGCCGACCATCTTTTGCGAGAGGTACCACTCCGGATTGTTCTCGCGGGAGTGGTCGAGCGCCTTGAGCGGGTGCGAGCGCGCCAGCCAGCCCCGGGTCAGCGTGATCGCCGTTTGCTCGAGGTGGTAGTGAAAGTCGTAGTGCCGCCCATAGAGCTGAAACAGCAGGTCGAACAGCCGCATCCAGTAAGCCTCGACGCGCGCCTCGAATTGGGCGACTTCCGCCGGTTCAGGCTTCGCGTGAATATCCGCCTCCTCGTAGACCTCGCGGATGCGGGGCCAAATGCGGCGGAGGGTCTTGGACGCTTCGAACTCAAGGTCGGCGGGTCGGATTTCCCTAGTCGATCCGGTCATTGGGGATGCGGATATGGTCGAAAAAGTTGTAGAAGTCGATGCCCTCAAGGATGCCACGAGCGTGGTGGGCTTCGGCGAAGTAAACACGCGGGTGCTCGCGAAGCACGTCGAGCTCGGGGCTGTGATTGCCGACCACCACCCCGAGTGTGCTGCCACTGAGCATGCCTTCATCGTTACCGGAGTCTCCCGCCACGAGCAAGTGCTCAAAGGGGAAGCCCCACTTGTAGGCGAGGTGGCGCATGCAGAGGCCGCTGCCAGCGCGCGCGGGAATGACGTCGAGGAACATTCCAAGCGAAGCGATCACGTTGACGCGCAGCCCGGCCTGTCGCAGGACTGCGCGCACCTCATCCACATTTGGCGCGATCTCGGCGTCGTAGCTGTAGCTGACCTTGTAGGCGCTCTGCTCGTGGTCGGGCTGGCGAAACAGGCCTTCAATCTGGTCGAGCGCACTGTACACTTCGCCCGGGCGCCAGCGGAAGTCGATGTGGCGGCGCCAGGTGGCGTCGATCGTCAGATCCTTGCCATAATAGACCTCGGTGCCGACCGCGCAGATGGCCACATCGGGCTGGGGAAGGTGCGCCTCCTCGATGAGCTGCTGCAGGTCGTCGAAGCGGCGACCGGTGGCAATGCCGAAGCCGACATAGTCGGGCGCCTCGGCCAGCCGGTCGATGAAGGCGAGCAGCGCCTCGTCGTCGCCGAGCAGCGTGTTGTCGATGTCGGTAATGATCAGGCGGTCGATATCGGGGATGCGCTTGGCGGAGCGCTTACCCGTGACTTTCGGCACGCGCAGGCGGATGTCCTCGATGCTGCGCAGGTACCGTTCGGCGTGGCGGACCCATGCGTAGTGCTCCTTGGCGGCCTTGGAGCCGTGCTCCGCCCATTCTTTCCACTCGCTCGTGCTGCTGAGGGCGTGGAGGAGCTTGTGCTCGATGTCGGCTGGGTCGAAGGGGTCGATCAGCAGGCCGTTCTGGCAGTTGGCCATGATGTCGCGCGGCCCGCCGTCGTTGGTCGCCACGATAGGCAAACCACAGGCGGCGGCCTCGAGCAGTGTCAGGCCGAAGGGCTCTGTCAATGCAGGGTTGACAAACACTCCGCGGGTCTGCGCGCCGTATCGGTACAGCCCCGGGACCTCTTCGAAACTGTGGTGCTTCGGGTAGGCACAGATGCCGTAAAGGTCGTAGACGTCGATCAGCGTCAGCACGTTCATCAGCGTCTTGCGCTGACCGCTGGAGAATTCCCGCACATCGTCACGGTTACCCATGACGAGAATCAAATTAGCCTTTTCGCGCAGCTCGCGGCTCTCCCCGAAGACCTTGACGAGGGTCTCGAGGTTCTTGCGCTCGTCAGGACGGGCCATTGCGATGACGGCGGGCCGTTCAAGATCCTTCAGGAACGGCCGCAGGTGCGCGACGAAGGCAGGGTATTGGTCGTCCGGGGTCTCCGGCGGGGCAAACTCGTCAAGGTTGACGCCGGGAGGGATGACCTCCATGCGGTCCGGCTGGTAGTGGTGGTAGGTTGCGTACTGCTCCTCGACCTCCTGGTGGGTGCTCGCGATGACCACCGACGCGGTTTCCAGCGCGTGCTCCTCGGCTTCGATGCGGTGCGTGATGTTGTATTGGTCCTCGATCTTGTCCTCGCTGAGCCCTTTTTCCATTAGACGCTCCTTCTTGACGCGTCCAAGGGAGTGCCCGGTGAAGATGAATGGCACGGCGAGCAATCGCGCGAGCTGGGCACCGCCGTAACCGGCATCGGCGTAGTGCCCGTGAATCAGGTCCGGCGGACCCTCATGCTTGCGAAAGTAATTCAGGGCCTGGTCAACGAAGATATCGATATACGGCCACAAACTCTCCTTGTAGAGGTAGCGCTTGGGACCGAAGGGGATGCGCACGATGCGGGCCTTGTCCGTCAAAGGTTCTTCGAGCTGGGCGTAGTCTTCGGAAACGCGGTCGTCGATCACCTGGCGTGTCATCAGCTCGATCCGGCGTACCTGCGGCAGTTTGGAGAGCGCTCGGGCAAGGTCGACGACGTACTTGACCTGGCCCCCGGTATCGGAATCGCGGCCGAGCTCCATGTTTTCCCCACGGATCAGGCCGTGGACACTGATCAAACAAAGGTACCAACCGCTGCCGCCCTTCGGCTCCGGCTTAAGCATTCCAGGTTGAGAGGACATGGTAATAGAGGTTGGGGTTATCGGGGATGGCGCCCTGTTGCTGGCAAATGCGGCACGCAAAGCCGGACGCACGTTCGACGATGGTCTGCAGGGGCCAGCCCTGCAAGAGCCCAAAAATAAAAGCCGCAGTGAAAGAGTCGCCCGCGCCAACTGTATCGACCATCGGCTCCGGTTTTGGCGCGGGGGAAATCTTTGCTGAAGCGTCTCGCGTAATGACCGCTGCGCCTTCCTTTCCTCCGGTCAAGGCGAGGCCGTGGGCGTTGTAGCGCTCGAGGTAGCTTTGAGCGTGCGGCTCCGCGTCTCCAAAATCGAATTCGCCCTCAGCGCAAAGCTCGACGAGTTCCTCTTCGTTGAGCTTCATCCATCGGACATTACGGGTGAGGTCGTTGACGCGCTGAACGGTGTAGTGCGGCGGACGCAGATTGGCGTCGAACAGCACCATGCCCGGCCATTCCTGCCGCCAGCGCTCGATCACCGCTCGATTGTGCTCGCCGCGACAGGCCAGGCTTCCGTGGTACAGCAGCGCAGTGGCGTCGCTTTCCTCCAGCGGGTGGTAGTCGAGACTGTCCCACGCGCGGTCTTCGAGAATCTCATAGCTCGGGCTGCCGTCGGTCACCCTCACGTTGACGGCTCCAGTGGCCTTTTCGTCGACGCGTTGCACGTAGCGCGTATCCATGCCGGCATCTTCCATGCGCTGCAAAATGCAGTCGCCATCGGCGTCGGCTCCCACCGCACTGATGAAGCGCGGCCGCAGGCCAAGACCGTGCAAGTGCCAGGCGACATTGAACGGAGCCCCGCCCAGCACCCGCGAGCCGTCCTCGAACTGGTCGAAGAGCACCTCGCCAATGACGACGGGGGAGGGAGGGTGATTATCAGAGCGCATGATCGCAATCGGCAGTCCCGATAGCAGGAACGACACCATCACCCTGCAAACGTCCCAGCGTCAAGGAAAGGGGCAGCATTGCCTCCTTGCGCTTCCGTTGGATTGCCGCTGCCGAGGCAATCGGATGCCGAAGCCATGTGCTCCAAATTCGCCGAAGAGGGCGGCGCGTGCCGGCATGAGAAGGTACCCCTTTGGCGCCCCTTATATTTAGGCGGTGGCCGCCTCTCAATGGCTTGACTGCATTTGCCGGGACTCGGCGTTAAAAATCTAGACTTGGTCTGCGGCTAGCTAAACGCTCGGCGCCATGAGTGACGCCACCACTACGGAGAACCCTGACTATGCTCTCGCCACCGATCTCGACGGTACGCTGATCCCGCTGCCGGACGAACCGCTGCACCGGTGGGCTTGTGCCCGGCTGAAATTTCTGCTCGGGCGCGACCACATCCCCTTTATGTTTGCCACAGGGCGGCACTTCGAGAGTGCTCATGCGGCCATCGCGCAGTACGGGCTGCCGGTGCCTCAGTGGATCGTCTGTAACGTCGGTACCGACGTCTACGAGCGTCGCGCAGATGGCAGCTACAAGCGTATGGAGGCCTTTCACGAGCACCTGCACGCCTTCGCCAAGGGCGTGACCACCGAGGATGTCTATGCCGCGGTGAAGGACGTTGATGGGATCGTCCTCCAGCCACAGGACGTGCAGGGGCCGTTTAAACTGAGTTTCTTCGCCGATCCGGAAAAGTTGGAGTCGCTTTCTGCCGAGCTGACAGAACGGGTTCAGGCGAAAAGCCTGCAATACGAGGTTATGACCAGCGTTGATCCGGGTAAATCGCACGGATTGATCGACCTGCTCCCCAACGACGTTCACAAAGCGCACGCTGTAATGTGGCTCGCCGATCACGTTGGCTTTTCGCCTGACCACGTAATCTATGCTGGGGACAGTGGCAACGATTACGCCGCCCTTACCCACGGCTTTCGCGCAATCGTAGTTGGCAACGCTTCCCCCGGACTGGCAGAAAAGGTGAAAACGGCTTTGAATGAAGCAGCTAGGCTGGAATGCTTTTACGAGGCAGAGTTTGGAGCGACTGCAGCAGTTCTCGAGGGCTGCTTGAACTATGAGCTATTCAACGGCGAGGCTGAGGCTCTCAAAGGTTTTGGAAGCCGGAAGCCCGCAGAATGGCATTCTCCGATCGGCGTGAGCTGCTCGAGTACGGAGGTGCTTTGCAATATCTGGGCTCCAAAGTGCGACGCCGAGTGTTTCCTCAAGTTTGTCGAAGGTACCGAGCCGGAGAGCGAGCAGGCGTTAGTTCGATCTGATAACGGATATCATTTTAAGGATTTAAAGGCGTCGCTCGGGACAACTTACCATATCGAGCTGTCCGACGGTCGTCGGTTACCCGACCCCGCTTCGCGTTTTCAGCCGGAGGGCGTGCAGGGGCCTTCGCAAATCGTGCCCCTGCCGCGGCATTCCTCTCGGGAATGGAGCCAAGCCGCCCTGCCAAAGTCACTTTGGGAGCTCGTGATTTACGAGGTCCACGTTGGCACCTTTACATACGAGGGCACCTACGCCGCGGCGGCGAAGCGTTTACCAAAGCTAAAGGAGCTGGGTGTGACCGCAATCGAGCTAATGCCGCTCGCTCAACCGTCCGGGTCGCGCAACTGGGGTTACGATGGCGTGTTCCTGTACGCACCGCAGGCAGCTTATGGAACGCCTGCAGAGCTGGGCGCCTTTATCGACGAGGCGCACCGGCTCGGCCTGCTCGTCATTCACGACGTGGTTTACAACCACCTCGGACCCGAGGGAAACGTCCTCGACGAGTTCGGCCCCTACCATCGCGACGATATCCAGACGCCCTGGGGACCGGCGCTGGACTGGACGCAGCCCGCCGTTCGCGATTTTTTCCTCTGCAATGCGCTGTACTGGCTGGGCGAAGTCGGATTCGACGGACTCCGCCTCGATGCCATTGGAACCTATTACGATGACACCGCCCCCTGTTTTCTCGACGAACTCCGCGAAGTCGTCGATGCGCTCGGTAAAGCGCAAGGCCGAAAACTGTGGCTTTTTGGAGAAAGCAATCTCTACCACGCGCGCAACCTCTCCGCGCGGCCGGAGGGCAGCGACCTTGACGCCATCTGGAGTGACGATCTCGCGCACAGCCTGTTCTCCGTCATCACCGACCAGACCGAACACGGCGGGCGTTCCTACCGCGGAGCTGCCGACCTCGATCAGGCGCTAAAGCGGGGCGCGCTCTTCGAGCGGACCGGGCAGGACCAGTCCCAACGGCTGCCGGATTTGAGCCC
>JBHJGW010000241.1:0-7650 GCA_050331415.1 Opitutales bacterium | reverse complement strand
CGAGACCTACTAGGCTCGCCCTTACTTGGCTTTGCCCTGATTGGCGACAGCGTCCATCGCGGCTTTCACCTCTTCCGGATCCCCGAGGTAGTAAAACTTCTCGCTGAGGAAGGTCTGCGGGTTGAGCTCAAAGACCAGCGGCATCCCGGTGGGGATATTGATACCAATGATGTCGTCGTCGGATGTGCCCGTCAGGTGCTTGAAGAGGGCGCGAAGACTGTTGCCGTGCGCGGCGATGATCACGCTCTTGCCGCTGGCGACCACAGGTTTGATGACGACGTCCCAGTACGGCAGAAAGCGCTCAATGCAGGCTTTGAGGTGTTCGGTAGCCGGGAGGTCGTCGACGGGCACGTCGCGGTAGCGCGGGTCGTGCTTCGGGTGGCGTTCGTCGGTTTCCTCGAGAGGCGGCGGGGCGATGTCGAATGCGCGACGCCAGACCTTGACCTGATCTTCACCGTGCTGGGCCGCCGTTTCGCTCTTGTTGAGTCCTTGCAGCGCACCGTAGTGGCGCTCGTTGAGCCGCCAGTGCTTCGTCACCGGCAAATGGCTCAGTTCCATCTCCTGCAACACAAAGTTGAGCGTGGAAATCGCGCGCGTGAGCACCGAGGTGAAGCCGACATCGAAGTCGAACCCCTCGGCCTTCAGCGTCTGCCCAGCCTTCTTGGCCTGTTGGATGCCGGTCTCCGTCAAATTGACGTCAGTCCAGCCGGTGAAGCGGTTATCGAGGTTCCACTGGCTCTCCCCGTGGCGAACAACTACTAGCTTGTACATAAGAAATCGTCGGTTGCAGCGGCTGGTATGCGGGCGGAAGGAAGCCGTGGCAAGCGTTTTAGGCAATTCAAAGGATGGCAAGGGGTGCTCAGGCGACAGCATCGCTGTTAGGCTGGCTCTTGCTCAGGACGAGCTGGAAGATCCAAGGGGAACACATCAGGCGCCGTTGCGGCTATATTTCGGCTTTGGCGGCAGGCTTAGCCAAGCGCTCTCGGGAGCGGAACCGGGCCATCATTGAGACTCTGCAAGAAAAACTTTTCTGCCTGTTTAACGACCTTTGGATACAGGTGGTATTGTCCACTGGGGGAATTCTCCGCGCAGATGCGTTTGAGGTCACCGCCTACCATTTTCCCCTGTTCGTCGAACTTCGGCAAAAACTCCACGACCATCGATGGCTTGCGCGGGTGGACGATGTGCACGCGGACGCTGTCGCCCTGCTCGTGCTCGACTTTGATAAAGTTCCACTCAGACACGGTGAGACGGTGTCATGAACCACGGAGAATCTCAAGCGCGTAGTCCTTTCACCAGGCGAGAGTTCAAGAGCCAGCGTGTGTCGGTCTACTGAGACAGCTGGCTCTTGAACTCTGCTTTTGCGACGCCATCGGAAACCCTGTGGCGAGCCCCATCCGGCCTTTGAGCTTCAGATCGGGACGCCAAAGCTTCCCTGCACCTACATCGTCTGGTCGATCAGGCCTTCGAGTTTCACGATGTCGGCAGCGAAGCGTCGGATGCCATCGGCGAGCTTCTCGTGGGCCATGGGCTCCTCATTGAGCAGCCAGCGGAAAGTCTTTTCATCACAGGCGATGCGCTCGGGTTTGTCAGCGGGCAAGTCTTGAGGGTCGAGCTTGCGCTCGACACTGCCCTCTGCGCCAGCGAGCTCTTCGAGCAGGCTTGGGCTGATGGTAAGAAGATCGCAGCCCGCAAGCTCAAGAATTTCACCCGAGTTGCGGAAACTCGCGCCCATGACCTCTGTCGGGTAGCCATAGTGTTTGTAGTAGGCGAAGATTTCGCGGACGCTCTTGACGCCGGGGTCGTTCGCGCCGTTGTAGTCAGCGTCGGGCTCATTGGCTTTATACCAGTCGAGAATACGGCCGACAAACGGAGAGATGAGCTGGGCGCCGGCTTCCGCGCAAGCTACCGCCTGGCCGAGACCGAAAAGCAGCGTCATATTGCAGCGGATGCTTTCTTTCTGAAGGATTTCGGCGGCTCGTACGCCCTCCCACGTCGAGGCGAGTTTGATCAGCACCCGCTCGCGCCCGATGCCCGCGGCCTCGTACCTTGCGATGATGTCATGCGCCATTGCAACGGAGCCTTCGATGTCGAAGCTGAGGCGTGCATCGACTTCGGTTGAGACGCGGCCCGGGACGATCTCGAGAATCTTTTTGCCAAACTCGACTAGAGTCGTGAGCAGGATTTCGCGCTTGAGCGCGTCACCGCCAAGGCCGGATTCACGACCCTTTGCCACAGCGTTATCAAAGATCGGGCGATAGGCCTCCTGACCGACAGCTTTGAGGATAAGGCTGGGGTTGGTGGTAGCGTCTTGCGGCTGGTAGGCACGCATGGACTCAAAATCGCCCGTGTCGGCGACGATCGTTGTGTACTGTTTGAGTGAGTCTAGCTGATTCATCGTAGGCCAGGGAGCTATGGGTGAGACAGTGCAGGTGCCGCAGCGGCAACTGCGAAACAACCGACGCGTATTTCGATAGTCACACAAAGCGCGTTCGTCAATCAAGACATGCCCCCAGGGACATCGGCAGCGGTACCTCGGTCAAACGCGTTAGTGCCTTCCGGTGAGGGCCGTTGAGCGCCAAATCAATCTGCGCACGCGTGTCCGTCCAGCTCCAACCGGAAGGCGAAGCTCGCGGTTCGGTCACCTTCAGCACGAAAAAGACCTCGGTAATGCGCTCATTGGCAATCCCGCGTTTCTGGACAAAACTCTGGGCAGCGCCCGAAACCTCCTGCAAGGACAACAGGCCAGCGGCAACTACCTCGGCCACTTCAGGGATTTCCCAAAGCCCGGCTAGCCGGGCGCTATCCTCGGGAACCTGCCGTAGCAGCAGCCGCTCCTCGGCATCCTGAAGCAAGAGGCGGTCGACGGTCCGCGCAACGCTTTTAGCCCGCTTAAGCCGGGGCAGGTCTGCAGCATCGCCATCCGCTCTTGCATGGCAGGATTGACGCCAGGGGCACAACAGGCACGCGGGCTCGCCCTTGCGGCAGACCACCGCACCAAGCTCCATGACGGCCTGATTCAGGTCGCCGGGGCGCGAGCAGCCCGCCATCAGCGCGTCGGCGATCGGACGCACCGCAGCGACTGCCGCCGAAGAGGAGGCGAATTCGCGCCGCTCTGCCACGAGACGCGAAAGGACGCGGACAACATTGCCATCGACCACCGCAGTGGCGTCGCCAAGGGCGATGGACGCCACCGCAGCCGCCGTGTACGGACCAATACCCGGCATCGTGAGCCAGTCCGCCGCAGTGACTGGGCGTTCGGCCGCGCTCAGCGCAGTCCAGACTTTCGCCAAGGCGTGCAGGTTGCGCGCGCGCCGGTAGTAGCCAAGGCCTTCCCACTGCTTGAGCACGCTGTCCTCAGACGCGTTCGCCAAGGTTTTGAAATCCGGGAATACAGCCATCCATCGCTCGAAATAGGGCAGAACCGTCGACACCTGCGTCTGCTGCAGCATAATTTCTGATACTACGGTCCGGTAAAGCGAGGGTTCGCGTCGCCAGGGCAAGTCGCGGGCGTGAGCGTCGTACCACGCTAGCAGCGAATTCTGCAGCTCGGCAGCGGGGATCGGGAGCAAACGCGGAGTTGGCGGAAAGGGCATCGCTCAAGCTTGTCCCTGGCCCTGGGACACGTCGAGTCCAGCGACGAATTCCTCGAGCTGTTCGGCGAGCCATTCCGGCGCTTCGAGGGGCACCCGATGGCCTGCCCCCGGGGCGAGGGCCAGGCTGCCGCGCGGGCATTGGGAGGCCGCTCGTTTCGCCAGGGCCCGAAACTTGTGATCCTTGTCTCCTGAAATCCAGCGGACGGGCAGGCTCAAGGTGGGGAGGCGAGGCCAGAGGTTGGGCTGATTGCCTAGCGACCACTCCCGCAGCGCCCGGACCGCCACGGGAGGTGGTGCTGGAGGTGGCGGGCCGTTGGCAGGAGGCGCCGTACCATCCGAACTTTGAAAAATGGACTGCGCGCTCCATGCAGCCCAGAAAGGCGGCCACCGCATTGACTCGAAACGCGCCGCCCATTCGGCATCTGCCTCTGCGCGCTGCAGCCGTTCGCAGGGGTTTTCCAGTCCTGGATGAGCACCGATAACGACCGCCCCTGCAAACCGATCCGGAGCCGCCGCGAGCAACTGTAACGCCAGCCGGCCGCCCAGGGAATACCCGACAAGTAAAGACGACGGTTCGTACAGCGGGAGCCCGTCCGGGGGAAGCGCCCAAACGTCGACCGCGTCGAACCGCTCCGCCAGAGATACCGAGAGCCGCCTTCGGACCGGTTCCCAAAAAGCAGGGGTGCCAAAGGCGCCGTGGAGTGCCAGGATGGGTGGATCGGCTCGCATCAACGCGAAACTTATTTCCGAAATCTACCGCCGTAAGCAAGGAGAAGGCAGATCGACGGCTCAGTCAAAACCCGGCACCGCAATGCCGCAACAAAAAGCCCCAAGGCGATTTGCACTTGCACTGTGTGGCCTTGTGGCCCGCGTCACGAGGCGGAGCGTAATTCGTTACAACACCGTTGAATCGCCTGCATTCGTAGGCTCGTTTCCGGCAGCTGAGAGCAGTTTGGGTTTCAGCCGCGGCCGTGAAGCGATATACCTTCTCTAACGCCTCTTCGAAAAGCCCCATCCCCCGACCTTCTATGTTGAAACCACTTCTGATTCTCCTGCTGGCTGCATTCTTTGTCACCACCGCTAAAAGCGCCGAGCCGGAGGACCTGTTTCCTTACCGTATGCGCATGGGGGTGAATCACGCTGGAGTCAGCCCTTGGGCGTCCGGGGTCTACTTCGCCAACGCAATGAAGATGGCGAGGCCCTTTTACACCACAGGCGATACCCCGCAGCCCTTCCGCAATCTCGACGCGCATTTGTACCCGAAGAGTGTACCCGAAGGCGGTCTGCAGGCTCTGGTGCTCAATGCGTACTTTCCCTCGGGTGAGTACGTCCTGGCTTGGGAGGGCGATGCCGAGCTCACGCTGGAGCCGTCAGACTCCCAGGCGGGCAGGGTGGAGCTGGTCTCGGCGAAGCCAAATCGCATGGTCTATCGCGTCGATCCGAAGGGATATTTTCACGTCAAGCTCCACTCGATGGACTCGGAGCAGCCCTTGCGCAACCTGCGGCTCTGGCTACCGGGACTCGAGGACGCCGGCCCGTGGAACCCCGCCTATCTCGAAGCGTGCGCTCCGTTTGGCGTCTACCGCTTCATGAACTTTATGGCGACCAACCGCAGCGAAGTCGCCGCCTGGAGTGACCGCCCGACTCCGGACCAGCTGACCTATTTTGTCCCCAGTCCACTTCGCGATCAGCACGTCCCGCGCGGTGTGCCGCTCGAATGGCTGATCGAGCTGTGCAACGTGATGAAAGCCGACCCTTGGTTCACCCTGCCCCACCAGGCTACCGACATCCATGTGCGCAGTTTCGCTGAAATGGTCAACGGGCGCCTCGACCCCGTGCGTACGGTCTACGTCGAGTATTCCAACGAGATCTTCAACCCCGCCTTTTCCCAACGCGACTACGCCATCCGCAAAGCCCGTGAGCGAGGCCTCGACGAGGGCGAAGCCGACGTCAGCGACGGCGATCTCGTGGCGCGCTTCTACGGCCTTCGCGCAACGGAGATTTTTCAAGCCTTTCGGGACGTCTACGGCGTCAACTCCGATGCCGTGGTCGGCGTGGTGACGATGGGCTTTCGCCACGAGCGCCATCTGCACGAAGCCGAAGCTTTATTGAGCTATCGCGACCATCATAAGCATTTCGACGCGATGGCTTATGCGCCCTATTGCGGCGTGGGTATTGGCAACCGATTCGATTTGCCCTTTTCCGAGATGGACGAAGAGGACTTGATGGCACAACTCATCCGCGAGCAGGCGATCCAGATTCGCGCCGAACTGGAGCGCGCCAAGGCTGTCAGCGACAAATACCTGCTGCCGCTCCTGGCCTACGAAGGCGGGCAGCACCTGAGCCTCTTCGGCGGCGCCATCCCCGACAAGCACCGCGAGCGCTTTCGCGACCTCGTGGTCGCCGCCAACCGGCACCCCCTGATGGAAAACTTCTACTGGCACCACCTTCGCGACTGGTACGCGACCACCGACGGCGTTTACTGTCATTTTGTACTGGTTGCCCCGCCGACTCCCGGCTACTACTGGGGCCTCAAAGAGTACCCCGGCCAGCCACTCGACGAGGCCCCCAAAGCCCGTCCTTTTTGGGAACTTTCGCGCAACGGCCGCTTTTTCAAATAAGCGTCCCCGCTGCTTCACATCGCCTCTCGGCTTGAATCGAATCCGAGGCGCGGAGCGAAAGCTGACCTGCGAGGCGCGCGTGGCAACCCGACCGTGGATGAAATCGGGCTAAAGCAGTTGCGCTGCGAGGTCGCCTCCTGAGTCGCCCTAAAACTGCACGACGCCGATTATCGGCCCGCGGCCTTCTTTCCACGCGTCGAGCATCTCGCCGACGACGGCTACCGTCGTGGGATGCAGGGTCCCTTGAACATCCTGCTTCAAAGCGACACGTCCTACCGAAGCGGGGACATCAGTGAGGCATGTCAACGGATGCCAGAGGTGCGCATTCGAGAAAACTTTGCTGCACGCGACAGGCTTGTCGAAGATGCAGATTTTTGATATAAAACCGGGGGCTGACGTAGCTAAGCGAGTACTTTAACTCTCTTTAGCTACTATAATGTATCAAAGAAAAAGTCGTCTGAGTGCCTTCAAGCAGGGGCGCCTTTTGCTACTCGACCTTGAACAGGCGGATTCCGGGCCCGAAGGCGTGGTGCAAGTGCTTCCGAACAAAGATGCGCCTATCGAAACAACGACTAACTTTTTGCCCATTCGTGACTTCAGCGCTCCCCGTTACAAAGAGCCCTGGCCCCTCCACGATGCCACGGATCCCCGCGGCAGCGGCAAATATTTCCTCGCTGCTTGCAAACTCCACGCCGCAACGCCGTACGCAATTTACCTCGTGGACACCTTCGGCAACCTGACTCTGGTCCGCGCCGAGCCTGATTATGACCTTACCGAGCCCATCCCGCTGCGCCCACGATTCGCGCCGCCGACAATTCCCGACCGTATCGATCTGACGAAGGACACCGCCACCGTGCACCTTGTCGATGTCTACGAAGGCCCGGGCTTGAAAGGCGTGCCCAAAGGCTCGGTAAAGCAGTTGCGCGTATATGCCTACCATTTTGGCTACGAGGGCATCGGTGGGCACATCCCCGTTGCCATCAATGGCCCCTGGGATGCACGACGGATCCTAGGAACCGTTCCTGTAGAGGAGGATGGTTCGGCGTTCTTCGAAGTGCCTGCGAACGTCCCAATCGCCGTCCAACCGCTCGACGATGAAGGGGCCGCCCTACAAATTATGCGCAGCTGGTTACCGCCGCGCCTGGCGAGCGCGCCTCGTGTGTTGGCTGCCACGAACAGACCTCGCAAGCGCCCCCACTTGCCGGCGGCACCCTGGCGCTGCGAAAGGGAGCACGCCCGATTGAGCCCTGGCACGGCCCGGCACGGCCCTTCAGCTTCGAGCGTGAGGTTCAGCCGGTACTGGATAAATACTGTGTCAGCTGCCACAATGCCGAAAGCGCAGCCGCCAACCCCCTCGCCTTCGACCTGCGCAGCCAGAATGATGGCAACGAGCACCCGCTGATGGCGTCTACGAATTCCAGAATGAAGACCGC
>JBHJGW010000240.1:0-7405 GCA_050331415.1 Opitutales bacterium | reverse complement strand
AAACCCCCAACGGATCGGCAGTCTGCTGCTGCGTGAATCCTTTCCTCAACAGGCGAATTGCCTGCCGGCGCAATTCCTCCTACGCCTACTTAGTCAACTGACAAGCGTCACGTTCTTCCACTTCCGAAAACGAAGCAAAATGAACGCCATTATGCCGCGTTTTGCATTTCTGATATTTCTGATAAATAACGCATCCGAACTCCTATGGCGACGAAGGGCGGAGGCCCTTCGGCAAATTGGCTCGTGAACGTGTTTCCGGCCTCTGATCAGGCGGATGAACCTCTCGCAGAATATATAGGGGTCGTTGCCCGGGTATGATTTCAATCCAGAAAAAACCAAGAACCGGAAAGGCGAAGACGCCCGTGCCACCCGAGACGGGAATCAGGCGGTGATTCTCCAGAAGCTGTAGTGTAAGGTACGTCCGATCATGAATACGCAGTTCCGTCGAGGAGTCCTCACTGAAGCCTTCCAAGCCCAATCGTTCAAAATTTTGTGCCATTTTTTCATCCCAAAGACTCATGTCGATGATAAAATCAAGAAACACCAAGTTCCCGCGATTCTGGCTTAAAAATTCAAGAAAGACGCGATTCGCTTCGTCAAGGTTCGAAGTTGTAGTGTAAACTGTTCCAGTCCAACTAGATATCCTTTGACCACTAGTTCCCGTGTTGGCTGAAGCCTCCGCGGCAAGCACTCCGAGGTGAACGACGAAAAACATCAGGATGAGACAAAGATTTCTCTTAAGATCACTTCTTTTCATGGGTTTGTTTCGTTGGAAATTCATCGTGCTAGCCGTAGCAATACGCTAAAAAAGTCCCGAACGGAAAAGGTTCGACTAATCTTGAAGTATCTCGCCGGTATGCGTATGACTGAAAGAGTCGGTCCTCCGGGGCCCTCTCCCTCTCCCAAGATAGCCTAAACCACGATGAAAATTCTTCAATCATATTCTTTTCGATAGCCCATTGCAGGCCAAGGTTCATCCCAGCCTGGCCGAAAAAACGGGGGGTTGTCGCAGGGGTCAAAGGCGCGCATCAACTCCCTGACTTCGTCGAGCAGCGCCTCTCTAAAGAGTCGGCGGATCAACTTAGCATGTTCGGGGCGCAGTGTCGGCGCGACAGCGTGGATGTAGCATAGTAGTGCGAAATGGACCCTCTGTCCACGCTCAACACCGGCCCGCCAAGGCGGCTGGAGCCGGGAAATCTGGAGCGACTGTAGGTTAGCAGCGGGGACTATCTCCGGACCCTTCGCAGTCCCGGAATTAGGCTTGGCACGGAGCGGCAGCGTGGTGGAGGAAAGCTATGGGGTCGAGCGGGTAAGTCGTTGAGATGTCCACCTCGCGTGGTTGGTGGTTCTTGTGGGTTTCACGAAGGTGCGGCTTCACTCAAGAGGGGCGGGAGACTTGGCGAAAAACTGCGGGATGGGATTTTCACCGAAGTCCGGCGGACGTATTCCAGTGTGAGCCGTGAGCTTACGGCGCAATTCAATTAGTACTTTGCAGGGTGCTAATAAAGGGGGTCGGAAATTCTCGTGGATGCGCCTCTCACAAACCCGGAGTCGCAGAATCGCCGTGAAACGCTTTTCAAAGGCAAAGGGATACTGAGACATACGCCAAAATCGGCTTGGAATTCATACTTCCGAGTTTTTCAACGCCCTGTTAGCGTCCGCTTTGAGCAAATTAGATATATCCGTCGATCGCAGGGGAAAAACAGAGAAATAGATCAAGTAAAAACCAGCAAAGGATTGCAGATGTGTTCAAGCTAAAGGAAGCCGTAGAATAGCAACGTAAGGACTTAGTCATTTGGTTAGACCACTGAGTTCGGCGATTCAATAAGGAACCGGCGAAGGCTCCGCCATCACTGTGAACATAGAATGTGCTCTCTTGCCGCCGGCCTACGCGTCCAGACCTGCGGCAAAAGTCCATCACATCGTTCCAAGAAACCCTCTCCACCGGAGCGTTGCTCCCGGCATTCGTGCAACTGCTTGGGTTGCTCTCCATCAATGCCTTCCACTGACCCTGCGTGACCTCATACTTCCCCAGTCCAAAGCCATCCGTTAGCCTCACCTGATACTGACACTCGTCGTCGTCACGCCCATCCTTACCGCTCGGACTGCCCATCGAATAGCGCCCAGGGCGGATGTAAACCAGTTTCAGCGACTTGCCGCCCCCAAAGATCGAGAGTGTAGTCCTGACCGCTAGTGGGGCCCGGCTTTTCAGTTAGGTTTATGCGTGCGTTGCGCTCGCGCACGTGACGCTCCTCCAAACGAGCCTGTTCCGCCTCGGGCGAATAACCGAACCTCGCGCGGTCGAAGAAAACAGGCTCGGTTTGACGGCCCATCGAGAGTTTCGCAAACCAGCAAACGGGCGGTTCGGGCTCTTCGACGAGAAGGCGTTCGACAACTTCGCTGACTAACGCACCTCTTTGCCCAACATGAACGACCGGGGGCGTTTGGAAAACCTCTTCGCGGTTTCGGTCCAGACAAAGCGTAGGTACGCCCTGGGCATCAAATAGCTGCATAGCGAAAAGGTGCTGCCGAAATCAATTCCGATCAGCATAGCACCGAGCATTCTCCGTCAACATCTCGCGTCATCCAAAAAGCTGCCACGGCTCCTGGTCCGAGATAGCCATGCTTGCGCCACCGCGAAAGCAAAGCCTTGAACGAAGAATCGGGCTCACCTTTCTCCGCCACCTGAACAGCCGCGAACACGGATAGACACCGATGAACAGAAGGCACCGAAAGTCCCAACAAGCGGTCCCAACAAGCCGCCGAAATCCTTGGAAGTCCTTGCCTATCAGCACCCCGCCATCCGTCTCATAACCTGAAGGTCGTTAGTTCAAATTCTTTCCTGCACCTTCTTCGACAAAATGCCGCTACAAGAAGGCGCACACTGATAAGCGCGACTCCGAGCTGCTCGGGCACCGCCTATCTGACGTCGTAGTGAATAGAGAGCACGCGCATGCGGCAAGCGTGGCAAAATGCGGGAGCGCGTAGGGTTGATCTTGGGAGGGCAGCGTCCTGAGCCTGGCTTGGACCCAGGGCAAACGAGACTCACGCCCGCAGTCGTTCTTCCCTCCAGCGGAGGGCTTCGTGGGTAGGGCAGAACTTGGGGTCGTGAGGTGGCAGGACGGGTTTGCCGGAGAGGTCGAGGAGGCTGGCTTCGCCGGTGCTGCGGTTGGCGATGAGCAGTGGCGAGACGCGCCAGGTGAAGTCCGTGCTGGGGGCGATCAGGTGCTTGTCCATCGCCCAGTGGTGGTTTTTGCAGAGCGCAAGGCCGTTAGAGGGGTGATCGTTGGCCGCCTCGCCGCCCTCGCGGAAGGGGATCAGGTGCGCGGCGTCGACAAAGGTGACGGGGCGCGGCTCGGCGGGATCGGGCAGCTTGATACGCAGCCCGCACGCGGCGCACTGGTAGTCGTAGATGTCGATGACCGTCTTGCGGAAGGCGCTGGAGCGCGCTCGGAAGGCGACGGCGGGTTCGGCGGCTTCGAGGGCACCGGCGGGGAAGGGATCGGCGGGCGCGGTTCGGCGCAGGCGCTCGTTGATGAGGGCACGCAGCTCAACGCGCTGAGCCCAGAAGAAGCGGGCGATAATGGCTTCGCGAATTTGCTCGCGGTGCAGTTGCGATTGGAACATCAACCACGTTTCGGCATCGACCGAGCCAACGGCGCGCCACTCCCGAAGCCGCCCGACGCTCGCCTGCGCTCGCAGCGGGCCGTTAACGGTAGCCACCGTCCAGATGCCGTCGCTTTGCAGGTAGAAGAACGGATTCTCGATGGTCGGCTTGTCGTCCCGCCGCCGCACAAGCCGAAAGTAGTCGGCAAAGGCGTCGCGGAGCCGGTCGTCGAAGGGAAAGGCGTTTTCCCGCACCTTCCCGGCGTCGAGCATCTCCAACAATGCCAGTAGCAAAACGGGTTTATGCGGCCGCTCATGCGCGCCGACCCTCCCCCGATTGAGGCCATAAATGCGCGTAAGGCATTGCTGGAGGGGGTCCATTGAGGGGCGCGATTGAAAAGCGAAAACGCAGATGTGGCGATGGCTCTGCGAAAGCTCTAATTAGAGCGCCCCTTCAGGATGCACCAGCGTTTTCGCTTCGCCATCAGGGCCGGGAAACTTCTCGGCAGAGGAAAGTAGATCACGTCTCCGACCTATTCCGCCGCAGGCATCGATTAGCATTCTTGCCGATGAAACACTACCGACAAGGAGACGTGCTGATCTATCAGGTTGGCGAACTGAAACGCGCAAAGCGGGTTCAAGGAGAGGCCCTTCTTGCTTTTGGCGAGGCGACGGGGCATCGCCACCGAATCGCCGGTGAGCTTGGGGGCGAGTTCTTAGCTTTCACTGCCGAAGACGGCACCGAAGTAACCGAGCTGGAGGTTCGTGAGGCCGTTCAACTCGTGCACGAGGAACACGCTGCGATCACGATTCCGCCAGGGCAGTATCGCGTGGCGATCCAGGTCGAGGACCACATCGATTGGAGGGAGGCACGGCGTGTCGTTGACTAAGATGCACCGACTAAGCGACGCGCAGTTTGCCCAACTGGAGCCGTGGATTGAGAACTGGATTACGGGGGCTTTCCGCACTCGGGACCAGGTGCAAGCAAGTCATGATCAGGTCAGGCACGTCGTCCAGGCAGTCTATCGAAGCTGCGGTTTCGAGCCGCCCACAGATCAACGGATATTCGTGGTGCGCTCGCCTACCGAGGCGGCGATTACTGTCCTTGAACTCTTTCATCAGGTCGGGGAAGCTCCCGCAAGAGGCCGCCACGGACTCAGGGCCGAAGACTTCGAGCCCCTCGAAGGGCTACGACCAGAGCGCGTGACAGAGCCTTTGTCGGCGGCTATTCTCCGCCGCTACCCTTGGTCTCCGTACCAGGTTTGTTTCCACCGAGTTCAGGCTGCGTCCCAACAGCTTATCGACACGGCTCTATTCGGGGACAAATTGCTTCACGCGTTACACGTCGCCCTCGTCGATAACCCAGACAAGGCCGAGCTCCTGATCCCTGAGAATCTTTGGGTACGCCTCCAAGGACTCACCCGCTCGAAGCCGGAAGGCTCGACGAAGGCCACACTCGATACGGAGCGTTCTCAACTACTTTGGCATCCTAAGACCAGCGCGCTGCCCTTCCTGAGCTTCTTCCGTGACGTCGCGGCAATGGATCTCGATTTTTCTGCTTTAGCGCCGGTAGAGCTGCTCTTCCGGAACATCAGCGAAGGTTGGCACATGCGCGGGCTCAGCGTGGTCAGCGAGCTGCCGGTCGAGTGCCACCACGACGCAAATCTACGCCTGCATTGCGAAACGGGCCCGGCCATGCGTTGGGCAGACGGGACCGCGATTTACGCCTGGCACGGGAAGCGAGTCCGCCCCCGGCTGATTACCCATTGCGAGGATCTCACCGCCGAGACCATTGAAGCGGAGCCAAACCTCACCACGCGCCGAGTGATGCTCGAGCTTTTTGGCGAGGCACGCTTCATTGCCAGCATCAATGCCAAGAAAATCCACGAAGATGAATTTGGCGTTCTCTACCGGCGAAGGCTGAAGGAAACGAATCGCATCCACTATGCCGTCAAGGTAGTCAATTCCACTCCGGAGCCCGACGGTACCTTCAAAGACTATTTCCTGAACGTCCGCGATCCCAGGGAGTTATACCCAAAACACCCACGCACCGCCCGCGCCGCCATTGCGTCAACTTTCCGTGACAGCCGAACGGGAAGCTTGCTCTTCAAAACGCCGGGCGCGTACGCACCAGATCGCGAAACCTGACGTCATTGACCTATTCTGTCGCGATACTCCGCTACACTCGGAAGGCATGGGATCAACGCTGACGCATTTCGAAAATTATCAAACGGGAAAGGAGGAGACCTATGGCTGAGCCTAAGCTCCACCAACTGACCGAGGCCCAGCTCGCGAAGTTGGAACCGTGGGTTGAGGAATGCCGCAAGGGCGCTTTTCGCACGCAAGCGGATCTACAAGTGACTTATAGCGATATCCGAGAAGCAGTGCTACGCTACTACGCTCAGTGTGGTTTCGAGCCACTAGAACCCCGCTGCATTCTGATAGTGCGCTCGCCAGCTGAGGCGGTTCTGACCACCGCAGAGATCGCCATCGAAATGAGCCAGCATCACCGCGATAAGCGCTTCGGGCTGGTGATCGAGGACCTTGAGCCCCTCAAGTCGCTACAGCCTCATGGGCTGATTGAGGCCTGGTCACAAGAGGTGCGTCGCCGCTATCCGTGGTCACCCCCTCAAGCCCGCTTTCACCATGCCTCGGAACCGTCCGATCACCTCCAACAAATTCTTTTCCAGGGCATCAACTGGCTGGAGAACCGGTTGTTCGGCTCCGCTACAGGACCCTGGCACTCTGCGTTCTCGTATCCTGAAACTGTCCTTGAGCGGATCGAGCAGATCAGGCCTAAATCACTTATCCCATCCGTGAATTCGGTTTGGATGCCCCCTCTCCATCGTCTGCTTTGTCACCTCAACACTGCTTCGCTGCTCCATTGTATGTTCCTCCGAGACGTCCTGGAGCTAGACATGAACATCCCCGGGCTGGACTACGTTGCGCTGCTGTTCAAAAACGTCGGGCCAGGCTACCAAATGCGTGGCACCGTGATTCTGAGCGAGCTCCCTGTTGAATGCCGCTCAGACGATAAGCTGCGCCTACATTGCAGCACTGGACCAGCAATTCGGTGGGCTGACGGCACTGCGATCTATGCGCGGCATGGCACGCCCCAATACCAAGGAGCGTTACCCAGGGAAAGGGCGAAACGTTCAGCGCCGCCATGATTTCCGCCTGTCGTCGTAAAGCGGTGGGCAACCTTGCTCCTCAACGCGGGCTTTGCTCATGGGAGTAGAAAGAAAATTTAATCGGTTACGATTCGCTGAATAAAACCTTGCTCCACAAAAATTAGATATATTACCTCTAGAGTGATCAACGAAAAACTATAGAAACAAAGAAAATGTCATGGAAGAAATTGAAGTGCTACTGCAAGAAACGGGAGAGCTGATAGATGACCATCTCTCCCAATGCCAAGCGTTTTTGAACCGCGACGATGTGGACGATCTTACGTCTCAATGGCAGGAGGCAAGCCAGCATCCGGATAGTCCGGGCTTTAACCTTTTTCACCTCGTTTCGAACTACCAGCGCGAGAACCTTCATTCGGACGTCATCGCGGCGCTCCTTGACCCCGCCGAAGAACATGACGCAGACCATCAATTTCTTCACCTCTTCATTGATTGGCTGAAACAAATCGATAATGGCAAGCTCACCAAGCTAAGGGTGGGCGATTTTAAGAACGTTAGAGTTCTACGGGAAAAGGGCCGTATCGATATTTTGATCTACGATGGATCTTCGAATAGGGCCATTGTGATAGAAAACAAAATTTCCAACGCAGTGGATCAAGAACGTCAAATTC
>JBHJGW010000239.1:0-3340 GCA_050331415.1 Opitutales bacterium | reverse complement strand
CCCGTGGCGGCCGTCCATGAGCGCATTCGCCAGCGCTTTCGCGAGCCGTTGACAATCAAGGAATTCGCGGCGGCGGCCGGAATATCCCGCGAGCACCTGTCACGGGAGTTTCGGCGCCGCTTCGGGCAGGCGCCCGCGAGCCTTCTGCGCCAACTGCGGCTGCGCGAAGCGCGCGAACTGCTTGCGACGGGCGGCGGCTCCCTTGCCACCGTGGCCCGCGCTGTCGGTTTCAACGACGAACGCAGCCTTGCCCGCCTGCTCAAGAATCTCCAGTCCTAGCGCCATCCCGGGCTCTTGCTCTTGTTCCATGAGCCGTGTCTGGTCTCGGGGCAATTTCGGCTTGCGCCCGAATAATCTGAAATTTTGTCCACTTTTTGCTTGCAGCAGCTGCATTAATGCCGATGATTCGCGTCAGCTACCGCAGCACGCTGCTGTGCCTCGGGCGTTTATCCGCCTAAGGATGCTCCCGGTTCGGTCTCCTTCGATGAGTGATTGTATTGGGTTTCTTACCATCTCATCGAAGGCCGCCCGCCCCTAATCACGTCGACTTTTTCAAAGTTGTGGCGGGCAACAGATTACATGGAGACTGACCTCACTTTCGAGGCGTTGCCTTTGGCTGCGCCCCTGCACCGCGCTTTGCGCGAAAAGAACTACACGACGCCGTCGCCGATCCAGGCGCAGGCAATCCCGCACCTGCTCGAGGGCCGCGACCTGATGGGCGTTGCGCAAACGGGTACCGGCAAAACTGCGGCGTTTTCGCTGCCGATTCTGCACGCGCTGAGCGAGGCCCCACGCCGCCCCAAACAGCACACGTGCCGGGCACTGGTGCTCACGCCGACCCGTGAACTCGCCGAGCAAGTCACGCAGAGCTTCATCAGCTACGGGCAACACATGAAGCACCTTGATGTCGCCCAGGTTTATGGCGGCGTTGGCTTTGGTCCGCAGATCAAGAAGATGCGCCGTGGTGTCGACGTACTCGTCGCCTGCCCTGGCCGCCTGCTCGACCTGTACGAACAGGGCTACATCGACTTCAGCCAGGTGGAGCACTTCGTCCTCGACGAGGCCGACCGCATGCTCGACATGGGCTTCATCCACGACATCCGCCAGGTGGCCGCAGAGCTGCCGCAGGAGCGCCAGACGCTGCTGTTTTCGGCCACGCTCTCGCCGGAGATCACCCGGTTGGCGGGCAGCCTGTTGCACGACGCCGTCGAAGTACGTGTCGCGCCGAAAGAAACCACGGCGGAACGCTGTGACCACCGCGTTTGCTTCCTGCAAGCCGATGACAAGCTGGAGGCCCTGCAGCATCTTTTGGAGTCGCACTTCGAACAGGAGGGCCGTCACCTCGCGCTGATCTTCAGCCGTACCAAGCACGGCGCCGACCGCCTTGCGAAGACGCTCAGCCGCGAATGTAATGTCCGCACCGAAGCCATTCACGGCAACAAGACGCAAAACGCGCGTCAACGTGCGCTGGAGAATTTCCGCGCGGGCAAAGCCCCGGTCTTGGTCGCGACGGACGTAGCTGCGCGCGGCATCGATGTGAAGGACGTCACCCTCGTGGTGAACTTCGACTTGCCCGACGAGCCCGAGGCCTACGTACACCGCATTGGGCGTACGGCCCGAGCAGGAGCCGAAGGCCTGGCGCTGAGTTTCTGCACTCACACTGACCGCAAGGAACTGGCTGCGATCGAGCGCCTGCTCAAGGCGGAGATCCCCGTATTCGAAGATTACCCGTTCCACGATTCCAAGCTCGCCTCCCAGCGCAGCCCGCAACGTGGTGGCAGGGGTGGTCGCCCGCAGGGTAAAGGCCCACGTCGCGGTCCGCCGAAAAACTTCCGGCGCGGCGGACCTCCCCGGCGCAAACCTCAAGGCGCTGGCCGTTACTAGCTCGCAGCTTTGCAAGCGCCGCCCCCGGGGCGGCGCTTTTGTTTTCACGGCAGGCTGCTGGCGCGACTGCCACCGAGGGCGGCATCGCATGCCCGGAAGAAATCCGCGACCAAGCGTGAACGCGACTGATACGGCCGCAGCCGTCGCCGTGCCAGCCGATGTTTCGCCACTGCGGTTAGGATGGCGAGTTTCCGGAGAGCTCGGATGCCCTTGCGTTCCAGCGCCACATCGCATCCGCGGGATTCCGATTCATTCGCTCGGCTCACCGTCTCGTTCTAGGCTGAACTTGGGGATGTGCTTGGTGAACTGTTCGATCAGCTCTGCCAACCGGAAAGGTTTGGCGATGAAACCCGAAAATCCGGCTTCCAGGCAGCGTCGGCGTGATTCTTCCGTGACGTGGGCCGTCAGCGCAATAATCGGTGTGCGGGAATTCATCGGGCTGTCCTTACGGATTGCTTCGGCGGCTTCAACGCCATCCATAACCGGCATTGAGAGATCCATGAGGACTAGGTCAAAATGCTTCTGACGCGCCAATTCGACGGCCTCGGCGCCGTTGGCCGCGCTCAGGGGCAGGGCGTCGAGGCGCCGGACGAGGATTTCAGCCAGACGCAGGTTGCCCGCGTTGTCCTCAGCGATGAGAACCTTTACCGTACCCGTGGTCGTCGCGAGTGGCTCGAGTGCTTCGGGCGCGGCTGTATGGTGGTTTACAATGGAGACGGGCAGGGTAAA
The DNA here is from genome assembly GCA_050331415.1 of Opitutales bacterium. Classification (GTDB taxonomy): domain Bacteria; phylum Verrucomicrobiota; class Verrucomicrobiia; order Opitutales; family Cerasicoccaceae; genus DAIQNO01. The sequence goes on along the minus strand of JBHJGW010000239.1, from coordinate 727 downwards.
CCAAAAGTGTGCCCCGCCGCCATCGGCTTGGCGGACATTGATCTCGCCGCCTAGAAAGGCTACGATCCGGTGACAGGTGGCCAGGCCCAGACCCAAGCCCTCGTAGGGTCGGGCGGTCGAAAAATCGGCCTGCTGGAAGGGCTGGAAGAGCAGGTGCGCGGTCTTCGGGTCGATCCCGGGCCCGGTATCGATGATTTCGAAGCAGAGCAGGATACGTTCGCCCGAGCGGGTGATTTCTCCGCACCGCAAGGTCACTGAGCCTTTCGGAGTAAACTTCGCGGCATTGTCGAGGAGGTTGCCCAAAACCTCCCTCAGCAGGGTGCGCTCATGGCGTATCTCAAACGGCTCCGGCAGCGGGAGTGAAGCCCTGCCATCGCCGTTTTCCCAGTTCCATTCGAGATGGGGCGCCATGCGCCCGGCTTTCTTCAGCTCATCCCGGCAAAACTCCACGAGGTCAAACTCGGCCCAGCGCATTTCCGGCTCCGAGCTTTCGAAACGGCAGTAGGTCAGGATCCGGTCGATCAGCTGCGAAAGCCGCTCACCGCCGGCAGTAATCAGGTCGAGGTATTCCCGCTGGTCGGGGTCTTCGATCTGGTCGCGCAAGAGGGCACCAAAACCGACAATGGGGTTCAGCGGCGTGCGCATCTCGTGGCTCATTACGGCGAGAAACTCGTCTTTGGCCCGGTTGGCTCGTTCGGCCCGTTCCTTCGCGCGGTTTACTTCGGCC
>JBHJGW010000238.1:0-4593 GCA_050331415.1 Opitutales bacterium | reverse complement strand
AAGGCGACAGGCTTTCCCATTGCGAAGATCGCCGCAAAGCTAGCCGTCGGTTACACCCTCGACGAGCTGCGCAACGACATCACGCGCGAAACCCCGGCGAGCTTCGAGCCGACCATCGACTACGTCGTCACAAAGATTCCGCGGTTTACCTTCGAAAAGTTTGTCGGGGCGAAAACGATTTTGAACTCGTCGATGAAGAGTGTCGGCGAGGCAATGGCCATTGGTCGCACCTTTAAGGAAAGCCTTCAGAAGGCGCTCCGCAGCCTGGAAATTGGCTCTCGTGGCCTGGGTGGCGGCGGCTTCCTCGGCGGGGACGCGCCCGAAGATACGACGCAGCTGCGCAAGGGCCTCGGCGAGGCTACTCTGGAGCGCATCTTCTACGTGCGCTACGCCTTTCTCGCAGGGATGACCCGGGAGGAGGTCTACCGCTTTACGAAAATCGACCCGTGGTTCCTCGAGCAGATCGCGGAAATCGTGCGGCTGGAGCAGCAATTGAAGGCGACCCGCCTCAGCGAGGTTACTCCGGACCTGCTGCGGGAGGCCAAGGAAAGCGGTTTTACCGACGCGCAGATCGCCGAGTTCCTCAATACCAAGATTCGTAACGTCAAGCGCCTGCGCGAAGAGTTCGGGATACCGACGGTCTATCGTCTCGTTGATACGTGCGCGGCTGAATTCGAGGCCTACACGCCCTACTACTACAGCACGTACGGCGATGAAAACGAGCTGCGTTCGAGCGACAAACAGAAGATCATGATTATCGGCGGCGGGCCCAACCGCATTGGGCAGGGCATCGAGTTCGACTATTGCTGCGTTCACGCCAGCTTCGTCCTGCGCGAGCGCGGTTACGAGACGGTGATGGTCAACAGCAATCCGGAAACGGTTTCGACGGATTACGATACCTCCGATCGCCTCTTCTTCGAGCCGCTGACCCTGGAGGATGTCCTTGAGGTCTACCAGCAGGAGGGCTGCAGCGGCGCGATTGTTCAGTTTGGCGGGCAAACCCCGCTCAACCTTGCCACGCAGCTGCAGGATAACGGCGTCAACATTATCGGGACGCGCCCCGAGATGATCGACGCCGCGGAGGATCGTGAGCAGTTCAAAGACATCCTCGACCGCGTCGGCCTTCGGCAGCCGGTAAACGCCATTGCGCATTCGCCGGAGCAGGCTTACGAGCGGGCGGGCGAAATCGGCTTTCCGCTGCTGCTGCGTCCAGGCTTTGTCCTCGGCGGACGCGGCATGTTCATCGTCTACGATATCGAGGAAATGAAGCGCGTCATCCAGCAGGCCTTCGAGGTGGCCCCCGGGCACGGCGTGCTGCTCGACAAGTTCCTCGAAGATGCTATCGAGCTGGACGTCGACGCGGTCAGCGACGGTGAGACGACGGTCATTGGCGGCATGCTGGAACACATCGAATTTGCGGGTGTGCACTCGGGGGATGCTGCAATGGTTCTGCCTCCGCACACGCTCGACCGTGAGATGCTTGACCGGGTTGCCGAGAGCACGCGCGCCCTCGCTCGCGAGCTCGAAGTCGTCGGCCTGATGAATGTGCAGTACGCCATCAAGGGCGGCGACCTTTATGTGCTGGAGGTCAACCCCCGGGCTTCGCGCACCGTACCCTTCATTTCCAAGGCGATCGGGCACCCGCTGGCAAAGTACGCCGCCCGTGTGATGGCTGGCGAGACGCTGGCGCAGGTCGGCTTTACGCAGGAAATCACGCCGCATTTTTGGGCCGTCAAAGAGGCCGTGTTCCCCTTCGTGCGCTTCCCGGGTGCGCCGGTGGCGCTGTCGCCGGAGATGCGTTCCACCGGCGAGGTGATGGGCATCGACTTCAACCTCGGCGTCGCGGTCGCCAAAAGCCAGATGGCGGCCCAGCCCGCTCTGCCCGACGCCGGCAACGTCTTCATTTCAGTGCGCGACGGTGACAAGGCACGCGCGGTCGAGTTCGGGCAATCGTTGTACGAGCTCGGTTTCCAGCTTTACTCCACCTCTGGCACTGCCCGTGCCCTCGAGGGGGCCGGGCTGCCAGTCAACCGGCTTTTTAAAGTCAGTGAGGGGGCCCGCCCCAACATCCTCGACATGATGAAGAACGGGGAAATCCAGCTCATCATCAACACGCCCAGTGGCCAAATTCCCCGGCACGACGAGAACCAGATGCGTCAGGAGGCCTACGCGCGCAAAATCTGCATCATGACGACAATGGCCTTTGCGGAAGGGGCCATCAGCGGGATCCGCGCCATGCGTGAAATCCCCCTCGCCGTCCGGAGCCTCCAGGAGTACGCTCGGGAGTTACCCTGATGCCCGCCGCCCGCTCAAGGGAAGCCATCCATGCTGGAGGCGCCAACCAACGTTAGCCGGACCTGGGTCGAGATCGACCTCGGGGCTCTGGAGCGCAATGTCGGCCGCGTGCGAGCGGCCTTGCCGCCGTGGGTGGCCTACATCTCCGTGGTCAAGGCTGACGCCTATGGCCATGGCCAGAACCCGCTCGCCGCGCACCTGATGCAGGGAGGCGCGGACGCCTTTGCCGTCGCCACCCTCGAGGAGGCAATCGCGCTGCGGGAACTCGGGGCAGGCTGGCCGATTTTGATGCTGAGCCCGATCGCGCCGTTTGAGGATGCCCTGCTGCTCGAGCACGATCTCGTTGCGACGCTTTCCAGCCCGGATGAGGCGCAGCGGTGGAGTGCCCTGGGCCGCTCAACGGGTAAACCGGTGCGCGTGCACCTCAAAGTCGACACGGGTATGGGGCGCCTCGGCGTATGGCACGAGGAAAGGCAGACCTTGCGGGCGCTTGCGCAGACGCCGGGGCTGCGGATCGAAGGCGCCTACACGCACTTTGCGAGCGCCGATCAGGATCATGCCTTCGCCGCTACGCAGCGGGCGCGGTTTCTGGCCGCCTGGGCCGAGACCGGCTTATCCGCCAAGGGCCGGGTGATCCACGCCGACAACAGCGCGGGCCTGGACACGTTTGCAGCCGAAGGGCCGTTCAACGCGGTACGGGTCGGCCTGCGGCAGTTTGGCCTCGGCACGGTGCCGGGTTCCGTCCTCGCGCGGGTGGCCCTGGACCCGGTGTTGAGCTGGCATGCGCGCCTGGCGCTCGTTAAGCGGTTGCCCGCTGGTACGGGTATCAGCTACGGGCAGACCCATCGCCTCGCCCGCGACAGCCGCGTGGGCGTCCTGCCCGTGGGCTATGGGGATGGCTTGCCGGTGGCTGCCTCAAATCAGGGGGCCTATGTGCTTGTGGGCGGGATTCCGTGCCCCGTCCTCGGCAGGATCACGATGGACCAGACGATTATCGACGTTACGAACGCCCCCGAAGCCCAACCCGGCTCGACAGCCACCCTCATCGGGCACCAAGGGCAGGCGCGGTTGACGGTCGATGAGTGGTCTCAATGGGCGAATACTATCCCCTGGTCAATTTATTGCGGGATTTCGCGGCGTGTCTCGCGCTGGTACCGCCGGAATCGACAGTAGGTTTCAACCGGCTTGGCTAAGGAAAAGGTTTCAGTCAGTTGGCTGGATATTGACAATAGGCTCCAAGCCTGCTCCGATCCCTGTATTCACTAAAGTGTAACAGTGAATATGGTCACGCCCACCACAGACATGCCGAAAGAGCCGCCTTCGCTCAAAGTCGTTGTTGCCGAAGACAACCCCGTCAACGCCAAGCTGATCAAGGCGGTCCTCGGTCGGATGGGGCTCGAGCCGGTTATCGCCGAGAACGGGCAGCTCTTGCTGGAGGCCATGCGGGAAGCGTCGTTTGACCTCGTGCTGATGGATATTTCGATGCCGGTGATGGACGGCTATGACGCTACCCTGGCCATTCGCTCCGGCTCGGCGGGTACCCAGCACCAGAATGTGCTGATCATCGCGGTTACGGCTCTCGAGACCAGCGATACCCTGCAGACGTGCATCGACGTTGGGATGAATGGCCTTTTAGGCAAGCCGATCAGCGCGGATCGGCTCAGGGCGGCCATCGAGCGCGCCCAACGGGGAGAGCTGCTGGAGTCCCAGCACTGAGCCAGCGCGCAAAGCTGATTCAACGACTGTTTGCTTCGTAGATCGGCATGACATCGGGAATCATCGCCCGGAGATCCTCGATGCGGGTGTCGTGAGACGGGTGGGTGGAAAGAAACTCCGGCGGGGCGCCGTCGCCGGCGGCGGCTTTCATGTTCTGCCAGAATGCGACGGCTTCGCGCGGGTCATAGCCAGCCTCGGCCATGTAGATGAGCCCGATCTCGTCGGCCTCCGACTCGTGGGTACGGCTGAAGGGTAACAGCACCCCGAGCTGGCTGCCGGTTCCGTAGGCGGCCATGATCGCCTGTTGCGTGGTGGGGCTGACATCGCTGCTGCCCAATCCCACGGCGAGGCCAGCGCCAATCGCTGAGACGCCGAGCTGCTGCGTCACGCGTTCACCACCGTGGTCGGCTACCACGTGGGCGATTTCGTGCGCCATCACCGTCGCCACCTGCGATTCGTTGTCCATCAGCTCCAGAATGCCCTCATAGAAGCCGACTTTACCGCCGGGCAGGGCGAAAGCGTTGATCTGCTCGCTGGCGAACAGGACGAATTCCCATTCTTCCGGCGGCGCGATTTCGGCCC
>JBHJGW010000237.1:0-3904 GCA_050331415.1 Opitutales bacterium | reverse complement strand
GTTCGGCATCGAGCCCCACCAGTTCGGTCTCACCGATGCCGACGGTGTCGCCGTCCGCGCTCAACGGCTGTTCGTGCAGCACCAGAAGCGTATAAGCACCGGAAACCGGCCGCTGCAGGTCGACATTCACGAGGCCGTTTTCGCCGGGCTGCCAGGAGCGCACCTCGCGGCCGATAACCTCGAGGTTCTCATAGCCCGGCGGCACCCGCAAGGTGAACCGCTGTACCGGTGCGCCCGAAATGAATACGTTGGCCAGTGTGCTGCTGTAAACGGCGTCGTCCCCAAAGGAGGCCAGGTGAAACAGCTCGCCCTGGAGCGTGCTCGGAAGCCGCTCAATCTCAAAGACACCGCTCCACCCCACGCCCCGCAGGCGAAGCGCGAGTTGCAGGTCTGCCACTTGTCGCGGGAAAAGCGACACCGGTTGTTCGTTGATGCGTTCCAGCTCCGTGACGCTTAGGCGAAGGCCTTCCGCCGCCTTCAGGCCCAAGTGCCCTCGAACAGTCTCCGCGGCAGGCAGCTCCACTATTGGCAGCGGCTCCCGCTCAGGCAGGTCGGCGTTACGCTCCCAGCGGAAGGTGAGCAAATGCCGCCCGTCGATCGGGCGGTCGAATACCAGCCGCACCCGCGGCGCGCCTCCGTCGTCCTCGCCCAAAAGCACATAATCGGCCAAACGCGAAGCGCGCACGTCACCGAGGCTGAAGCCCGCCGGTCCGGTGACCTCGAGATCGCGCACCGGGGCGCGCCGGATTTCCAGTTCCATTTCCGCGTCGAGGGTCTGCACCTCCGGGGCGACGTCGTAAAGCAGCAGCAGCGAGGCGCTGATTTCCGGCACGCGCGGTTGCGCCCGCAAGCGCAGGGCATAATCCGCGCTGGAAAAGCGAAAGGCCAGCAGCGGCTCACCGGTTTCGGGCAGCCGGTAAGCCAGGGTTTCCGGCGAAATTTGTGCCAGCGCTTCCGTTTCGAGCGCCTCTACGGCCACCGCCCCATCCGCAGTGACGCCGATGAACCCCCCGTAGCGCAAGGCGTCGTTAGGACGAAGCCGAAGCGGACTGGCCTCGGCGGGAAGAGCGTCCAGCGGGGTTTGCGAAAACACCTCGAGGTCGAGGTCCGAAGCCGACGAGCGCAACTCGACCTGCAACTTCCGGTCGCCCGCAGCGTCCGTGACGTGCCAGCTCTTGACCTTCGGGCTCTCCACGCGAACCACCTCACCCTCGCCTTCCAGCGCAAACACGAGTTCGCTGAGCTCGCCTTGCAGAACGTTGACGGACAAGGCATGCCGCTGCCGCACCAGACCGACGCCGACCTTTACTTCGGCCTGTGCTTCCACCGCGTACAAAAGGCTTACCTTGCCGGTGTCGTTTCGCGGGGTTTGCCAGCGCAAAACGACAGATTCTCGCGGGCCCAGGTGACCCTCGAAGAAACCGGGTTCAAGACGCGTCATCCTCATGTCGCCCAAACGGGGAGACCCCTGAGCGTCGGCATCCCACTGCAGGCTCACCGGTCGCAAGGCTGCGGGCATAACCTCGAACTCGCTGCGGTGCCACCCGTCGACTTCGGTCACTTTCGCGACAAATGGCACACGTATCGGGTACTCGCCAGCCGCCGTACCAAAAACCTCATACGCCCCGTCGCGATGGATAAACCGGAGCCCCTCGACTTCCGGAACGTCGCGGAGCGCCGCATCACCGGCAAGTAGCCGCAGCGCGGCGGTTTTTCCCGGTGAATTGACTACCACGGTTCCGGTCAGCTCGAACGCCAACGCACCGCCTTCCGCGCGCTCGCCGCTGAGCAGGAAGTCGCGGAATTCGATGGGACGCTGCGAGCGGCTCAAATTCAGCACGACGCGGTAGTCAGCATCCGAAATGCGTACGGCACTTTCGAAATCCCCACCAGCAGCTTCGTCGCTTCGCACTGTCTCGATGCCCTCGGAACCGGAGGCGACCTCGACGGCGTGCCCCTCGCTCGCTGCCAACCTGATCCGACCCTGCGTCAGACGCCGTTCCCCATCAGCGAGGGTAAGCAGCTCTACGGTGTTCGGAAGGTTGCTGACCTGGCGGATCGTCGCGAGGCCCAGCGATAGCGTAGCGTCGGCGAAACCTTCGGTCAGCGTCAGTTTCAAGATGCGGCTACCGCCGCCGGTGTCGGTCGCCACATTTTCGACAGACCAGCGCGCCAGGCCCTCACCCGAAACCTCGCGGATCTCCCCGCTGCCCCGAACGGCGAGCTCGATCTGCTCGGGCCGCCCCGCCAGCACCTCGAGCTCCGCACGAATTTCCTGGTGAAGGGCTTCGCCGTCGAAACGCACGGAGGTCTCCAGGGTCGTTGCAATGACCGGTGCCACCTCCGCAGCTACCGGATCACCGAGCTCGGCGGTCAACGTGATCCGGCCTTTGCCGCCGGCGAGTTCACCATCGACTTCGAGCCCTTCTACGGGGCGTGTCTGAGCCGAAACCCCGCAGGCTCCGGCCAGGAAGAGCATTGTCCACAAGCGTTTCATAGGAGTGAGGAGACCGAAATAAGAGGTGAGTAATGAACTGAGAAACGAGGCCTTTGAAACGTGGGTGACACGCCGGAAGTTTTTTGAGTCTCCGGTCACTCCCCATTGAGCAGCCGAGCTCGTCGGAGGGCGTTGATCAGCTGCTGAACCTGGGGGCTGTCGAAGCTCGTGGACAGGCCGGTAGCGAGCTCGTCGAGGTCCCGCAGGTCGTAGGCGCTGGCCGAGGGCAGGCCCGCCAGCTTCTCGGCAAAAAAGGCTGCCGTAGCGGCAAGCCGGATCGCCGGGCTCGCCTCGTCGAGCGGAGGCACCCGGCGTGGCGGCATCAGCGTCCATTCGCGCTCGCGGTACAGGCCACTCGCGGGCTCCTGATAGCGCACTCGCAGCGTGCCGAGCGGGCCGATTCCCGCTTCATCGACTTCGATCACATAAAGGGCGGTACCGCTTTCCGCACGGGCAATTTCGGCAGCGTCGACCGTGTTATTCCGAAAGTCCTCCGTGGCCAGGCGGTGCCGCTCATAGCCAATTTGCCGGAAGCGCGTTACGCGATCGGGGTTCCACTCGATCTGTACCTTGACATTCTTCGCGGCGACCTGGAGCGCTCCGGCGAGCCGCTCGGCGAAGTCCCGCCGAGCGTGCAAGGAATCGGTGAGAAACGCGTAGCGGCCATCGCTGTTGCGGGTCAGGGCCTCGAGCGTGGCATCCTCGTACCCTTCCCAGCCGACGCCAAAGGCATCGAGCGCGATAGCCTGCTGGCGACCTTCAACGGCCATGTCGCGGAGCCGTTCGGGCTCGACGTTGCCGAGGTTCGCCGCGCCGTCGGTCAGCAGCACAATCCGGTTCTGCCCGGCGACGCGGTTGCGCGCCGTGACCGCGTACGCCAGATCGAGGGCAGCCTCCAGGTTGGTGCCGCCCTCGGGGACCTGCTTCAAGAGCCGTTCAACGAACCGGGGAGCCTCGCTGCCAGCAAAATTTTCCGCAACCAGCTGTGGCCGCCGGGCGAAGGTGACCGCGTTGAGCCGGTCTTGCGGTCGCACCAGCGGCGCCAGGGCATTGACCGAAGCCGCGACGATTTCCTGCCGGTCAGCGCGCTTCATCGAGCCCGAATTATCCAGCAGCACCGTGAGGTTGAGCGGCTCCTCCGGCGGTCGCCCGGTTTCGCCTGCCGCAACGGAGAAGCGAACGAGCCATCGGTCGTGCAGCCAGGGCACCCGCGCGGTTTCCCAATGCAGCGCTACGGCCTCGCCGGGCTCGGGCGGCGGGTCGCGGTAATCGAAAGCGTTGACAAACTCTTCGCTGCGGATGGCCGCGCGGGCCGGAGCTTGTCCCCGCTGCAGCGCTGCCATTGCCAGCCGGAACGATACGTCGGAAATGTTCAGCGAGAACGTCGAAAACGGATCGATCTCCGTC
>JBHJGW010000236.1:0-3507 GCA_050331415.1 Opitutales bacterium | reverse complement strand
AGCAGCATGGCAAGCAGCTCAGCATCCGAAAGGGCGGCAGCGCCGCAACGGCTCAACCGCTCCTGCGGCCGCTCTTCCACAGCCAACGCCCGCAAACCGCTCACCCCCTCCAACTGGCTAATCATCCCGTCATATTAGCGGATACACTACCGCTTTCAAGCGGGTTTTTCATAAACGTCAGAGAAACTCGAGCGGTTGTGAGCCGCCGTCCTAATATAAGATCGCCGATTGGGAAGCTCCGGAGAGGGGAGGTATCATCTGCGTAATACCGCCTTACCGAACAGGGTCCTTAACGGATTTTTTTGGAAACGGCAAAACCAGTGAACGCATAAGTATTTCTTTGACCCGCTGGCGCGGGCAGATTATCTCCTTTTCCCGGCAAGATCCTACCTTCGCGGTTCAAGGACTACTCACGACTGCGTCGCTGCGTTCCTCCTTGAGCCGCTTCGGTTATGGTTTTCGAGGAAAAGGAAGAAAAAATGCGGTTTGGCGACGGTTTTTCGATCATTATGGCATGAATCGTGTGCCACAGAAATCCGAGAAGAACGCTAAAAGAATTGCATGAGCGTCGAGGAACGTCCGTAAGCAGAGCGGTCGTTGAGACAACGGTACCTCTGCGTTATACATTGCCTTTCGGTAATTGATAATCCCGTAAATATCTAATCGTCGTTCAGTGTCCTGGACTTCTTCGCCACCCTCGAATTCGAGCACCTCCTAAAGGGTCGCTTGAGTGCCTTCGATGCGCGATGAAAGAACCGCTTCATTGGATGTTAGTGGTGAAAGTAAGATCGCCGGATTCGAGATGCTTCGGAGCACTCCGTCATAATGGGCTAGCGCGCGGTTAGCCTTTCCCAGGTAGGGCACGAGCTCGTTCCAATTAAAATCCGAGAGCGGAAGGCTATCTGGTGTGCAAGGCTGCTTTGTGCTCATCATTGCATGGATCTTAAAAGTTTTATTGACCGCGCTGAAAGATCTCTACCCACAATCACTACAGTTGCCCCATGCTCTCCAGCGTGTCGAGGACAGCTTGGATCTCGGCGATGCGTTTTTCGCTTCGGCGTTTGCTGAAGAGGGCGGCTAGGGTTTCGGCGTGGGGGCCGGTGGTGGGGAGGTTTTGGCGGATGACGGTGAATTGTTCCGGGAGGGTCTTCGGCCAGGTTTGTTGCGCTCCCGTAGAAGCGCCTTCCAGGCGCTTGCCTGAGGTGTTCGTTGAGCGGCTGGAAGCCGGTTCTACTGTTTCGATTTCGGTTTGAGTGTGCTTTGGCAAGCGGCTGGAAGCCGCTTTTACTGGGTTTTGGTAGTCGGGGCGGAGATAGCGGATTTTGCCGCGTTTTTCTTCGGCGGCGCGCTCGTGGTTGAGGCTGACGAGGCGGGTGAGCAGCTCCTGTTCGAGCGCTTCTGCGTCTGGGCCGCCAGCGGCGAGGCGGTCGGCGAGAGGTGCGGTAGAAGCGGCATCCTGCCGCTTGCCAGTAAAAGCGCCTTCCAGGCGCTTATCTGGAGTGTTTGGTAAGCGGCTGGAAGCCGCTTCTACGGTGAGGTCTTGCCAGCCGTAGGCCTCCAGGACGGCGGCGTCGAGGTCGTCGTGGAGTTGTTTGAGGACGCTGACGAGGCCGTCGTCGTGGATCTTGCGTTCCTTGTCGGTCAGTACAGTAGAAGCGCCTTCCCGGCGCTTTTTTGAAGTCTTTGGTAAGCGGCTGGAAGCCGCTTCTACCGTGCGGAGTTTTTCGAGCACGTTGTACATGCCGGTGAGGGTCAGGTGCGGGTGGGCGGTCTGCTGGCGCTTGCGGTGCGCGTCGAGCTGCTCGCCCAAGTCCCGAATCCGCCCCCGCAACGCCGAGCCCTCCGCCACCTCCGGGAACGGGAACGTCTCGAAACAGCGCGTCTTTACGTAAACCGGGTCGTTCCCAACGCCTAACTTGCCCCCTTGTGCCAGAGACCATTTCATGTGGATGCTCGACGACATCACGCCAAGGAAGAATGCATCAGAAAGGGCGAAGTTGATCAGCTTGTTGTCCGGCAGAATCGACTGATCGAGAAACGTGAAGAAGCGGTGCTTGCTCGTTTCGACGGTCGCGATATAGCGCGGGAGGCCTTTGAGCTGTTTTCGCAATGCAGCATTCGGTTCGCCGAAAAGCCACCAGTTTTTCCTCCGTATAGCCCGACGGTTATTATCACGCTCTGGTTTTACAGTGGTGAGAAGGTGCTGGTAGACTGCGGGATGAGCGGACCGAAGACCCTCGACAGTAAAATAGTAAGCATCGATGACTTTCACACCTCGGGGATGTTGCGTTAAATCTTTGCCGTTGCGGTAATCGAAGATAATTGAAGGCTCATACGGCGCACTCTGTGCATCGTATTCGGCCTTCTGTTCAGGTGTTACGATGAAGCCCGCTCCAAACAGGCAGAAACCGCGATTGCTCAGGTTTTCATTCGCTTTGAGCCCGACGCTACTCCCAAGGTCTGCGCCAATTTTGAAGTTCGACAAAATTTGCCCGAGGGTGGTCTCTAGCTCGACGTTGTGTTCGCCGTCGCTGTTCATGTCGTCTTCGGCGGTGACGCGGTTGAGTTCGCCGAAGGTGGTGTCGCGGGTGGCCACGGTCATGGCGATGCGGACAGCGGCCCCGTCGGCGCTGTCGAACCAGGGGTGGTCGGGGATGACGTAGGCGAGAGAGACCGTAGAAGCGCCATTTTGGCGCTTTTTTGAAGTCTTCGATAAGCGGCTGGAAGCCGCTTCTACTGACATGTGCTGCTCCAGCACGCGGCGGTTGAAGGTCTGGTGGATACTGTTGGTGGTGATGAAGCCGAAGCGGCGGACCTTGCCCGCCTTGAGCAGTTGCGCGGCTTTTTCCCACCAGTACATGACAAAGTCGGCGGAGTCGGGCACCGCGCCCTTCCAGGTGGCGCGCAGGGCCTCGACATAGCCGTCGCCGAGGGCGTCGCGCATACGGGCGGTGCCGATGAAGGGCGGGTTGCCGACGATGAAGTCGGCCTCGGGCCAGTCGGGGCGGCGGGGGTTGGGGTAGTCGTAAACGGGCTTGCGCGCGGACTCGTCGGGGACGGGCTTGCCAGTAACAGGGTGCGGCTTGGTCGTCTGCCGTCCCAGATGGTGACGAACTCAACAGTAGAAGCCGCTTCTACTGTTGTGCTCATGAATGTATGTTTCGATCCGAGCGGCGGCGGCTGGAGTGCGGAGGATGTGGTCGTAAGATTCTTTCTGCCAGAAAGGTCCAGACTTGCCGAGGTGCTGGTTTAGCTTCGTTGCGGTGAACGATTTCCAACTGTGCAAGATATCCGAAAGCTCGTGGCCTTCCTTTGGGGTCACGATGGCATGAACGTGATTCGCCGCGACGACGAAAGTGCCGAGCTGATAGCGTTGACCGTCGAAGTGCCGAAGGGCTTCTTCTACGATCCGCTTGCATTCAGAGTCCTTGAGCGCGCAACTCCCGTAGCCTGCGTCCAGCCATTCCTCCAGCTTGGCAGAGAAGAGGTCGAAATACTCTCTACGCT
>JBHJGW010000235.1:0-3438 GCA_050331415.1 Opitutales bacterium | reverse complement strand
GCCTCGGTGCTCATCAGGCGGACGTCGAGCCCGTGCTCCAGCATGGCGGCGGTGCTGCCGCTTTTTTCGTAAATGTGCAGGGGCGAGCGCGATAACCCGACTTGGGCGCGCATCATCCACGCGGACACCTGTTCGGCGGAGATGATGCCGATGAAGTGCACGTGGCCTTCGCCAAAAACATCCACCGCCGTCCGCTCGGCTACAGCCTTGTGCGGACCGGCGGACCCGATGGAGACAAAGTGGCATGCGGACCCGTTTGCCGCGAACTCCTCGCGCAGTTCCCGCAAGCGCTCGCCCAGCAGCTCCGTGCGCAAGGTGATGGAGCCAAAGTGCAGAATCACGAAAGCGTTCTCCGGGAGGCCCGGAGGCACGGGGTCGACCTGCGCCCCCGGCACCAGCGGAATGTTGCCAAACAGCGGCAAGCGCTCCGGGTAGAGCCCCGCGGCGCTCAGTCGTTCGAGGTAGCCGGTCATGTGGGTGTGGATGACCGGCGAGGGCAGCACCTTCGGCAGCGCCAGGCAGAGCTGCCTTTGCACCGGCCCAACCGCCCACCCGAGGCGCGAGTTCCGCCGCCCGATCCACAGCTCGTGAAACGTGATCTGCCAACGCACTTCTGAGGGCTACTTCGCAACCTTTGGCATTTTCGGTTGACGCGGGAAGGGCTCTCCGCACTTTCCCTTTCCGCAGATGCGCACGCACCAATGGCTATCGGTCACCTATCTGGTCGCCTTCCTCGCCTTTTTACTGGGTGTTTCTTTGATGGCCCTTGAGGTTTGGCCGCATGGGGTAGTGGTTTCCCTGCGCGAATACGTCGCCGGCCATGCTGAAGAGGGCACCGATGCCCGCGAAAAGCTCCTCAACGATTTCAACGTGCGTCCGTCCCGCCATCTCGCTACGCTGGGGAAAATGGAACTTCGGCCCCAGGCGATGCGCTCGGTGGAGATTTCCGGTTTGCGAGCGCGACGGCAACTGCCCCTCCTGCACGTGACGGAGGAGGCGCCAGCTGGATATCGCGTCATTTTCGGACCCTTCGATTTCGAAGAGAATCTGCATGGAGCCATACTCGTCGATGAATCGGGTGAGTGTCTTCACACGTGGCAGATCGATTTTGACGAAATTCAGAAAGGGCACGAGACCTCCGAGCTTCAGACCTATCCTCATGGCTTCCTGGTCCTGCCTGATGGTTCAATACTTTTTGGTTTCGATAACAACCTCAGCGTAACGCGAATGAGCTGGAACAGCGAGGTGATGTGGTCACGAAAAGGGCGGCATCACCACGCCCTCTCTTTGTCGGCCGATGGCACGCACTTGTGGGCTTTTGACGGGCTCGATATGGTCAAACTTTCCTTGGCGGACGGTACCGAGGTGCATCGGGTTCATTTTGAACAGCTGTGGCAGGCCAATAAAGAAGGCGCGGACGTGATCGGAATGGCGTCAATTGACTCTTCCAAAGGTTCGCACTTCAACTTTCCACTGGGAGAAGACGGCTTCCATCCAAACGATGTTGAGCCCCTCTCGCCCAAGCTGGCCGAGGCGTTCCCCCAATTTGAAGCTGGCGACCTCGCGGTTAGCTATCGTGATCTCAACTTGGTTTTTGTCCTCGACCCTGAGACTGGCCAAATTAAATGGTGGCGCGCGGGTGCTGTACGACGGCAGCATGACCCCGATTGGCAACCGGACGGAACGCTCTCGATTTTCGACAACAACATGCACCGAGGGTGGGCCAAGATCGTCAAAATCGATCCTGAAACGTTCGAGACCCAAACGATTCTCGATGGTGAACGCTACCGCTTTCACAGCTGGCACCGCGGGAAGCACCAAATCACCGAAGACGGTTATCTTGTAATCACATCCAGTGTGCAAGGGAGGGTCCTTGAAGTTGACCCTGAGGGCAAAGTCGTTTTCGACTTCTTCAATCGTTTTGACGGACAAGAGGTTTTGATGGTTTCCGAGGCAGTCTGGGTTGCGCCAGGTTATTTTGATGAGAGCGTACCCCTTCCGTGGCGGTAGCGCTTTCCACCATACCTTCATATGAGTCAGCCTGCTTCCAGCCTTCGCGTTGCGGCCTGGGACCGCTGGGCCGGCGGCTTTGTCGAAGCCGTCCCCCCGCTGCTGAGTGCCTTGGCCCGGGCCGAGACCGGCATGCTGGAGGAGCGGCTTCCGGACTTCAAAGAGCGGCCCGCGCCCGTCTACATCACCGGTCTTGCTCGGGCGGGCACGAGCATCCTGCATCACGCCCTGTTGGAGTTGCCGGAGATGGGCAGCTATCGCGTGCGGGATTTCCCATTCGTTCTCACTCCCTGGTTCAATGACCAGATTCAACGCTTTGCGCTCAAGAAGGACGTCTTGCCCGTCGAGCGGAGCCACGGAGACCGCGTAACAGTAACGCCCAACAGCCCCGAAGCTCTGGAAGAGTTACTCTGGAAACATTATCACCGGCATCTGTGGGATGGCCCGACAATGCCTGTCCTTTCGGAAGCCCTGCTCGAGGAAGCCTTCCCGGAGGCCTATTGCGAGGCGGTGAATAAGCTGCTGTACGTCGTGGGTAAGGAGCGATTTCTCGCGAAGAACAACTACCTCCTGCCACGCCTCGAGTTGTTGCCCGGAGTCGTCGGACGTGACGTCTTTGCCGTCATTTGCACGCGGGAGCCCTTGGCCCACGTGGCGTCGCTGCTCAAGCAACACCACCGCTTCACGGAGGCCGCCGCTCATCAGCCCGAGGTGGCCCGCCAGCTCTGCCGGCTCGGGCACTACGAGTTCGGCCCGTTCGCGCGGCCGATTGCCTACCCTGGCGCGCCCGACCTTTCCGAGACCTTTGCGGCGCTGGCCGCTGGTGAAATGGTGCGCTACTACGCGCTGCAGTGGCGCGACGCCGCCAACCGGAGCGCCGACATCTACGATGACTCACCGCCGGGCGTCTCCGTGTCGCTGGTCCGGTTCGAGGACCTCTGCGCCCGTAGCAACAGCGAATTGCAGCGCCTGCTCGAGGAGATCGAACGCGAACCCTGGGACGGGCCAGCAGGGGGCAGCGAATCCGAGGAGGACACGGACCTCGATGCGGAGCTGCCTGAAGACGATTCCGACGCAGAGCCCGAGGACGCCGAAGGGCGTGACGCGATCTTCATCAAGGCGTGGCTTAAACGCTGGTCAGAGAAATTGACCCCGCCCAAATACTACCAGTCCAGCCTCAGTGAAGCCGACCGCCGGCTTGTGCGCGAAATTACCGGGGAAGCCGCGAAGCGCCTCGGCTACAGGGGACTCTCGGCTTGAGCTCCCGGGCGAGGCGGGGGCCGGAGGTCCGATTCGACTTCGCCGTCGGCGTTGCGCCAGCGGTAGTGCACGTGTGGCTTGCCCGAGCTCCAACTCTCGTCGGCGTCAACGGCGATGCCGGTCTTGACGCCCTCGGCATCGTCAAAAAAGAAGATCAACAGGCTCGGG
>JBHJGW010000234.1:0-5654 GCA_050331415.1 Opitutales bacterium | reverse complement strand
TCGAGGTACCATCGCCGATGGCGGGGGTCGCGGTCAATGCAAAGAGATTATATCATAAATGGGGTTGCGGTGGTTATCTGAAGTCCAAAGGGTTGCCGCCCGCGAACTCGGCCACGGGCGGCAAGGCGGAGGATCCGGTGATCTGGGGGGTAAAACGATGGTTAAAAGGACTGGCCGTCGTTGGCTGGCCAGAAGTTCACGGTTCGCAGTTTCGATTCCATGTCTTCGGCTTTCCAGGCTTCCGTGTAGAAGAAAACCGGTGAGCGCCCAATCCGCTGAGTGAACGACCCCCCGGCGGGTCGTTCACGCCCGTAAAGGTCGACAATGCGGAAGGGAAAACCGCCCCTGCCTTTTGCGGTCACCGGCCGGTTTTTTGCCCACGCAACTGCGATCGCGCGCTCGGTTTCAGGGTTACCAAAGAGAAGCATGCGCACCCGGGGGTCTGCATTGATTTCCCGGACGAATCGGGCACCTTCCAAAAGGCTGGCCGTCGTCGCGAAGGCATTGACCGCCGGCGTGGGATACCAGGCGTCGCTGGCTTTTCGAAACAGAGAGTAGTTGTACCCCTCGTTGAGCCACTCGAGCTGACCGGTGAACCAGGTGAACTTTTTGACCTTGGGATGAGCCTTCGAAATAACGAGCGCCTGAGCGACGGTCGCCGCAAGTTTGCGCGATTCGTCCGAAAGCAGGGACGCATCGGTGGCCATTGCCCACCCGAGCTCCGTCGACCATAGCTCACCAGAGAGCGAGTTTCGTTTCGCGATGGCAGCCATGCGGTCCCAATACTCCTCGAGATAGCCGGAGTCTGGCCACTCGACCTTTTTGTTTCCGTCGAAGTAGCGGTCGAGGGTGTAAGGGTGCGGTGAAAAGTGGTCGACCGTAAGGTTCGCCCGTTTGACGATGCCTTCGGTCAATGGCAGTCCGGCGCGAAAATCCATGCCCGACATTCCAAGGCCGAGTACCGGAACATCCGGAGCGACGCGTTCGAGCGTGCGAAAGCCAATCTCGAGAATGCTCGCGCCCGTTTTTCCGGCCAGCCACAGCGGCATCTTGTTGAGCCACTGCAAAGCGATGTCGGGTTCGTTCTGCATTTCGAAGGCCCCGTCCACCCGGTGCGCCTGCAAACGTTCGGCGAGCTTGGTCACCAGCTGCTCGAGGTAGAGCGAATGGCGCGGCTGGTTGAAGCCTTCTGGAGTGTCGAAAGGTGCCCATTCCGGCGGTTCGCGGACGACCACACTGAGAATAACGCCCAGGTCGTGCGCTTCAGCGCCCTCCAACAGCGAGTCGACCTCCTCCCAGTAATACTGGCTGGGGGCCATTTCGATAAACTTCCAGTGCGCGAGCGTTCTCACAAATTTGGCCCCCATGCGTTTGGCGGCCGCCATGTCATCAAAAAAGCAGACGCCAAAAAATGCCTCCTCAAACGGCACATCGACCTGCGGGCGCGGAACAACTGAAATCGCGTGTGACAGCGAACCCGCGGTGCCCTTATCTCCGCGGACCTCTACTTCGACCATGGCAAATCCCGGCTCGTTTATATCGAGAGCGAGGGTTTCTTCCACCGTGGAACGCTTGGGTACGCGGACCTGATAGTTGAGGTTCTGCGTTTCGCCGTCATCAAAGGTGAAACGCGCTTTGACCCGATAATTCTCGGTGCGCGGCTCCCGGTTGACGAGCGTCAGCAGCAGCTCTTTGTCCTCATTGGCGAAGAAGACACCGCTGGGCGCAGAAGTTGCCAGGGCCAGCGTCGCCGCTTTGGCATCAGGAAAGGCTTCCTCTTCGACCGTTTCCTCACTGACGCGGCCATACCGAAAATCCCGAAAGGTGACCGTACCGCGTTGCGGTCCGATCTTGGCGACCCCAAAGGTGATGGCGCGCAAGGGATACTTGATCACGCCATCGTTCGCCCCACCCCAGTGCTGATCGAAATCGCCGGGCACGGCAATAGTGACGTCCTGTTTCTGCCCACTGGCTTTCCAGCGCGCAAGGTGCATCTGGCCCGAGGCATCGCGAAAGCGCACCACGCCATGCGTGCCTTGGGGCGCATCAACCTGAAACGAAAGGCTTTTCATGCCCTGGTTGAAACGGTCCTGCCGCTTGATCCCGACATAGTTGGTTTTTCCGCGAAAGGCGTAGTTGAGAGCGATCCCCCGATTGGGGCCGCGTTGCGCGTTCATCGTAGCGAGCTCCGCGGCTGGAATCGGACCGCCGGCTTCCAGAAACCAGCCGTCGGTATTATTATCGGGCGCTAGGAGTCGGTTGCCGGCCGCCGAGGCAAACAGAGGCACGGCGAGTAGCGCCAAAAAAGATATAAAGCGTGTCGAATTCATTGTAATGGGTAGTGGCGGGTTTGGCGTCGGGCTCAGGCGCCCGTCGAGTTTCCCCCCATCCTCGCAAACGCAATGCCATCCTCGAAAACGGCTCATCGACCGCTCCTGACCAGCAGAGAGCGGCTTCCCACCCTCTCGTCTCGTTCATTCTGCATGACCCCCTAATTTCGGGTGGCAAGGCACCTGCACTCTGCCCTGCAGTTTGGCTGCAAACGTCTTCCTGAAATCAAGATTCCGATCAGCCCTGAAGAGCACATCGGTTTTTAAAATGTTGAATAAAGCAAACTTACGACTCTTCCGATAGGATTGGCAAGGAATCTGAATGAAGGGATGGCAATCAAACTTCCAAACCCAAGCATCGTTATGCATACCACAACATCCACTCTCGAATACGCCCTGCCAAAAGCGACCTGCCCGGAAAAGCGCGATCATCTGGAATCACGCGTCTGGTCCTTCGCTCTGGCGGGAGATATTGTCTTTACCTTCGGCTCGCTCTTCATCGCGACCATCTTGATGACCAGTTTTAGCCCGGTTGCGACCGTGGCTGTAGGCAGCGCCCTGATGCAGTCTGTGCTTCCAGTCCTGGTCTTCGGTACGATCACGATGGTCGTCCTCCAGATGTTTTCGGGCCTTTACAGCCGCGACGCGCTTTTTAAACGCCGTCGGGTGGCTGGTACCTTGAACAACGTGGCCACCTGGCTTGTCCTGATGGGTTCGCTGACGTTGCTGCTGCAAACCGAGCCACCGATTTCCCTGCAGTTTGTTCTGCTGGGCACCGCCATTCTCGGAGCAACTCTTACGGGCTGGCGCTGGTGGTTTGCCAACATGCTCCACCGTCACCAGGCGTGCGAAGACGTTCGCAAGAACGTAGCCGTCGTCGGCTGGAATGATCAGGTCGCCAAGCTTTACCAGTCGTTCCGCGAGGGTGAAGCGGCCAACTACAACATCGTAGCCTGCCTGCCGGTGAGCGATCCCGATGTCGAAATGCCCGTGGATGTCGCCCGGTTGAAGAGCCACGACGACCTCGAACGGCTTCTGCAGGCTCACCGCATCGACTCCGTCCTTGTCGCCGACCCCTCAATGAGCGCTGACGATAAGATGTCGTTGCAGCAGCTCTGCGGTCGCGAGTTTGTCGAATTCATGGCGATCCCGGAAATGCTCGGTGTTCTGCCAAGTGGCCTGCGGATGGACGTTGTCGCCGGCGTACCAATGATCGTGGGCGACCAGCTTCCCTTGGAAGATCCCACAAATCGCGCCATCAAGCGTGCCTTCGACGTCGTCTTCGGTACGATCGGCCTGATCTGCGCCGCACCAATCATCGCGCTCTTTGCAGCGATTGTTTACAAGGAGTCTCCGGGCCCGGTATTCTTCCGCCAGACCCGGCTCGGTAAGTCCGGAAAGCTCTTCTCGATCATCAAGATTCGCAGCATGAAGCTCAATGCCGACAAGCTAGGTTCTTGGTCCACCAAGAACGACAATCGTCGCCTGAAGATTGGTTCACTAATGCGCAAACTCAACATCGACGAGCTGCCGCAGTTCTGGAACGTCATCAGGGGTGAGATGAGCATTGTTGGCCCCCGGCCGGAACTCCCCGAGAACATCAGCAACTTCAAGCACGAAATCCGGCACTACAATATGCGTCACTTCGTCAAGCCGGGTATCACTGGCTGGGCGCAAATCAACGGCTGGCGCGGTGACACCTGCCTGACTAAGCGAGTGGAGCACGACCTCGCCTATATGGAGCGCTGGAACCCCTGGTTCGATGCGTACATCATGGCTCGGACGCTGAATGCAAACAAGAACGCCTACTGAGCCCCTACGATGCAGGGATTGGAGTTTTCCCAACAGGCCGGAAGCGCAAGCTTCCGGCCTGTTTGTTTGCACCCCTTTCAAAATGCTTGGGTTAGACCATCTTGCCGGAAAGGTCGGTAAATTGATCGAGATGATTTTGGATGCAGAGCAAGGCAGCGAGGGCGACGGCTGGGCCTGTAGGCCCCGCCTCGTCGTCGCGAACGCCGCTCTGCGCCAAAAGCATCTGAAACCGCCACGCGGCGTTCAATCTACCGATCTATTCGGTAAGATGGTATTACATCAAATCGACGCCGAAGAATTTACCGATCCAGACTGTCAGCAAAAAGCAAATTACCGTCAGCACACAGGAGGCAGCCATTGCCCAACCGAAACCATACCCCCGGTCGAGCATCCACGGCATCAACAGAAACATCGGCAGCGTCGGCAATACATACCAGAAGGTGTAGTACGCGTAGCTGCTCAACTTTGCCGTTGTCGCCTTTTCGTAGTAGAGCCAAAACAGCACCAGGATGGTAGTCAACGGCAGCGACGCGATCAACGCTCCGACGCGGTCGGTCTTTTTTGCGATTTCTGACACCACGACCACGATCAGGGCGGTCACCAGATACTTGGTAACCACACCCCCGCACATCCCCGTCTAAACTGTATCCCGTGCATCCAAAGCGCAAGTTCATACCGAGCCCGGCCTTCGGGCTCACACACCAAAACGCCCGGGATCGTCCCCAGCGGCTCGCAGCCCCGCGCGCAAGTCCTCAAGGCTCAAGTGGTCGCCGACCCGCACGTCGTTTCGCGCAAACCAGCCTTCGTTCATCTCCAGCGCAAATTGAATATCGGGCCGGTAAGAAACCGTGCTGGACAGATCGCCGGGGTACATCGTGTAAATCTCGCGCAAACGGCCATCGGGCGAAAAAAAGCCAATATCGAGCGGAATGCGGGTGTTTTTCATCCAAAAACTTTGCTGCTTAGGCCCCGGAAACACGAAGAGCATGCCAGCATTCTCAGGCAGGCTCTCGCGAAACATCAGGCCGCGCCGCTGGGTCTCCGGCTGCGTCGCCAGCTCGACCTGAATCGCACGCTCACCGACTCGAAGCGGATAGCGCTCATATGCATCTTCAGACGGGCTTCCCGCTGCCGTATCCGAGCCCTCGCCGTTCGTACCCGGCAGGGGCGCCGGTTCGGAACAGCCCGCCAGCAGAAGCATGCCGGCAAGGCAAAAAGCCGTCCAAAAGCGTTTGCAACCCAACATCTGGGATGGAGTACGCCAGGAACGGCGCGAGGCGCAATGGAAAAGGTTTTTCAATGTCCGGCGTCCGCAACTGAACGGCCCCCGTTAGCATGAATGGTCTGCATTTTGCACGCATCTCTGCATTATGCATTATTTGCAGATATTCTTGCGGAAATTTCGGCATAATTCATTGACAATCCCATAAAACTACGAGTCGATTTAAGAAGATGAAAAAGCTCACCCTATCCCTCTCGAGCAGTTTCATTATGTCGCTGGCTCATGGCCAG
>JBHJGW010000233.1:0-3431 GCA_050331415.1 Opitutales bacterium | reverse complement strand
GGGGTCCCCTCCAGAGCGAGGTGGCACGCCTCGACCTGCTCGAAATACTGGATCAAACCCGCGACCAAAACCAGGACTTGAAGCAGCAGCTCGCCGCTGCGCAAAGCCGCGTCGAGCAGTTGCAGCAGGTTGTTTCCCGACTGGAGGAACGCGAAGCCGTCGCGGTCACCGGCACCACAGAGCAAGCGCCAAGCAATGCGAACCGGCCCGGCCCGCCGGTAGCCGCGGCCCCGGAACCCGATGAAGCCGTCGGCCCCACGGAGTACACGGTTGAGCCGGGCGATACGCTCAACTCCATTGCCCGGAAGATGTACGGCACCACGACACGCTGGATGGACATTTACCAGGCCAACCGCGACCAGTTGCCCAATGAGCATTCGCTGCGCGTCGGCCAGACCCTGCGCATTCCGCGCTGAACGCTCAACCGGTAGCGAGCCCGATGGTACAAAAGAGCTTCGAGTGTCCGATTTGCGGAGCCACCGTACCGGCTGGCGCCGCCAGTTGCCCTGAATGCGGCAGCTGCGAGCAAACCGGATGGAGCGACCAAACCTACCTCGACGGAATCGAGCTTCCGCCCGACCCCGAGGAAGACCCCGACGAGCGTGCCGCGCGCGAATTTCTCGAACGCGAGTTTGGAACCGAAGGCGTTTCCTGGAAGCGCACAATGCAGGTCATCGCGGCCGTGGGGCTGGTCTTGCTGCTGCTCTGGATCTGGGTTTTTTAGCCGTGGGAGCGGCCGCGGCAGCGTGAAAGCCTTAGCAACAGCAGGTCCGATTTCTCCCTTGGTCTGTCGGCGGCTCCACGTTTGGATATACGCATGAACGGGAATCCTGAACACCGCCCGCGGGCGGACCTGCACCCGATGCGCCTGGCGCGGACCTGGGTCGTAATGGCGCTGGCGGTCGCTTTCGCCGCGCTGACCAGCGACGGCATCCGGTTCGCCAACCCGGTGTCGCTCCTCGTGGCGGTTCTGCTCATCAGCGCCCTGAACACATTCCTGAAGCCGCTGCTGATCCTTTTCGCCCTGCCCTTCGTCGTGCTGACGCTGGGCCTGGGCATCGTCATCATCAACGCCCTGCTTTTCTGGCTCGTGGGTTCGCTCGGCCTTGGCTTCAGCGTCACCGGCTTTTGGCCGGCGGTCTGGGGGGCCATTGTGCTGGGCGTGGCTCAATTTGCCTGCGATTTCCTGTTCGGTGGCAAAAAAGGCAGCGGCACCATTCGCGTGCACACGCAGCGCGGTTTCTCCCGCCCGCACGAGCCCTCCGCCGCTCCGCCCCCTCGCGAGCGTCCCGCCCGCAAACGCATCCGCGATGACGACGACGTGATCGACATCTAGAGTCCCCGATTCAGAGCCCAAATCGCATGATAGAGTCCCGGTCTGGACGGTCCCGACCTCGTGGCAATGTCGGGATGTGGGATTTGCCAAGATTAGGGTTGCTCATTACTTCACAATTCCGCAAACAGAATCCTTTATGAGCACCGAAGCGCCCGTCACCCTCAACAACAATGTATTGCGCGATGGCCACCAAAGCCTCGCAGCCACGCGCATGACGACCGAGCAGATGCTGCCGGCCTGCCCGCTGCTGGATGCGTGGGGCTTTGGCGCACTGGAAACCTGGGGCGGTGCGACGATCGACGTCGGCCTGCGCTTTTTGCGCGAATTTCCCTTCGACCGCCTGCGCAAACTCAAGGAAGCGGCGCCGAAGACACCCCACATGATGCTGCTGCGCGGCCAGAACATCGTCGCCTACGACCATCAGCCCGACGATGTGGTGCAAACCTTCATCAAATGCTCGGCGCAAGCCGGCATGGATATCTTCCGCATTTTCGACGCGCTCAACGACCCGCGCAACATGAAGTGCGCCATCGAGGCGGCCAAGGCAAACGGCAAGCAGGCCCACGGCACCATCTGCTACACCACAAGCCCGGTCCACACCATTGAGGGCTTTGTGAAACTGGGCTGCGAACTCGCAGAATTGGGCTCAGACACCATCGTGATCAAAGATATGGCGGGGTTGATTCCGCCGCGCGTGACCTACGATCTGGTCAAAGGCCTCAAGGCGAACCTGAAGGTGCCCGTCTGGGTGCACACGCACGACACCGCCGGAATGGGCGCTCCGACATACTATGCGGCCGTTGAAGCCGGTGCGGACAACATCGACTGCTCGATCATTCCCTTCGCCAACGGCACCGGGCAACCCGACACCGCCCGCACCATCGCCATGCTCGAAAACCATCCCCGGTGCCCGCAGATCAGCGAGGAGCAGTGGCGGCTGCTGTCCGAGCTGCGGACTCACTTCACCAAAGTTTACGAGGAGATGAGCGAGTTTACCTCGCATAAAAACGAGGTCATCGACAGCGACGCGCTCAAGTTCCAGGTCCCCGGCGGAATGCTCTCCAACTTCCGCAACCAGCTCAAACAGATGAAGATGGAGGACAAGTTCATGGAGGTCTTCGCCGAGGTGCCGGTCGTTCGTGAGAAGCTTGGCTGGATCCCGCTGGTAACGCCCACCTCGCAGATTGTCGGCTTCCAGGCCGTGCTCAACGTGCGCAATCGCGCGCAGGGCAACCCGATGGAGCTCAGCCCGCAGGCCGCCGACATCGCGCTCGGCTACTACGGTCAGCCCCCCGCCCCGATCGACCCGGAGATGCAGGCCCTCGCCACGAAGCAGACTGGCCTGCAGCCGATCACTTGCCGACCGGTCGAAAGCCCCGACAAACCGCGGAAAGGCATGGACGTTCTGCGAAAAGAACTCAGCGAAAAGAACCTGCCCACGGACGACGAAACCTGCGTTATTTACGCGATGTTCCCGCAGCAGCTCGAGACTTTCCACAAAACGAAGGACCAGCCGCTGCCCGCCCCAGCGAAAAAAGCCGCGCCGAAAACCACCGGCGGCAAAGCCAGCAGCCGGCTTCACCTCGAAGTCCACGGTACCGTCCGCGAAATCCTTGTGGAGGAAGTCTGACCGCGGTGCCCGACCGTCCCGCACGATCGAAAAGGCGCTGACCGACAAAGGTCGGCGCCCAATCGTCCGCCCCAGAGGCGAAGGGCTGAACCGCAAAGTCACCTGTTTGTCGGCCCGGTCTCTCCAGGCGAAAGGCTCGGGCGATCCGTTCGCTGGCGCGCGGTTTGCCCCGGCACCGCGAGGCTTTCTACAGCAAAAACCCGCTTGCGCCACCCCGGCTCCTTGCCTAACAACCTCCCATGCCGCTGGATTCGGGCGTTAAGTATATTTTTATCACGGGTGGAGTCGTTTCTTCGCTCGGCAAAGGGCTAACAGCAGCGGCGCTCGGAGCGCTGCTAGAGGAGCGGGGACTGCGCTGCCGGCTGCAGAAGTTCGACCCCTACCTCAACGTCGACCCGGGCACCATGAGCCCGTTTCAGCACGGCGAGGTGTACGTACTCGACGACGGGGCCGAAACCGACCTCG
>JBHJGW010000232.1:0-9172 GCA_050331415.1 Opitutales bacterium | reverse complement strand
GGGAGGGCCGGCGGGTGTTTGTCGAGCTGACCGACGAGCGGGTGGCGTCTTTTCCGGCGAGCCGTTTCCGGCGCTTGAAGGACGCGCCAGACGAGCTGCTGAGGCTGGTCGAGGTGGAGGTCGACGGCTACGCGCTACGCTGGGAGGCCCTCGACGAGGACATCACCGTGCCAGGCATCCTCGCAGGCCGCTTCGAGTTGCCACCCGCTTAGGGCCGGACAGTCTTTCAGCCGTCGCAAGGGGGGGCTTGACCGCTCTGTGGTTTCCCGGGAACGGCTGCGGGCGTTGCGAGGAAAGATTCAGTGGAGAGGGTAATCTCGACGAGATGCGAACAGAGGTTTCTCAGGTAATTGGAGCGAGAAGCGCTGGCCGCCGAGAGCAGGATCCTCGTCAACGGCAGCGTCCTGCTCTATTTCGCCAACTCGGAAGTTGCCAAGCGGCGATTGAGCCTTTGGCCTTTGCAGATGCCGGTCGCGCTTTACGACACCCTTTCGCAAACGCAGAAACCGCTGGCGCTGGCGCCGGGGGCCGAAACCTTCAGCTTCTACTGTTGCGGGCCAACGGTGTATGGGCCCGCGCACATTGGCAACTTCCGCACCTTTTTGTTGCAGGATGTACTGCGGCGCGTCTTGGAGGTCGACGGCCTGCCGGTGCGCCACGTCCGCAACATCACGGATGTCGACGACAAGACGATCGCGCGCAGCCAGGAGGAGGGCCTGAGTCTTGGCGACTTTACCGCAGAGTGGACCGCGCGCTTCCATGCCGACTGCGAGGCGCTCAACCTGATGCCGCCGCACGCCGAGCCGCGCGCCACCGCGCACATCAGCGAACAGGTCGCGATGATCCAGCGGCTGCTCGATAGCGGCAACGCCTACCAGGGCAATGACGGAAGCGTGTACTTCAAGGTGGCCAGCGACCCACACTACGGCAAGCTGGCCAACCTGGACCCGGAGCAATTGCGCACGCAGGAAGTCAACAGCGCTGGCGAGGCCAACGACGCCGACGAGTACGACCGCGAGAGCATTCGCGACTTCGCCTTGTGGAAGGCACGCAAGCCCGAAGATGGCGACAACTTTTGGCAGGCGCCCTGGGGAGAGGGGCGGCCCGGCTGGCACATTGAGTGCAGCGCCATGAGCACGGCCCTCATCGGTCCCAGCATCGACCTCCACGGCGGCGGCATCGACCTCTGCTTCCCGCACCACACCAACGAAATCGCGCAGAGCGAGAACGCCACTGGCGAGCGCCCATTTGCCCGGCATTGGTTCCACAGCGCGCACTTGCTCGTGGATGGCGCCAAGATGTCGAAGTCGCTTGGCAATCTGTACCGTCTGGACGACCTCGTCGCCAAAGGCTACCACCCAATGGAAATTCGCTACGGGCTCGTCGCCGGGCACTACCGGCAGCAGCTCAATTTCACCCTGCACGGCCTCGACGCCGCCCGCAGCGCGCTCGGGAAGCTCCGCAAGAGTATCCAAAAACTCATGACGAATGCGGGGCGCGAATCCGGAGAGTTCCGCGAGTACCTGCGCCCAAGCCCGCTGGTCACCACGGGCGTCTTCGAGCCCGCGTGGCTCAAGCTGTGCGACGACCTCAATGTACCCGCCGCCCTGGGGGAAATGTTCTCGGCGCTGAAAGACCTCGAGCGCGACCCCGATTTCAGCCGCGTGGCACTCAGCGGCCAGCTCGAAGCGCTCGGCGCGCTGCTCTTCGCGCTCGGCCTCAACCCCCTGGCGCCGGGCCTTGAGCTGCCCGCCGCTCCTGCCGCCGATGCCCCGCCCGAAATCGCCGCCAAAGCGGAGGAGCGCTGGCAAGCGAAGCAGACCAAGGACTTCGCCACCGCCGACCGCCTCCGCGCCGAACTCGCCGAGGCCGGGTGGAACGTCCTCGACCGAAAAGACGGCTACGATTTGGCGCCCGCGTGACGTCATGGAAAGCTATGACTGTGCAAGTCACATGGCAGTTACCTTGCCGTCACACGCTTTTTACAATTGGCCGGTTGCGCCCGGGCCGCGCATTGCTAGCGTCTCGGCGATGTCTTTCCGAACCCTATTCGCTGTTTCTGCTGCCGTACTGGCGGCACTGCCTGCATCCGCCCAAACGCGTACCGTCGAGCTCGAAGCTTTCGAGAACAATACGATTCGTTCCGAAGGGCCACGCACTGGCAACTCCAACCAGAATTTCTTCAATATTCAAGGTGTGGCAGACACGGAATTCTCGAGCTTCGGCATAGCCGATTTCGTTCCGGATCCTCAGCCAGATATCGAGAGCGTCATCTCCGCTGAGCTTGCGCTGACGCAGGCTAACGCGTTCTTCACTTCGGGCGGAACATTCAACATCTACCTCGATACGCTCGCGACTACCCTGCCAGAAGATCTGGCCTTTGACACGGAAGGCGATGGCGAAGGCACCGATACGGCGCTCGCAGACGGATTGCTAACGCTGACCCCGCTCGCTACCGGGGTAACCTTCGAAGAGGTAGAAAGCGGCCACGAAGACGTCTTTCCGCTGGCACTCGACGAGGCCTCCAAAGCCTTTATCCTCAACGGCCTGAACAACGGCGAGCTGATCAGTCTGATCCTGACCCCTACGGACCCCAATGTCGCCGCCACTTACGCCGGAAACGGCAATGAGGACTTCGCCGGCCCGACGCTTCGTATCGTGGTGGAAGATCCCGGCGCTATTCCCGTCAATATTCCTTTCGAGCTGGAGACCGCAATCGAGTTCACGATCGAAAGCCAAACGGGTAAGGCTTACCGGATCGAGTATTCAGAAACGCTGGAAGAGGGCTCGTTTGAACCGGTGGAGGGTTACGACATGATCGAGGGCACCGGCGAGACGCTTTCCGTTTTCGTACCATTCGAGAGCCGTAACCGCAGCCGCGAGTTTTACGAGGTTGTCGAGTTCACTCCGTAGGTTAACGTTCGGGCAGGCTTCGGGCTCGACTCGGCTGAGCCTTCGAGGTCGACCTCGTCCTTTTGGCGCGCTGGTACCAGCGCGCCAATTTTTTGGGCGGTACACCAAGCCAGAAGCCTATCTGCAGCGTAGCCAGCTCCAGCAGGACCAGCGGAGCCGGGCGGCCTGCATAGCGCCGGGCCGACGTTTCAACGAAAAATGGCAGGGTAACGAATCGCCCCTGGCGCCGAAGCCGTTTGTGAAGATCCAAGTCTTCGAAGAGCGGGAAGTCGCGGAAGCCACCGGCGGCTGCGTAGGCCTCGCGCCGGGCGAAGCAGGCACTGTCGCCGTAGCGCAACCCAAGCCGACCCGCTTGCGCGTAAAACCCGGTCCAGAAACGGTCCGCCTCCGATCCTTTACCAAAGCGGAGCGAGAAGTTTCCCCCGGCGATGCCGGGCTCGTCGAGTAGGCGCAAAATGAGGTCGGCGGCTTCTTCGGGAACCACGGTATCTGCGTGGACAAACCACAAGGCGGCTCCCCGGCTGGCAAGTGCTCCCGCGTGGAGTTGCGCGCCGCGGTTGGGCTCGTTCGTACAGAGCACCTTGAACCCGAAGTGCTCGGCGACTGGCACCGTCCCATCCTCACTGCCGCCGTCTACGACAATAACCTCACAGACGCCCGGCATGCGGCGCAATGTCGGCAGAAGGATCCGCAGATTATCGACTTCGTCGAGTGTCGGCACGATGACCGAGACGCCGTCAACGCCGTGGCCGAGGTCGAGTGAGGGCAGCGACTTCATGCCGTCAACGGTATCGCCACAGCAGCGCATTTCCAATCTCCAAGACGATCCGCTACACGCGTTCGCACCAAGGGGCGGGCCCGGCATCGAAAGGAAAATGTTCTGGCCTCGCCGCCTCGCGACGTTTCAGCTCGATGCCATGAATGTGACAACGATTGCCGAAAAGCAGCCGATGGTGGCTCCCGATAAATCTGAAATTCGGGCATTTGCCTCACCGGAGTGCGGCGACCTGCAAAAGCTGAGCATCGCGGAAATCACCCTCGCTCCCGGCCTCGAAGTGCCGCGACATTTCCACCGGCAGACCGAGGAAGTCTACCACCTGCTGAAGGGCAGCGCGGAGATGTACCTCGACGGTGAAACGCAAACCCTATGTGCCGGGCAGGCCGTTACGATTCCCGTCGGCAAAGTGCATGGCATCCGCAACCACGATACGACGCCGCTGGTGATGGCGGTAACGTGCTCGCCACCGTGGAGCCCCGAAGACCAGTTCGAAGCAGAATGACCGGTGGCCCGGACTCTGGCGACCCAGCCGCATCTTCAAGCGACGCCCCACTCGGGCCCGTCACCGGCAACTTCCAACGACGGGCGGGCAGCTACGATGCCCACACGCCGGTACAGGCAGCGTTTGCCGCGTGGCTGGCGGAATGGCTGCCCGAGCGCGAAACAGATGCCCCGTGCCTCGAACTTGGCGCAGGAACGGGGCACCTGACGCAGTTTCTTTTGCAGCGCTTTCGCCACGTGACTGCCAGCGACGCAGCTCCGGCGATGGTGGCTGCCGGGCGTCACCGCCTCCCGCGGGCCAACTGGCAAATCCTCGATGCCTGGCACCCCAACCTCGATGCGGCGGGCGCTGGCTGGTCCTGGCTGGCTGCTTCGAGCCTGCTGCAGCTCACGCCTGAGCCGGAATTAACCCTGCTTCGGTGGCGGGAGCTGATGGGCCCCGACGCCCGCTTTCTGGCGGGCTGGTTCGTGCCGCCGACTCTCGCGGAAATCCGTGAGCTTAACCCGGTCTCTGACTTGCTCCAGTGGCGCCAAACCGAAGATTGGCTGCAGCTCCTCACCGCTACTGGCTGGAAGGTTCGGCGGCACGAGCAGCGCACCCTCGTGCGAGCCTACCCCAGTGCGCTCGCCTTCTTCCGCAGCCTCCACCGCAGCGGCGCTACCGCACCGGCAGCCCGCCTTGACGCAGGGAAAATGAAGCGGCTGCTCGGAGATTATGAGCAGCGCTTTGGCAGTGCCGACGGCGTCCGCGCCACCTGGTCGTTCCTGCGGGTCGAGGCAGCGGCCTAGTGGCCTTCTTCAGCAGCGGCGCGGCAGGCCAAAAGCAAACGGTTTGACGAAAAACCGCCGCGCTTTTGGCTGGCGCTGCCGCTGATGACGCGAAAACGCTTTCGCGCATGGACGAGCTTACCCCCACCTGGACGGCCCATTGGATCAAGAGCCCGGTTGTCGGCGGTCCGCGCTCGGTGCCGCCTGTCCCCTGCTTCCGCACGTGCTTCGAGCTGCCCTCAGCGGTCGATCGCGCCACCCTGCACATCACAGCGCTGGGCCTGTACACGGCAGTGCTCAACGGGAAGCGCGTCGGCACAGACGTATTTGCCCCTGGCTGGACCGACTACCATAAGCGCGTGTCATTCCAGAATCATGACGCCACGCCCTACCTCACCGAAGGCGAAAACGCCCTTGGCGTGATGCTGGGTGACGGATGGTACTGCGGTCATGTCGGCCCGCTTCATCGGCAAGTCTATGGCGAGCGGCCCGAGCTGCTGGCGCAGCTGGAGATCACCCTGAGTAATGGCAAAAGCATGACGCTCGGTACAGATGCCGAATGGAAAACCTCCACAGGCCCCATCCTCGAAGCTGACTTCATGATGGGTGAACACTACGATGCGCGCCGCGAAATTGCCGGCTGGGCCGAACCGGGGTTCGACGATGCCGAGTGGGACAGAGTGCTCGTTAGCGACGCCAAAACGCTCAGTGTTGAGCGATCCCTCGGTCAACCCGTGCGCGCCCACGAAGTGCTGCGCGGGAGGGAAATGCGGGACGTACAACCGGTCTGGAAAGCGAAGCGCGAGATTATTTTCGACTTCGGCCAGAACCTTGTCGGGCGCATCCGGCTGAAGGTCAGCGCGCCCTCCGGCACGCACCTCACGATACGGCACGCCGAGCGGCTCAATCCCGACGGAACGCTATACACGGCTAATTACCGCTCGGCCCGTTGCATTTGTGAATACACCTGCAAGGGCGAGGGAACGGAAGTCTGGGAACCCGAGTTCTTTTTCACCGGTTTTCAGTATGCCGAAGTTTCCGGAGTGCCGAAGGATGCCTCGATTGAAGTCGAGGGCGTGGTGTTGCATTCAGAGATGGAGCGCACTGGCCACTTCGAGTGCTCGCATGCGCTGCTCAACCAGCTTTACCAGAATATTGTCTGGGGCCAGAAGGGAAACTTTCTCGAAGTGCCAACCGACTGTCCCCAGCGCGACGAGCGCCTTGGCTGGACCGGTGACGCTCAGGTATTTGCGCGGACGGCATGCTTCAGCTTCGACGTGCGCGCTTTCTTCCACAAATGGATGCAGGATGTCCGCGACGCGCAGGCCGAAAACGGTGCCGTGCCCAACGTTTGCCCAAACCCGAACAACCCCTTCGGCAAACCCGGGGATGGCGGCCCGGCCTGGTCCGACGCAACCGTAATCTGCCCGTGGACGATCTATTTGTGCTACGGTGACCTGGAGATCCTTCGCGCGCACTATGCGTCGATGACGCGCTGGCTGGACTATATTGTGACCGAGCAGAGCCATGACTATATTCGCTGCGCTCGGGAGACCGGGTACTCGGGCGGCTTCGGCGACTGGCTGGCGCTCGAGGGCCGCGAGGTACGCGGCGATGCCAACAGCAAAACCCCCAAAACGGTGGTTGGCACGGCGTTCCTCGCACACGTCTCGGACATCATGGCAAAGGTCGCGACCCTTCTGGGAGAAACCGGCGACGCCACGAAATATCGCGAACAGCATCGCCGCGTCGTCGACGCGTTCCGCCGACATTTTGTGACCGAAACAGGCATGGTGCACGGTAACACGCAAACCGTATGGATCCTTGCGCTGGCTTTCGACCTCCTGCCGGAGGCCCTCCGGCCGGTTGCTGCCCGCGAACTGGTCGACAACGTCCGGCGACGCGGGACCCATATCGGCACCGGGTTCGTCGGCACCCCTTACATTCTGGACGTGCTGGAACGCTTCGGCTACCTCGACGTCGCTTACGAGCTGCTGGAACAGACGGACTGCCCGAGTTGGCTCTTTCCGGTGACGCAAGGCGCCACAACCATCTGGGAGCACTGGGATGGCTGGCATCCCGACCACGGCTTCATGCTGCCGGGGATGAACAGCTTCAACCACTACGCCTATGGCGCTGTTGGAGCGTGGATGGTCAGAACCCTGGCAGGTTTGGATCTGTCCGAAGACGCCCCGGGCTACCGGCACATCATTTTCCGCCCGCGGCCAGGCGGGACGCTCCGGCACGCCGAAGCTCGGCTGGAGAGCCCGCACGGCCCCGTCTCAATTCGCTGGGAGCTCCGCGACGCCGACGTGCTCGCCGTTACCCTGACAGTACCCGACGCCGCCACCGCTACTTTTGACCCCCCGGCCGGATGGGAAGGTGCGACCGAAGAACTCGCCGCCGGAACCCACGAACGCTATCTCGCTCGCCGTGTGCCTGAGCCGTCCGCGTAGCCGTCCTCCCCGTCATCGGCGTCGTGGTCGAAACCGGGTAGCCGAGACCTGCCATCTACCTTATCGTATAGAACGATTACGATGGCCGCAACCGGGGGTAACAGGGGCATACTCGTTGTTTCGAAAGCTTCCGTATGGCATCCTGGAAACTCATTACGCGGGCTGACGATTTCGGTGCCAGCCCCGGCACGAACGACGCCATTCTCGATGCACTGCGTGCCGGTTTTATCCGCAACGCCGGGGTGATGGCGCCCGGACCGTATCTTCGTCACCGCCTCGAGGAACTCGTGGACCTGCAGGAGCAGGTTTGCCTTGGGCTCCATGCGGTCGTCAACAGTGAATGGGAGACCGTCCGCTGGGGCCCTATCCTGCCGGTAGCCCAAATCCCCGGTCTGGTGGAGCCGGACGGCACTTTCCATCGCAGCCCGGGCACAACCAATGAAAAGGCGACCGCTGAAGAAATCGTCGCCGAAATTGAAGCCCAGCTCAGCGCGCTGCGAGAGCTCGGCATCCGGCCACGCTATCTCGACTGCCACATGGTGTTTACCTGGATCGAAGGCGTCGCCCCCCGCCTGGCAGAGCTCTGCGCCCGCGAGGACCTCGTTTTTGGCAACGGACCGGGCTTCAAGCAAGGCTCTCCGGGACGCAATGCCGAACTTCGCGAGACGGCCACGCCAGACCAGCGCTGCGTTATCATCTACCACCCAGCGTACCGCGATAATGTCAGCGAGAGCTTCGGTACCGAAGTGGCCACGGCGCGCGCCGACGAGGCCAGATTTGTCACCGACAGCATCCGCTTTACCCCTTGGCTCCGTCAACACGATGTCGTGCCGGAGACCTACGCCTGACCTTTGCACTTGCGGTCTGAGTTGGGCTCCCTCCTCACACGCCTCGAACGAGCTCTGGCTCAAAGGGCTTTTTTCTCGCTTCGCAAGTGCACGGCTCCAGTCTGGCGGGAATGACGACACTCTTAACCGGAGCTACCGGATTCGTTGGTTCGGCGGTGGCGCGTGCGTTGCTTGCCAAGGGCGATAACGTGCGCGTCACCGCGCGCCCCGGAGCGGATCGCACCAACCTCAAAGGCCTGAATCTCCAGATCGTCGCCGCCGACCTTAACGACACGGCGAGTCTGCGGGACGCGCTGGACGGCTGCGACACCCTGTACCACGTTGCCGCCGATTATCGCTTGTGGGCGCCCCGCCCCCAGGAGATGTTGAGGACAAATGTGGAGGGCACACGCGCCCTGATGCTTGCTGCGCTCGACGCCGGAGTGCAGCGCATCGTGTACTGCAGTTCGGTGGCCGTGCTTGGCCTGCACAAAGACGGCTCGCTCGCGGACGAGGAAACGCCCAGCACGCTCAGCGATATGATCGGCGTCTATAAGCAGTCGAAGTTTCTGGCCGAAGTAGCCGTGCGCGAACTGGTGAAGGAGAAAAGCCTGCCGGCAGTGATCGTCAACCCCGCCGCGCCCATCGGCCCCAGGGACATCCGTCCCACGCCCACGGGCCAGATGATTTTCGACGCCGTTCGTGGAAAGATGCCCGGCTTCCTCAACACGGGCTTGAACGTGGTGCATGTCGACGATGTTGCCGCCGGTCACCTGCTCGCCGCTGAGCAGGGGCAGATCGGGCGGCGGTACATCCTTGGTGGCGACAACATGACGATGGAGGAAATCCTGGGCGTCGTGGCGCGCGAGCTCGGCCAGAAACCGCCGAAATGGAAGGTGCCCTACGCCCTGGCTTACACCGCAGGGTGC
>JBHJGW010000231.1:0-5281 GCA_050331415.1 Opitutales bacterium | reverse complement strand
CCAGCCCGATCACGCTGACAGTTGTGGCGCTATTCCGCATTTCGGCGATCAAAGATCTGTAGCTACCCGGCTGCTCGGCGTCGGCGGCATCGGCGAACAGGATAACGTGCCGTTGGCCTTTCGGTGCCGTCTTCAGGGTGTTCCAGGCGGCCTGCAGCCCGTTGAAAACATAAATGCCTCCGCCCATGCTGCCGATGCTTCGGATGCGCCTTTCGATCTCGCCGCGGTTGGAAACGACCGTCGTGAGCCCGACCATCTCATGTGCGGCGCTATCGACCGCGTAAACTGCGATCAAATCTTCCGCCCCGAGCAAACGCGTGGTTTCCGCCGCTCCGGAGTTTGCGAGCTCCATTTTTGTTTGCCCTCCACCGGTGGACGCTGCCATCGAGCCCGACCGGTCCATCACAATGGCCATGGCAATCGCAAGGCGCCGGTGCTCGTCTTTGAGCTCGAGGGAAACCGGCAACACTTCTTCAAGCGGTGATTCGAAATAACCTCCGGAGCCAAAGCTGAATTTCCCGCCCAGCATCAACATCGCTCCGCCTTGGGCGCGGACGAAGAAGTCGATCGCCTCGAGTCCTCCCTCCGGAAACTCGTTGGCGGGAACGTCGTTCAGGACGATCAGTTCTGCGCCATTGAGCATGCCCTCGTGAAAACGCCGGGGTTCGTTGAGGACCTCGACGCGCATACCCGTCTGTTGGAGCAACCCGGCAAGAGGGTCGTTGTCATAGCGGGAGAGCAGCACGATGCGCGGCCCGCCGGTTACCTCGATCCACCGGGCAAAGGCGTTGTTTCCCGGTCGGGGGTCCGACTCCGAGCGAATCACGAGGCGGTACTCGAAGGCGCCACTTTCTTCCGCCCGCGCACTCAGGCGCAGCCATGCTCGGCCGTCATCCATGCCGAGCGTCCCTTGCCCAATCGGCTCGCCATTGCGAAGTAACTGGTACTCGGCCTGGCCTTGCGGCGGACCAGATACGACGCCCTCAATCAGAAAAGGTTCCCCGGCCTGCACCTGCGGCGGCACCGAGAGGGCTTCGACAGCAAAGTCCAAGTCCGCGGCAAACGCCGCCGTACGGTAGTCGACCGGGATACCCGCTTCGCGGTACGCTTGCTTTACCTGCGACAACGGGTCAGTTGGGTAGCCGTCCGTAAGGACTGGCACCCGCGCGAGTTTTGACTCGTCGCGCCGGTTCAAGGCCAGCTCGAGCGCGCTGCTCAGGTGCGTTCGGTTGCGCTGAGCCTCGAAACGTTCGACCTGCGCGGTCCGTTCCGTCGCGGCGGCGGCGAAATCGACAAAATGCAGCTGATCTTCGCTGCCCTGCCCTGCCCGGATCAGGCCTTCCCACTCCGCCAAGCGGGGCTCGATGACATCGCCGGCGGACGCCGAGCGGTCCACCAGAACCCAGAGGTCGAGGCCATCCTCGTGAGTTCGTAGACGCACATCGACCAGTACCAGGGTTAGCATGATCAAAGTCATGGCCCGAAGCGGCAGCCAGAGGCAAAGCCACCGGGCCTGCCAGCCCAGCAGCGCCAGGACCGGCAGCACGAGGAACCATTCGGGTTGGGCGAACATGGCTAGTGGTGAATAGGCGCCCGATCATGGTGAAAAGCCGCGGGCAAAGTCATGGGGTCAACGGAAAGCACGCGACGCGGTCTCAGGCATTTCGCTCAGATAGGTGGTAGCTGGCAAGCAAGAGGGCGACGCCTAACAGCACCCATAAAGGCAGCAGGAAGTCCTGTGTCGAGTTTGCCACGGCGGCAGCGCGGTTCGAGCCACTGACCCCGTCGTGGCTGGCTGCGCGCCGCAGGTCGGCTTCCCGTACGTCGAGGAACTGAGTCGCGCCCTCCAGAAGCGGCTTGGAGTCAAGGGCAACCGCGAAGAATGCAGGGGCACTGGGAGCCCTTGCAGGCAGGGAAAGCGGCTCCTGCCTGTCGCTGGTCTCGAGCGTGAACTCGCCGTTCACAGGCGGGAGGGGAAGGATTTGGCCGAGTTCGAAATTCTCCTGCCAGAAGCTCGCTTTCTCCGAGCGGATCTGCTCGATGAAGCGCTGTAGCAAAATGACGAAACCTGGCAGACGGTCCAGGTTCGAATTGGGCACGTCGAAATTAAAAACAAGGCGCCGACCCTCTTCGAGCGGCTCGAGAAAGACCAGGGGTACAGTGTTATCCCAAATGAGCACGTCCGCCTGTTGTGGCAGTTCGAAGAGATTACCGCCCCCGACAGGAAATACCAGCCCGTCGAGGCTCAATCCCTCCACCAGCGGATTAAATTCAACCAGCGCCTGCGGGTTGTACATGCTGCTTCCCTCGCCACTTGACTGATTGCCAAAATGCACCTCATGCGGCGCGCTCGGGAGCTCCCGCAGGCGTCCGGGGGCGCTGAGCGCCAGGGCCAGGTCCGCCTCGGCTCCCTGACCCCAACGGACCCCCGCGAGCAGATCGAGAACCTCCCGCACAAACCCGTTAAAGCCCGCTTCTCCGTACAGGCGATAACTGACGGGACGCGGTTTGGGCGCAACCAGGGGAGCGTGGTCATCAATGGGCAGGGCGTCGTTCTCGAGTCGCAGCGAAAGCTTCTCGGCACCATCGGGAAAACGCCCGCTGATGGTGCTTGCGCCGCCCGGAGCGAGCGTCAGAGCGCGTTGCGCGGTCTTCACGTCTTCTCCCTCGACCCACCAGGCCCGCGTCTGGGCGGCGTTACTGTAGTTGCGCAGCACTGCCTGCCAGATCACCTGGTCCTCGTTTTCCCGGACTCGGATACCGGCGATACCGACATTGTCGGTCGGTTCACCCACTGCGAGCACCTCGATGTCGGCCGGAAGGTCGATCGCCGCGTGGTCTGTCACGAAAATCACCCGCCCTTCCGTCCCCGCAGCGAGACGCGCGGCCTGAAGGGCGGGCTCGATCGGGTGGGCGCCATGGGTCGGCTGCCAGCCATCGAGCGCTTCCAGCAGAGCGAGTCGGTTGTCACCGCCGTAGAGTCGGTCGCTCTCGGCCCGAGAGCCCCGCAGCAGGAACTGCGTAGTTGCGGCCGTACTGGCAAGTTCCGCTGAAACGGACTCGACGGCCGCCGCCGCCGCCGACCGGAACGCCTGCATGGAAGCTGAGTCGTCGAGTACCAGCGCTACGCGCTGTTGAGAGTCTTCCCGGAGCCAGCGAGGTTGCGCGAGCAGCAGGCCCAGCAGCAGCGCAGCCAGCATCTGCAACCAGAAAGCCCAGGAATGACGCCAGAAAGCGAGCCGTCGACCTGCGTAGCTGACCCGCGCCTGCGGCTCGAGCAGGAACGAAGTCGCCACAGGGACGCGCCGCGCTTTGCGCTGAAACAGGTAGATGGCCACAATCGCCGGGAGAGCCAGCAGCCCCCAGAAACCGGCAGGATTGGCGAAAAAAAAGTTCATGCCGTCGTTTAGCGGCAAATTGGCGCGGCAGCAGTCATCGTCAGGTAGTGCGGTATCACCAGCAGCAGCGAATTCTACCGCTAAAGGCAACCCGTGACCGTGCTTCGTTCGCCTCCACGGTTTCTGCGCTGTCCGGTTTGGGGGTCGGCGTCTCAGTCAGTCCGGCTTTCAGCCGACCAGTCGGATGTTGGGCTTGCGAAGCTTTGAGCGTAACTGCTCAGCTTTACTCATCGGCTGCTCATGGGGATACAGCGGACGCGACGGCGGCTGGTCGTCATCCACCCCCTCTTCGACTTCGCGTTGACGCGGCCGTTCCCGCATTGACTGGCGGAGCATCATCTTTAGCTCAGCAACCGTTTCCTGGAGCCGGGCCTGGTTGTTCTCGAGCAGATTGACGCGCGCCTTCAACTCGGCAATTTCGGCTAACTGAGCCGAATTCCCCGAAGCTCCGCCGCCTGATTCCTGCGACGATGGACTGGAGGAGGTCCGCAGACGTGGCGTTAAGAAAAGCTCTTCCCAGTCCAGATGGCCCTGTTCTGCAGCGCGAACGTTGATGATGTGGTACTCTCGGTCCGGCTCGTCCTTGAGAGTCATCTCGATGGTTCGCAAGCGCAGGGGCTTGTCCATCGGTGTGCCGTCGACCGCAAGCCACCACGAATCCTCAAGACTCTGCTTGAGCATCCGCTCACGTAGGGTAGGCACTGCGATTCCTTGAGGCATTCATCCCTTATTGCAAAAATCGTTCCATTTCTTTTTTTAAATCTTTAAAATGCTGCCTGTGTGAGGTTTAAGATTCTTAAGATTTACCAAAAGGCTCAAGATCCAGTAGATTACCAACTGCAGTAGCTGCTGTGTTTTGCATCTGCATTGCGAAAAATTTGCATTCGAAAACCTTTAATCGTGAAATCTGCGGCGTGGAGCTTGCGCTTGTCTGTTGGCAAGAAAATTTTCAGGCTTCGCATCGCAATGGCGCCTCCTGTTCTCCATTTTTCAGTTTATCCGGAATTCGGCCCGCACGCCCAGATCGTCGACCTCGCGGACCTCCCTGAATGGGTCCTTCTGGATTCGGAGGACCTACTCGCGCTGAACAAACCCGGATGGCTGGTGTGTCATCCATCGAAGAACGGGCCGCTTTCAAGTTTGGTCGGTGCCGTGCGCGAGTGGACCGGATTGGAGACGCTGCACCTGATCGCGCGCCTGGACCGCGAGACCAGCGGCATCGTGCTGCTCGCGAAACACAAGGCAGCCAGCCGCCGACTGCAGATGGCCCTTCAGGAGCGCCGCGTGACCAAGCACTACCTCGCAATTCTTCACGGAGAGATGCCCGCGCCAATCGACGTCGACCAACCAATCGCCCGCCATGGGGACGATCCCGTCGCCGCTCGAATGGTCGTGCGCGCCTCACGTACGGCCCAAAATGCGCAAACCCGTTTTACGCCGCTTCACACGGGAAGCGGATACACCCTCGCGCAAGTCGAACTGTTTACCGGGCGCAAGCATCAGATTCGCGTCCACGCCGAATGGCTGGGGCACGGAGTAGTCGGCGATAAAATTTACGGACCGGATAGTACCCTGTTTTTGGAATTTGCCGAGCAGGGTTGGACCGAGCGCCTGGCCGCCACCCTGCCCTTGCGTCGGCAGGCTCTCCACGCCGCAGAACTGGCCTTTGACAACGGTCCAAAAATTCGCGCGCCACTCGCGCCGGAATTGGCGAGCTTTTGCCGTGAGGTTGTCGGGGTACCCGAGACCTTGCTGGCCGAGTGGTGCTAGGGCACGGCATCCGCGGCCGCGCTGGCCTGGCATCTCCGGGACCATTCAGAGCCGGCGGTGATCTTCGGCTGCTGCGTCAAACAGAATGGCTCTTGCAACCTCTCAGAGCCTTG
>JBHJGW010000230.1:0-16923 GCA_050331415.1 Opitutales bacterium | reverse complement strand
GGACTTCTCCGAACTCGAAGCGCTTTTCGGCAAGCCCGATGAGGAGTAGCCCCCCTTCTAGCGCTCGCGCCCGCTCTGGCTCTTAGCCCGAATGCAACATTTTGGTGGCGCCAGCGTACTTGTCTTGGCAGCTGCTGGCAGCAGCACTTAGGGTGCGTCACATGTCTCAGTCCTCCGTTTCCCGCCGCCGCTTCCTTCAATACACGGGCGCTGGCGCCCTCGCCGGTGCGACCGCGCCCCTTTTCGGGCAAACTTCGGCCCCTGCCACGCCCAAGGGGCAGCCGAAAAACCTCATCTTCCTGGTGTCCGATGGCATGAACCTCGGTACGCTGAGTCTTGCGAACCACTTCGCGGAGGCCTACAAGGGCGGCAGTTGCAACTGGATTAAACTGTATGGCAGCGACACGCCTATCGTGCGGTCGTTTGCCGAAACCCAGTCTGCCAGCTCTCTGGTTACCGACTCCGCCGCGGCGGGCAGCGCCTGGAGCTGCGGGCGGCGCATCAACAACGGGGCCCTCAACATCGCTCCCGATGGCGAGGTGCTGACGCCAATTTACGAGCATGCCAAGCGCGCGGGCAAAGCCACGGGAGTTGTCACGACAACCCGGGTGACCCACGCCACGCCGGCAAGTTTCATTGTGTCCGATGAGGAACGGAATGCCGAGGACCGCATTGCGCGCAAGTTTTTGGACAATGGCTATTCCGACATCATCCTGGGTGGCGGCTCAGCCCACTTTGATCCCGCCAAGCGCGACGACGGCAACGACCTCTTCAGCGCCTTTCGCTCCCGCGGCTACACCGTGCTGCGCGACCGCGAATCACTGATGGCCGCGGCGAAAAACGAGACTACCGGGAACCGCTGGCTCGGCACCTTCTTCGAGTCTCACCTGCCCTACACCATCGACCGCGACAACGTGCCGGAGCTCACGGAAAAAGTTCCGAGCCTTGCGGAGATGATGGAAGCGGCGCTCGCGCGCCTCAGTGGCGCGCCCGAGGGATTCATTTTACAGGTCGAAGGCGGGCGCGTGGACCACGCCGGTCACGCTAACGATGGCCCGGCGATCATTCAGGACCAACTGGCCTTCGACGAATGCATCGCCCTGGCACGCCGCTTTTACGAGGCCAACCCGGACACGCTCGTCATCATCACCACGGACCATGGTACCGGCGGCTGCCAGCTCAATGGAATGGGCGACCGCTATAACGACACCACTGAGCTCTTCGCCAATACACGCCGCGTCAAAGCGTCGTTCGAATATCTCGACCGGCTGATCCGCAAGGAGACGTCTCCGGAGCGGGTTCGCGAAATCGTTGGCGAATACTGCGGCGTGGACCTCGATTCGGCCGTCGCCGGAGCCATTGTCTCAGATCTGCAATCGGATGTCCGTTACGCGGTATCCAACCGGCTCGCTCCGGTACTTTTCCAGACGACCGGCATTAATTTTACCAGCAACAACCACACGGGAGACCTCGTTGAGCTGGTCGCATTCGGGCCGGGTGCGCAGGCCATCCCGCCGTACCACGAAAATTACCAGCTCACGGGCATCCTGCGCCAGCAGATGGACGTCTAAATGCTGGTTGTGCGTCTGTAAAAACAGAAAGGCCCACGAAAACGTGGGCCTTTCCAATCATGACTCACACACGAAAGCCGACCTGTCAGGCCGCCTTCGGGAAGAGCTCGCGGATCTCTTCATTGAGCATGTCACGCACGTGGTCAAGCTCGTGGCGATCCATATGTTGATAAAGTGCTGTCAATACCGCCGTGGTGGCAATTTCACCGCTGAGGTTACCGCCGGTCTTGCTCAGTTCGGCATCGACACGGCGGATGAACTCCTCGCGGTGCCGAAAGACGTCCGGCTTGCCGGTGGGCCGGTAGCCCTCGAAGTAAATACCGCGTACCATCGTAGGCATTTGCTGGGAAAGGTGGACGGCCTCCTCGATGGTTAGGCGGTCGCGGAGCGTGTGGAGCACACCTTTGAGCGCGTGGTACATTTCCGACGCGCCCGTGCCGCCCCCAATGGCCTCGCGGATGTCGCGCAGAAGCACATGGGTTTCCTGGGCGGTACGGTCGATCAGGGATACATGGTTTTCAGACATGGCTCAACGGGCGCATCAGGGATGCCAAGTTTCCGGCGCCTGTTTCAAGCCTCCCACCCGCGCCGAAGGGGTGGCAATCTGCAGGAAGCTTGCGTCACTCGTGTCGTGATTCGCAAGACAATCTTTTTCACAATGTAACGTTTAGCGATGCCGGTGGGCTAAAAGCCTGCAGCTAGCGGCTTGCTCTCATGCGTTTTCTGCGTTTTTCCGCCAAGCGAAAGCCGATTGAAACCGCTCCGATGGCAAAGCTGATCCTCGCCTTCCTCGTACTGAATCTAGCGGTTCTCGTCCCCGTGTGCGCGGGGATGCTCATGGGTGGAATGAGCGCGCGCAAGTTACGGAGCCGCCTCTGCAGCACGCGGCATCTTGCTTGCGGTCTACCTTGCCATCGGTTCGGCCTCGGCCGTTCTGCTCATCGTACGAGAGCCACAGGCGGTAGCTACTCTCTTGTCGTTGCAGATCCTTTATAAATTGCTGACGCCACTGACGGTCGGGGCACCCACTCATCCGGTGGTCTTGATTAACTTTGGCATCGCCGCGTTTCAGCTCCTGACGGTAGCCATGATTTTGCGCTCGCTGAAGGTTTGAGTGGCGGTTTTCCCAAGGGCCGGTTCCGTTGGCAGTGATCTTGCGAAGACGAGGGTCTATGCAGACAGAAACTCGTCACGCTGAAGCCGAATGGCACGGCTCCGTCACTGCCGGGAACGGCACTATCTCCACTCAAAGCGGCGCGCTGAAAACAGCTCCCTACTCGTTTCAGGCGCGCACTCAGGGCAGTGACACCGAAACGAACCCGGAGGAGCTGATTGGCGCCTCACTCGCAGGCTGTTTCGCCATGGCGCTCAGCAAGACGCTCGGCGATCTCGGCGTGGAGAACCCCAAGATCGGCGCTAAGGCTTACATCAGCCTTGGGATCGGGGACGCGGGTTTGAAAGTCACCGCGGCGCGCCTCAGTGTCGATGTTGCTGCCAAGGCGATGAGCGAGGAGCAACTGCGGCAGGCCGTCGCGACCACCGAAGCCAGTTGCCCGCTCTACCAACTGCTCAAGCCCGGCCTCGACAGTATCGAAACCATTGCGACGCTCGCGTGATCTTTACCCAGGGACCGCACAGGAGCTAGCAGGGAAGCCGGCGCCGTTGCGGCTCTTCTACTTCGAGGAGCTCTGCGAGGCCGGATGC
Organism: Opitutales bacterium; assembly: GCA_050331415.1. GTDB lineage: Bacteria > Verrucomicrobiota > Verrucomicrobiia > Opitutales > Cerasicoccaceae > DAIQNO01. The sequence continues at coordinate 13,648 of JBHJGW010000230.1, read as the reverse complement.
TTAGTGCCTTGACGCGGTGACGAAGGTGCCGCGGCATGGGGCATGTTTTTGCCCGATACCGACATCACCGAAGCGCTTCAGAGCGAAATCGACCGACTTGCCGCCCAAGGCGGCGGCGAGGTGCTGGTCCCGTCGGGGGCTTATCAGCTTCGCGCCATCCAGTTGCGAAGTTACGTCTGCCTGCACCTGCAGGCAGGCGCTCGGCTTCGGTTTTCAGGGCGCAAAGAGGACTACCCGCCGGTGGGTTACGAGCATAACGAGATGGGTGAGGTCCACGCCGCGATCTTTGCCATGGGCGCGAGGTGCGTGACGATCAAGGGGGAAGGGGAGATTGACCTCAACGGAACCTCGTTCTACGACCCTTCCGACCCAGACACCCTCGATTCCCTCGGCCCTCAGGTCACGCCGGAACACCTGAGCGAAGCCCCTCGGCGCTACTCCTGGCGGCTCAACCAGCCATTGTTTTTCCACGAGTGCACTGACGTGCGAATCGAGGGCATCCGCATCGTCGACTCCCCGTGCTGGACAATCACCTTCAACTTGTGCCGCAACGTAACCGCCCGCGGGCTCACGATTGCCAATAGCCTCGTCATCCCCAACAGCGACGGCGTGCACTGCTGCGGCTGTCGTGACGTGATCATTACCGGCTGCCACGTCGTCGCGGGTGACGACTGCGTCGCGCTCTCCTCCATCACCGACTGGGACCGAGCTTGCGAGAACGTCATAATTTCGGACTGTATTTTTCAGTCGGCGTCGAAGGCGCTTTCGGTAGGCTACATGCACAGTATCGTCCGCAACGTGCTTATCAACAATGTGGTCGTGAAGCGGAGCAACCGCGCCTATGTGACGATGTGCCATCCGCGCACGGGCCTGGTGGAGAATGTGCGTGTGAGCAATTGCTACCTGGAGGGGCGCAGCTACGCCGGCAACTGGTGGGGAAACGGCGAGCCGATCGTGGTCATGGTGACGCCGCACCACCTTGCGCAAAACCGCGATCCGCAGCCAGCGGACCGCTTTGAGCCCTGTGTGCGCAACATCACCTTTTCCAGCGTCGTTTGCCGCGGCGAGCGCCCTGTGGGTATGGTTGCCGAAGGGCCCGGACTGACGGAGAACCTGCAACTGGTCAACTGCACGGTCGAAATCGTCCCCGAGGAGCGTCCCAGCCTTAAAGGCAACACCATCGACCTCGCCCCCGGCCCGCAGAACCTGGAAATTCCCGACGCCAGAGCGCGCGTTATCAACCGCCACGCCGACCTGCGCCTCTGCAATGTCACCAACGAACGTGGGGAGGCCATTGAAGCCCGGACCGTTTAACGGCAGGGTGCTCTACGGTAGCGTATCGCGGTTGCTCAGATCCCGGTTGAAGGTGCGGGTTTCGTGTCCTCGTCAGGTACCTTGCTTGCGGGCGCGCCGCCCGGAGAGAAACTTGAAAACGATGACGACTCCGAGCACCGCGGGAATGGCGCTGAGAACAAGCCACAGGGGGCTGGCAGAGCTGGTGCGGACGAGGGCGGATTCGCCTGGCTCATCCGGGTCGTAGAGCACGTCGACTTCGGTTCCGGGCGCGTAGCGTTGCACAAGGCGCTCAATATTGCCGCGGCTGTTTTCGTAGCCGCCGATGGCGTAGCGATCGCCTTGGAAAGTCTCGCCGTCGACCTCGTAAGTGTAGGCTACGTCGAAAGAGTGGCGACGCTTGGTGGTGCCGTCCCGGCGGCGCGTTTCCGTCCGCATGCTGGCGGAGTTGATCGTCCCGGAGGTTGTGCTCCAGTAAGCACTTTCCTGGTACATCCGTTCAGATTCCAGGGCCGCGCCAATGCTGCAAGAGCTGACGCAAAAGAGGCCAAACGCGAAGCCGAACAGGAGTATCCCGCCGCGCAGGGTCTTTGGCAGCAGCGGGACCAAGCCTAGAATCACGACCAAGGCGGAGGCCGCCAGTCCGATCAGGCTGCCCTCGATGAGTATCTGACCATTCATCAAATGCTGGCTCCCTTAGGGGCAGCGCACTATTGCGCGCGGATGTGGTCGTAGATGTTGAGGTAGTGCTGGGCCGGCACATTCCAGGAGAAGTCGCTCTTCATTGCGTTCTCGATGAGCGCGCGAAAGTCGTCCGGGTACTGGTAGTAGCAGGCGATGGCGCGGCTGAGCGCGCTTTCCACCGCCGGATAATCGTCCTGGTGGAAAACGTAACCATTGCGCTCGTGCAGCGGGCGCTGGCTGTGGTCTTTGTCGAAAACGGTGTCGGCGAGGCCGCCGACACTACGCACAAGTGGGATGGTGCCGTAGCGCATGCTGATGAGCTGGGTCAGCCCGCAGGGCTCGAAGCGACTCGGTACGATCATCATATCCGCTCCGGCATAGATAAGGTGGGCGAGGTCCGAGTTGAAGCCGACCTCAATATGGCTGTCCTCGTTGTCGTTGAGGTAATGCTTGAGCTGCCAGAAGTAGTCGTTGATGCCGCTCTCCGGGCTCGAGCCGAGCAAAACGAACTGCGCGCCGTGGTTGATCGCGTAGAACAGCGCGTGGCGCACGAGGTCGAGCCCCTTCTGCGGGTCGAGCCGCCCGATGAAGGCAATGATGGGCTTTTCGTTGTCCCCTATCCAGAGGCGCTGGCGAAGGGCGCGCTTATTGGCGTATTTGCCGTCGAGAGTCTCGATGTTGAAGTGGTGGGGGATGTGCGGGTCGGTTTCGGGGTTCCAGGTATCGTAGTCGATCCCGTTTAGCACCCCGCCGTACTTGGCACCGTGGATCTGCAGGGTGCCTTCGAGGCCAAAGCCCTGGCCCATGTCACGCGCCTCGGCGGCATGCCGGGGTGATACGGTCGTCACGAAGTTTGAGTACACCACGCCGCCTTTCATAAGATTGAGGGCGGTCGGGTTGTGATTGTCCAGCAGGCGCTCGTGACTGGACACGTGGTCTGGCAGCTCTGCCAGGCGCGCCATCTCGTGCCCGCAGATGCCCTGGTGGCGGAAATTGTGGATGGTGTAGCAGGCCCGGCAGCCGTCCATGCCGAGGCGGCTGTAAATTTCCCACAGGAAGACGGGGACGAGGGCCGTTTGCCAGTCGTGACAGTGAATGATGTTGGGCCGCTTGCCGCTTTTGAGGAGAAACTCCATCGCCGCCCGGCTGAAGAATGCAAAGCGGTGCACGTCGTCCTTATGGCCGTAAAAGACGCTCCGGAAGAAGAACCCGGCATCATCGTGCGGCTCGATGAGGAAGACCTTGCGCCCGTGCACGAACCCGAAGAACACCGTGCAGTGGATGCGGCCGCCGGCCCAGGGCACCCACAAGTCGTGATAAACCGGCTGCAGGCCCCAGACATGGTCGTACCGCAGGCAATCGTATTTGGGCAGGATGATCTCGACCTCGTTTCCGCGGATTTCCAGCTCGCGCGAAAGCCCGAAAACAACATCCGCGAGGCCGCCAACCTTCGCCACAGGCGACAGTTCGGAGGCGATGTGGACGATGTGCATCTTCGGGATGCCCGGGCGCATGAAAATCTCGTGCCACGGGCGGCCGTCGGGGGCGAGGTCTGGGCGGTGCCCTTCCGAATCTTCCAGTGCAGGCAGGGGGGTAGGCTCCTCTTTGGTGGCCTCGGTCTCGCGGCGCAGGGTTTCCTCGGTCGGCGTAAACGGGGCGCGTGTGGCGGCTGCTTCATCCTCGCTGGCGGACGTGCGAAGCGTCTTGCGGATTTGCAGCTGCTCTTCGGCCTCCGCCTGGCTCGCCATGGTGGAGGGGTAGCCGCCAGGCTGCTGTTTTTGCTTCGCCGGCCGCGTCGAAGGATCGGTCCGGGGTTGAGGCGTCGGGCTTGCGGTCTGCTTCGCCGGCCCCTTACCGGGAGGAGGGGTCGACGGAGAATTCGCAGCCCCGGACGCCTTCGGCTCGTCTGCCCCGGCCGCCTTCCCGCTGCCAGGCTTCGCACCGGTCTGTTTGGGTGCCGGTGGCGTCGACGAAGTCGAGGGCGTTTCCGGTGGTGGTGCGCTGCCTTCCGCCTGCTTCTTGGTCGCTTTCTTTGCGCTGGCGTCAGCTGGGGTTTGTGAGTCCGAACGGTCTTTGCGGGAAGGTTCCTTGCCCATAGGGAGTGAGGTTAAGCGGCGGCGCTCCCGCGCCTGTTTAGGTCGGTTTGCAGTTCTTCCACCGTCTTCACTAGCACCCGCCTTGGCAAGTGTGCTTTTCGCCCTCGCGGGCAACCTGCCCCGCAGGCAAGGCGCCAAGTCCCGCCTACCACTCGAGCCTCCATTTGTCCGGTGACGAGTCAGCTCACCTTCGTGGCCTCACCCTTGACTCCACTTCTTTGAAGTGATGCCTCAGCCTGGCTTCGGCGAGATCGGGCAGCACATTGTTGCTGAGCATGAAGGGCCAGTCGGAGGCCTGCGCGAGCAGCCAGTGGCGGGCGGCTTCGCTCTCGGGGTCCGTTTGCGGATGGAGGCTGTTGAGGGCACACGCCGCCGTCCGCAACTCCGTGTCGGCCAACGACGTAAGCGGGGGATAGATCCAGCTCGTGCGAGCGTTGACCCATTGGCGGAAATCCCCGCCGCGCCCCCAGGAGGACGGTGGCGGGCCGTGACCGGCGGGCGCGGCGCCATAGCACTGGCGGTAGGCGCCAGGGGTGGTGGCCTGAAGCCTTCCGGCACGGTCGTGGGTGCGCTCGAGCACCCGCGAAAGCCATTGGGGACCCTCGAACCACCAGTGGCCAAAGAGTTCGGCGTCGAATGGCAAAACGACGAGTGGCGGCCGCCCGGCAAGGGCTTTTTGTGCGAGCCTCTCGAGGCGTTCGACAAATGCGTCGGCGTCGGCTTTCGCCTGCTCGGTCGCCCTCGCCGGATGGTACCAGTCTTTTTCGGCCTTTCCCGTCACGCTCCAGCATTTGAGTCCGGCGGCCAGCAGTGATGCGTCGTCGGAATTCAGGTGGGCAAATACGTCTGCGGCATCGCGGTGGAATTCGCGGTAGGCTGGGTGACCGGGGTAGCCGACTCGGGCACTCCATACGGCCTCGGATAACCCGCGTTGCCGTGGCCAGACGGTCAGGCCGGTTGGGCAATATTGGGGCGCTGGGAAGTCCGCATCGGGATCGTCGGTGTGGTCGACAACCGTTTCCGGGACGCCCGCGGCTTCGAGTGCGGGCAGAAGATCCGGGGACCAGCCGCACTCGGGGAGCCACAGGCCACGCGCTTGTCTTCCAATCCGGGTTTCAAAGCACCGCTGGGCGACTGTCATCTGCGCGCGAACCGCTCCCGGGATGGCGTGCATGACCGGTAGCAGGGCGTGCGTGGCTGTGCTGGACCAGAGCTCGACCTTGTACTGTGCAGCCTCGCTGGCGAACGCCTTCGCCGGGTCGGCCTGGTTCGCCGCGAGCCTTTGGTGCCCTGCGGCGAGCTCCGTGCGAAGCGCTTCGAGCGGCGCATCCGGGAGTCCGGCACTTCCCAACAGGGCGATGCCCCGGGAAACTTCGTCAATACTCCGGCGCAGTGCCTCCGGCCAATCCGGCTGGGCCCACGTCTCCAACAGGCTGGGCGAGAGCGAGACCGTCAACCAGGGCCCGCTGTCGCCCGGCAGCTGTTCCAGTAAATCCAGCAGCGGGGCGTAGACCTGCCGGTAGGCCTCGCCATGCCATCGCAACGGCAGTTCACCGTCCGCCACCTTCGCCCAGGGCAAGTGGGCGTGAAGCACGAATGCCACGCACAGGGATGGAGTGGTCTTGCGTTCTCGGGCTTGGAACCTGGGAGCTGGATGGGGTGTGTTCACCTCCGTGTGGGCTCGCTGGGAAACTCCAGGCGCCAAAACACGCGCCGAGACTGCCAATCCCCCTACCGCTCGACCAAATCCATCTGGGCCTGGGCGCGGGCCCGGAGGCGCAGGGCTTGCAGGCGAATGAAGCCGCTGGCGTCGTCGGGATTGTAGGCGCTCTGCACGCCCTCCATGCTCGCGATGGATTCGTCGTACAGCGAGAACGGGCTGCGGCGGCCGACGGTGGTGACGTTGCCCTTGTATAGCTTGAGACGGACGTCACCGGTAACGCTCTTTTGGCTTTCGTCGATGAATGCCTGCAAGGCTTCGCGTTCGGGCGCGAACCAGAAGCCGTTGTAAACGAGTTCGGCGAACTTAGGCATCAGGCTGTCGCGCAGGTGCATCAGGTCGCGGTCCATCGTCAGCGTTTCGACCTGTCGGTGGGCGTGCATCAGGATGGTGCCGCCGGGCGTCTCGTAGACGCCGCGGCTTTTCATGCCGACAAAGCGGTTTTCCACCAGGTCCACGCGGCCAACGCCGTGCTTGCCGCCAAGGGCATTGAGGGTCTTCAAAACGCCGGCGGGGGTCAGGTTTTCACCGTTGACGGCCACGCAGTCGCCACGTTCGAAGGCCAGCTCGACGTATTCCGGTTCGTCCGGGGCTTCCTGCGGGTCGGCGCTCAGCTTGTACATCGCGCGGTTGTCCGGCGTGGTCGGGTCGAACCACGGGTCTTCGAGGATGCCGGCTTCGTAGCTGATGTGCAAGAGGTTGCGGTCCATCGAGTATGGCTTGGATGCACTGGCTTCGACGTTGACTCCCTGTTCGCGGCACCAGGCAATCATCTCGCTGCGGCCGGGGAAGGCTTCGCGGAAAACGGGCATGCGCCAGGGCGAGATAATCTGCAGCTGTGGCGCCAGCGCGGCGAAGGCGAGCTCGAAGCGGACCTGGTCGTTGCCCTTGCCCGTGGCCCCATGGGCGACGGCGTCAGCGTTTTCCTTTTCCGCGATCTCAATCTGCGCTTTGGCAATCAGGGGGCGCGCGATGGACGTGCCGAGGTAATACTGGCCCTCGTAGATGGCGTTGGCGCGCATCATCGGAAAAATGAAATCGCGGGCAAACTCGTCGACAAGATCGACTGTGTAGTGGGCGCTCGCGCCGGTAGCCTTGGCTTTGGCCTCAAGGCCGTCGAGTTCCTCTTCTTGCCCCACATCTGCGGCGAAGGTTATGATTTCCGCCTGATAGTGCTCCTTGAGCCACTTCACGAGCACGCTGGTGTCCAGCCCGCCACTGTATGCCAAAACGATCTTCATAAGCCTTCATGCAGTGCCCCGAGGTCTCTCGGACTTCAAGCGCAAAGATGCCCGTTCAGCCGCCGGGGGGCCTCTGGTTTCCGCATGCTCCTTGCTTACAGGCACGAGGTCGGTCAGCTGGGGTTTTGGTACCTATGAATTATCAACAAAGGCTGTATTCTTCGGCTTGGAAAAAATGCCCTTGCGTGAATACCGAGCTGGCACTACTTCTTTCTTCAGGGTATGAGTCGGTTGTTTGCCCCATTTAGGCCGAAAGGTTCTCTTCAAACAGTTCGCCGTCGTTGGGCTCTAAGCTACGTTTTGGGGCTGGTTTTTCTGGCGTTTGTTCTATGGCTCGCGGGGCGCGAGGTAACTCGTCCAGACAGCCTGCTCTGGGAAGGCGGGGCGCTTGAATTGCCGTACGTTCTGGAGTTGATCTGGCTCAGCTTTGCGATCGGCTCTGGTGTGCTGCTTCGCGGTGCGTTCCGCCACCTTAAGGCCGACCGTGCCGAGCGCGAGGGTTTGCAGCGTGAGCAGGTACTTCTGCACTCGGCGTTTAATGAGCTTCCGGTGGCGACCGGTATCGTCGATGCCAATGGCATCCTTCAGCGGATTAACCCCGGCTTCGAGCAACTGGTTGGGCTCCCCGCCGCGAAAATCGTCGGTCGCGCATTCACCGAGTTTCTGGCACCCGAGTGCTGGGACGGGGTTGAAAATCGCCACCAGCGTTTGTGCACCGCGGGCGTGCCTGAGGGGACGCAGCGCTTGACGATCGTCCGCAGCGATGGCCGGTGCCGATCGGTTTCCGCGACGTCGGCACTCGCGGCCGTTCGCGGCCGTCCGCTGAAAATTGTCTCACTGCATGATGTGACCGACTCCGAGCGGATTCGCGATACCCTTGAGGCTGCAGAGCAAGTTGCTCACATCGGCAACTGGAGCTACGACATCACAGCCGGTGTGGCGCGTTGGTCGGCGCAGGTCTTTCGGATCTACGGTTTGGATCCCGCCGAAGGCGAGCCCTCGGTTGAGGCACAGTTCGCTGCCTATCACCCGGCAGACCGCCCACGCCTGCAGGAGCGCTTCCGGCGCGCCATTGCCGACGGTGAAGCTTTCGACTTCGATGCGCGGTTGACGGACGCCTTCCAGCGCCAGCGCTACGTTTTGGTCAAGGCTGATGTGCGCCGGGATCGAGAGGGGGCTCCGGTGGAAATTTTCGGTACGCTTCAGGACATTACCGAGCGGCGATCCTTCGAGGAGGCGCTTCAACGTGCGGAGGGCCGCCTCGACTCCCTCATCCGCAGCATGCCGGCGATTGTTTTTCGGACCTCCCGCTCGGATGTCGATCGCTTTGAATTCATCAGCAGCCGTGTCGACGACCTGACGGGCTTCAGCAGCGCCGGCTTTTGCTCGCAGGAGGCGCCCGCATGGGCGGATCTGCTTGAGCCAGACGGCACCCCAGGGCGGCGGACAGCGATTGAACAGCAACTTCGCCAGGCCGACCAGTATCGCGTCGAGTATCGGCTGAGGCACCGTGATGGCAGTGAGCGCTGGGTGCTGGAGCAGGCAACTTCTCGGGATGGAAATACAATCGACGGGGTCATGATCGACATGACGGAGAGCCGGCAGAACCAGATGCAACTGCGCGAGGTGCGGCAACGGCTCGAAACCGCCACGGAATTTGCCGGCGTCGGGATCTTCGAGTATTTCTCTGACACCGGCCAGCTCTACTGGGATGAGAACATGTGCCGCCTCTTCCAGGCCAGCCGCGAGGAGCTCACGGGCACCAACCTTGACTGGATTCAACGGCTCCACCCCGACGACCGCCGGCAGATGCGGCCGGAAACGGTGATGGCGGGCGAGCCACCGGAGTTTTTCGACCAGGTGTCCCGTTTTGTCATGCCCGACGGTTCGGTGCGCTACATCCAGGGTCGCGCGCGAAGGACAGGCAATGAGGCCGGGGGGACCCGTATGCTCGGCGCGGCCTGGGATGTCACTGAGCAGATGCAACGGGAGGTGGAGCTCAATGCCGTCTCACGCCGCCTGCAGCTGGCAACCGCCTCCGCCGGGATTGGCATCTTCGAGTGGGACGTCGTTGAAGGCACCCTTCTCTGGACGGAGGAAATGTATGATCTGTACGGAATCCGCAAAGACCAGTTCGAGCCCAGCTACGCCTTTTGGTGCAAGTTCGTCCTGTCGGAAGACCTCCGCAGTGTGGAGGCGGGGATGTCGCGATCCTTTGAGAGCGGGGGCAGCTTCCACAGTGCCTTCCGGATCCGGCGCGCCGACGGGGAGATCCGCCACCTCAGCGTCCACGCAGTTTCGCTCGATGGGGGGCGTCGCGTCCTGGGCATCAACTTCGATGTCACCAGCGAGCGTTTGGCTGCGGAGGCTATGCGAGAGGCGCGCGACCGTGCGGAAGAGGCCGCCCGCGCCAAAAGTGCCTTCCTTGCGGCGATGAGCCACGAAATCCGTACCCCGATGAACGGAGTCATCGGCATGGCAAACATCCTCGACGACACCAAGCTCGACGCCGAGCAGCAGGAATTCGTGCGCATTATCCGGACCAGCGGCGAGACTCTGCTGACGCTGATCAATGACATCCTCGATTTCTCGAAGATCGACGCCGGCAAACTCAGCCTGCTGCGTTCGCCTTTCGACCTGCGTTCGAATGTCCAGCAGTCTTTGGATATGCTGGCCCATCAGGCCCACGCCAAACGTCTCGAACTGGCCTACCTGATCCACGACGAGGTGCCGTCTCGGATCGTCGGTGACGAAACCCGCGTGCGTCAGGTCCTGATGAATTTGTTGAGCAACGCAATCAAATTTACCGAGGAAGGTGAGGTGTTCCTCGAGATCACCTGTCTGGAGCGGTGGGGCGAGCAGTGCCGGCTCCAGTTTATGGTGCGCGATACCGGGCGAGGCATCCCCAAAAATAAGCACCACCTGCTCTTCGAGAGTTTCTCGCAAATCGACGAAAACGAGGGCCGCCACTCCGGCGGCACCGGCCTAGGCCTGGCTATTTGCAAGCGGCTCGTCCACATGATGGGTGGCTCGATCTGGGTGGAAAGCGACGACGGCGAAGGAGCTGCTTTCTTTTTCACCCTGACGGCGCCAATCGCCAGCTCGCGAGTGGCTGTTACGGCAAAAGACAAAGACGTCCTGTCCGGAAAACGCATCTTCCTGCTCGACTCCGACGCCTCCCGTCTTGCCGACCGGGCGGCTGCAGCCCGGAACCGGGGCGCCAAGATCGACGGGTTTCTGTCCTCGTCGGCGGCTTTGGCCGCACTGGAGCGCGGTCGATTTTACGATGCCGGTTTCGCAGAGTTGCCCGAAAAAGATGCCCGAACGCTGCGGGAGTTCGTCGTCAAATTGCGGGCACACCGGGCGGGCAAGGATCTGTCGCTGGTTCTGGCAGGGCCGAATGCTGCGGCGCTTGATGGTCTCGCCCGCTGCGTCAGCACCTCCCCCGAGGAGGGTGAACTGCACCGGCTGCTCCGTGAAGCCGTCCAGGCACAGACGGAGCCAGCGGGCCCGCGCGAGCCTGAGCTCGACCTTGACGAGAAACGCACGACGGTGCTGCTCGCTGAGGACAATCGGGTCAACCAGCGCGTTACCTCTCTGCTGCTCGACCGCCTCGGATTCGACTGCGATTGCGTCGAAGACGGTCAGCAAGCCATCGAAGCGGTTACCGAGGGCAGCTATCCCATCGTGTTGATGGACCTCCAGATGCCGGTGCTCGATGGCCTGCAGGCAACCCGCCGCATCCGTGAGCAAGTGGGTGACGAATGCCGACCCTATATCATTGCCCTGACTGCCGAAGTCCTCGAAAGCGACCGTGATCGCGCCGAGGAAAGCGGCATGGACGATTTCGTTTCAAAACCGGTCTCCCTGAAGGACCTCCAGGTCGCCCTCCGGCTCGCAGAGGCCGAGACCGCTCTGCGCTAGAGCAAGGTCACAACACAGGCCCGTCTGGCGAAGCCCTACAAAACCTTACCGAATAGATCAATAGATTGAACGCCGCGTGGTGGCTCTTCGGATGCTTTTGGCGCAGAGCGGCCTTCGCGACGAAGGGGGGCCTACAGGCCCAGCCGCCGCCCTCGCTGCCTTGCTCTGCATCCAAAATCATCTCGACCAATTTACCGACCTCTCCGGCAAGATGGTATTTGTAAATGGCCGGACTCAAGTGAGCCGCATCGGGCGGAATTTCGGCGGGTTGGAATCAATCCAACGAGACCAGTCCGCGCTCAACGGCAGCCATGGCTGCCTGGGTGCGGTCCTGAACGTCCAACTTGTGTAAGATGCTGCTGACGTGCTGTTTCACCGTGAGCTCGGCCAGCCCGAGGGAATGGGCGATCTCCTTGTTGCGTTGTCCGCGGGCGAGCAATTGCAGCACCTCCTCCTCGCGCTGGCTGAGGGAGGGGCGGGCCTTGCTCGACTGCAGAGTGCGGTAGATCGCTGATGGAAAATAGGTTTCTCCCGCGGCGAGGGAATTCACGGCGTCGATCAACTCTTCACGGTCGGCCGACTTGGACAGGTAACCCGCCGCTCCCGCGTCCGCCGCACGTCGCACGTCGTGTTCGCTGGTGCTGACAGAAAGGATGAGGCAGCGCGTCTGCGGGGATTTTTCTTTCAGAGCCGCAATGACCTCCGCGCCGGTACCGTCGCCAAGTTGCATGTCGATGATGGCAACATCCGGCTGGCAGGAGGCGGCAATTTCAATCGCTTCCTCCTTGGACTCGGCTTGCGCGACGACATCGAGGCCGGGCTCTCGGCCAATCGAGGTGGCCAGGCCGACGCGGACGAAATAATGGTCGTCCGCGAGTAAAACGCGCACGGGGGATTCCTCTTCATTCATGGCTTCTGGACGTGACGGCGGCAAGGCGGAGCCCGTTGCCGCTCTTCTGGTAATATAACCTCACTGGGAAGGCCGTGTGCGGTTTTTCCAGCTGAGGATGACGCTGGAGCCTCTGCCCGGTTCGGATTCGATCCGCAGGTGGCCGCCGATCCTTCGGGCACGTTCGCGCATCCCCTGCAGGCCGAAATGCCCCGGGAAATTGGCGTTTATGTCGAAGCCCGGTCCTTCGTCGCGGACGACGATCTCCAATTCTTCCGGTCCGGTTTGCCGGAGGCGCAGATGAGTTTTCTCCGCTCCGGCATGGCGAATGGCATTATTGAGTGCCTCCTGCGCAACTCGGAGCAGGTTGTGGGCGACCGAGGCAGGCACGGGGAAGTCCAGTGTGTCGAGCTCGACATCGAAGCGGTGGTGAAACTCGGCCATCAACCGGTGGCAGAACAGCTGGAGGGCTTCGCGCAGCGAAGCGCGGTCGAGGAGACCGTCGCGGAGATCCTGGATGCTCCTGCGAGCTTCCGCCTGGGTGCGGCGCAGAAGCCGCTGTGCGGTTTCCAGAGTCGCTTCCTGATCGCAGCCCTGCTTTGGATCGCAGGTGCGGGCCAGGTCGAGCTGAATGCCCAGGGCGGCAAGCTCCTGCTCGAGGGAGTCATGAAGTTCACGGGCGATGCGATCCCGCTCTTCAGTCACGCGCTCCCGCTCCACCTTCGCCTCGATAAGGCGCGTCTGAGCGGTGATTTTGCGCCGCATCAGCGCGTTGGCGATAAAGGACACCACCAGAAGGCCGCCGAAGGCCGAGAGCGCGGTGAGCAGCCGGCCCGTATTCCAGAAGGGCGGCTCGCGCAAAACCTCGATCGTACCGGGTTGCGGCACCCAGAGTTTGAAGCCCCGCACGTCGCCCGTCGTCGCTTGAAGCCACGGTTCGCTCGGGAGGTTGTACGGCTCCTGCATCACCAGGCACACGCCGTTGAGCCGGATCCAGGAGTTCGGCAAAATTTCGGGCAGCTCGACACCGGGCTGAGTCCGCACGATGGCGGGGAAGGTGCGGGCGCCGTCGCTGAGCAGCAACAAGCGCTGGTCGTCGGAGGAAAACCGGTCGATCAACTGCGCCTCCACCGTGACGAGTTCCCCGTGCCACGCGCGGTCGATGGCGCGTTCGGGCAAAGGTCTGGGCTCTGGCGGTGCTTGCTCTCCGATCACGCGCACTGCGGCGAGCTCGAGCACCGGAGCACTGCCAGCCAGGGTGGGGAGCCCCGCGGCGCTCACGACCTGTCCCGGGTAGTAGCGGCTGACGCTGTCGGGTTCGAGCAGTTGTACCGCCAGCGGGCGCTGCTCACGGCCCACCCGCAGATAGAGTGAGCCATCCTGCCCGAGGGCGGAAATGATTCCGCGCACATGCACAAGGCCCGCCTCGGGCGCTTCGTAATTGAGAAAATCTTCGACTTCCTTTGGAGGCTGAAGGAACGCGACGTCGTAACCGGACTCCACCACTTCCAGAAACCGCATCGAGGGAACATAGACGCGCAGTCCGACGAGCTTGCGGCTGTTCGGGGCGGTCAGACTGCCGAATACCCCCTGAACCCGCACCCGCGCCCCGCGTAGTTGGCGGGGCAGATCGCGGTTGTTCCACTGGCCCGGGATCGACGCGGTGAAGAAGTTGCCGTTAGTCGTCAGGTCCAGAGTCAGGCGGGGGGCGGGCCGCCGCACGGGCCCGAGAACTACGGGGGCCTCGCCCAATTTGGGGTAGGGTTAGGGGGGGGGGAGGGGGGTGGGGTGGCGCGGGGGG
>JBHJGW010000229.1:0-17841 GCA_050331415.1 Opitutales bacterium | reverse complement strand
CACACTCCCCCCACCCCCCCCTCCCATGACCGTGATTACCCATCTTTGTTTTGCTCCGACATTCGCTTCCCTCGCCGCCATTGCGAAGCCTGTCGTTGAGCTTGAGCGCGTGTATCCACGCGTCGAGGTCCCCTTTGTGATCGAGACCGAGGGGGAGCAATGGGAGGCACTGTTGGATCAAGTGCCGCCGGTCAGCATCCGCCTGGAGGAAGCGCGTGCTGTCGAGACCATTCTTGAAACGTTTCGACGCAACGAGGTGACTTTCGCCGAAGCTGACACCATTGACGTTGCTATCCAGATTTTCCGGGACGTCATAAAAATCCCCATCCAAAGGCGTGTCACCAAGTTCAATGACAGCATGGTTTCGATCGCCTCCAACGAGAGGGTCACGGCTGGCTACCTGGCCTTTGCCGGTCTGACCGAAACGATGGTATCCAATTCCGGCTTGTTAGGAGTGCTCAATTTCCAGGCCCAATACGCCTATCCAGACGACGCTTTCGAGAATGGTTCCTGGAGTTTTCCCTGGAATTCCAACCTGATCGGTGAAACCCGAAACGAGCGGGAATATCGCGCGGCAATCGATGAAACCTTCACTGTCGATTTAGCCGAGTACGGAGGTACCAAAGCGCGCGGAAAGAACGAGCTGGAATTCAAGGTAACCGCCCGGGGCGTCATCGGCCTTGAAAAGCGATACCACGAGGGAAGTCGCAAGGCCGAGAGTGACGGCGCCACGGCCGTGGTGCGCTTCCGCCCGTACGCCATCATTTCGGTAAGCATGAACGTCTCCGCGGATGGTGACTGGTTCGCAGTCGAAGGGAAACAGCACTTTTTCGAGAGTCAGCGCACCGAGCACCCTGCGGTGCTCGAAGTGACCGTCAAAGCCGAGCCGAAAAGACCTAGCGCAGCCAACGAGGAAGGCTAGGCCAGCGGTTTTTGCCTGACTGGTTTGGCTCCGGACCGTTTCCGGCTAGGCTGGCGGCATGCGCAATCTCGTTGTCGTCCTCGGAGACCAGCTCAATCGCGACAGCACTGCCTGGCAGGGCTTTGACCCGCAGCAGGATGCCGCCTGGATGGCCGAAGTCGTCGAGGAGGCCACGCATGTGCCGTCGATCAAGATGCGCACAGCGCTCTTTTTCGCCGCCATGCGGCATTTCCGGGACGAGCTCCGCAAGGACGACATCCCGCTGCACTACACTGAGCTGACGCCGAAGACGAAAGCGAGCAGCCTGCAGGGCGAACTCGGCGAGTTTCTAGAAAAGCACAAGCCGGAGCGGGTACTCATAACTCACCCCGGCGACCACCGCGTAAGGGAAAACCTGAGACAGGCAGTCGCGGATGCGGATGTCGTGTGGGAAGAGCGGCCCGACGAGCACTTCCTCTGCCCGCTCGACGATTTCAACGCCCACGCGGATGGCCGCAAGAGCCTGCGTATGGAATTCTTTTACCGCGAGATGCGCGAGCGGTATGGAGTACTGCTCGACAAAAAGGGCAAGCCCGAAGGGGGGAGCTGGAATTACGATGTGGAGAACCGCGAGACCTTCGGAAAAGAAGGGCCCGGCTTTCTGACCAGCCACGGCAAGCACAAGCTCGACGAGGTGACCAAGGAGGTCATCGCACTGGTCAACGAGCGGTTCTCGGATGCCTACGGAACGTTAGCCGAAAAAGACTTTAACTGGCCCGTGACCCGCCGCCAGGCCCTCGCGCACCTGAAGAAGTTTGTCGAAGAGCGGCTGCCCGACTTCGGCACGTTTCAGGACGCAATGTGGACCGGAGAACCCTTCCTGTATCACTCGACATTGTCGAACAGCCTAAACCTCAAACTGCTCAACCCGCGAGAGGTGATCGAAGCGGCCGAGCAGGCCTACCGGAACAAACAGGCGCCACTGCCAGCCGTGGAAGGCTTTATCCGCCAAATCCTGGGCTGGCGGGAGTTCATTCGCGGGGTCTATTGGCGCTTCATGCCGGAGTACGTCGAGCGAAACCACCTCGACGCCCACGAGCCACTTCCGGAGCTCTATTGGACTGGCGAGACCGAGATGCGCTGCCTCGCGGAGAGCATTGGCCCAACGCTGCGCTACGGCTACAGTCACCACATCCAGCGGCTTATGGTGCAGGGCCTCTTCGCCATGCTCTACGGCGTGCACCCAAAGCAGATCCACGCATGGTTTCTGGCGGTTCACGTCGACGCCGTCGAGCAACTCGAGCTCGTCAACGTGGCCGGCATGAGCCAGTTCGCCGATGGCGGGCTTATGGCATCGAAACCCTACGCGGCGACCGGAAAATACATCAACCGGATGAGCAACTACTGCAAGCACTGCCGTTTCAAACCCGACAAGGCCGACGGCGACAATGCCTGCCCGTTTTCCACTCTTTATTGGGACTTTCTGCGCCGCAACCGGCAAAAACTCGAGCCCATCGTGCGCATGAAAATGCAGCTCAAGAATCTGGACCGCAAGAAGCCCGAGCAATGGCGGGCCATTGACGAACGCCTTAAAACTCTGCGGACACAGCTACCCTGACCCTGGTGAAAGCTAGCCTCACGCTTGCAGCTTTCGAGGGGTCCGACCGGGCGGCGCCCGTGTGGAGTGCCACGCGATTCCCTTTGGCAATTACCCACCCTTATTTCGCGCTCCGTCGCGATTCGTATTGCATGTCGTTCGGGAACCATTTATGGTACCGACTTTCAAACCCGATACCCACCCCCCGAGTATGTCCCGCTTCCACCGTTTTGCCCTGTGCGTTGTTTTTCTGCTGCCGGTGTTTGGTTTTGCCAATGCCCCGCGCCCCAACGTCATCATCGTCTATACCGACGACCAACACCGGTCTGAATTTGGCTATGAGGGTGGCCACAACGCCACCCCCAACATCGACCGTCTTGCCAACGATGGCCTGATTTTCGACCATTTCTATATTTCGACCGCCCTGTGTGCTCCAAGTCGAGTTGCCCTGCAGACCGGGCGCTACCCGAGCGCCAGCCCGCCCTTGTTGCGGTCAATGCCGGTAGACCGCGATACCAATAGCGACGGCCAGCCCGATCCGCCTTATGTGCTGCAAACACTGGGCGATGAAGAAGACCGGCCCGCCGAAACCTTCAACCTGCCCTACACCCTTCAGCAGGCAGGCTACTCAACCGGCATCGTCGGCAAGTGGCATTTGGGCTTTCTCGGAACACGTCAACGACCGGCCTCGAACCGGAGTCAGTTGCTGCACAACTTCAACCTCACCCAGCAGGCAGCTTACGCGGCTGGCTATGACTACGCCGAAGCGCTCTATCACGACAATGTGCAGCCGGACAACTTCGCTGACCGCTACATGGCGCACAATCCGGAATGGATAACCTGGAAGGCACGCGAGTTCATCGAAGCAGAAGCAAACGACAGCGAGCCGTTCTTCTTGGTGGTCAATCCGACCCTCCCCCACTGGCCGCAAGCCGACGATAGCCGGTTCGATTCGCTGAATGCGGATAAGGCGCTCACAGGAATTGGTGACCGCACGGATGCCCTTGCGCTCCCTTCTGGCGACCCCGTTCGCGAAGAAATCCTGGCCATCGGCGATGAAACCTACGATTCTGATGGAAAGGGCCTGCTCTCCGGCATGCCGGCACGCTCAACCATCGTGCCACGCGCGCAAGCGTCGGGCTTTGACGGGGGCTATCGGGAAGACATTGTCTGGCTCGACGATATCGTGGGATCACTCGTCGACAAGGTCGAAGAACTAGGCCTCCAAAACGACACGCTCATTTTCGTTATCTCTGATCACGGTCGCGCAGGTAAGTGGACCAACCAGGACAAAGGGATCAGCAGTGGTGCATTGGCCCATTGGCCAGGTCAGATTCCGGCGGGTTCATTCAGCAGTGATCTCATATCCAATGTCGATATCGCCCCGACGCTTTTCGAGCTGGCCGGAGCTACTCCTGCGCCCGATGCCGACCTGCACGGCGTATCGATTGCGGGACACCTCTTTGACGCTGCCAATGTACCGTCCGGTCGCCCTTACGCGTACTCCGAAATCGGGTACGAGCGCACGATCACCCGCGCCGACGGCATGAAGCTCGTCGTCTCCTATGGGGATGGTGACATCCGTAGTGGAAACTTGGGAGCCGATTGGACAGATCCGATCATCAAGCTGTACGACATGCAAGACGCCGTCGACACGAAGGTTTGGGTCGACCGCTGGGAAGAGGTAGACAATGTGGTCAATGATCCGGCATACGCCGATACGCTCGACGAAATGAAGGACCTGCTTCGCGAGCAAAGTCTGCGGCTGCCTCACGAGTTCGGCGAATTCACCCAAGGCGAATTTGCCCCCATCGTGACGTCGGCTCCGGCCAGTATCACCGTAGACACTGGCGAAGATGCCACTTTCAGCGTCACTGCCGAAGGGCTGCCCTTCCCCTCGTACCAGTGGTATGTCGATGGCGTCCCAACGGGCGCGGATGAGCCAACCCTGACCCTTCCCGCCGTCACCGTGAATGAGGACGGCGCTCAGATCACCGTCGAAGTCACCAACACGGTCGGAAGCGCTAACACCAGCACGACACCGGCGATTTTGACCGTACTGCCGCCGCCAGACGCGCCTCCCGCAGTGCCATCTGGCCTGACTGCGAGCGTACTCGGCTTCTCCGAAATCGAATTGAATTGGGTCGACGAATCCACCACCGAGTCCGGCTTCAAGATCGAGTGTCGCAGCGGCACGGACCCCTTCACCGAAGTAGCCACCGTTGGCGAAGACGTTACCACGTGGACCCATTCCGGCCGCGCTACCGCGACGACCTACATTTACCGTATCCGTTCGACAAACCTCGCCGGAGACTCGGCCTACGCGCCAGCAGCAATTGCCCGAACTCCAGAAGCGCCGGTTGGTGGAGACCTGCTGCAGTCCTCCGCAACCGCATCGTTCAGCACCGCGGGCGAAACTAGCCAAATCGATAATGTGACGGTGCCCTCGCTTGCCAACGGAGCCCTCGTGGTTTCCATCGGTGCCGAAGGCCCCAACCCCAATTCCGGACCAGCCAGCGTTAGCTTTGCCGGGCAGGAACTCACGCAAGCCGTGGAGTCCGAAAATGCGGCGACTCACAGCTCGGTGTGGTATCTGGTCAATCCGCCTGTAACGACCGATGCGATCAACATCACCTGGGCATCGTCGCAGTTTGGCACCTCCTCGCTCGCGTATTTTGTGCTTAGCGGCGTCGATCCCGACAGTCCGGTTGCCGCCGTCGATCAGCAATCCGCTGGTGGCGGGTCCACAGGTTTGTCCGCGACTTTGACGGGTGCGCCCGATTCCGCGATCGCCATTGACGCCCTTGCCACCAACAACAACGTGGCGAGCAGCGTAGCCTTCGGCGCTGGGCAAACGGAGGCCTGGACCTTTGGCGGCATTGGCGGCGGTGCTACCCACGCTGCCAGCTACGAGGAAAATGCCGGCGCTAACGCCGTCCAATCCGTCTCGTGGAGCAGTGGTCAACGTGCGACCTACGCCGCCGCGGCTTTTGCCCGGGCACCGGCACCGGTCACAACCGACGCCTTCGCCGGTTGGGCTGGTGACAGCGGTCTCGACGGCAGCGAAGGCCACGAAAGCGGTCGCTTCGACAATCCCGACTACGACATTCTCGACAATGTTTACGAATGGGTACTGGCCTTAAATCCCCTGGTGGTTGATGCCCCCGCGACTTACACCATGACCGCCCAAAACGACTACACGGTTTCCTTCCAGCGCGAGGACAGCAGTGAAGATTGGGCCTTGATCGAAGTCGAGTTCAGCAACGATCTCTTCGAGAACGATATCAGAAGGGTCATTGTAGGTCCGAATTCAACTACCGAGGTCGATGGCATGACGGTTACCGTGACTGAGAACGGAGACGCTCCTGACGACATTGCGGTGTCCGTTTCCGAAACGCTCATTGATTCCGAGAGCGCCTACTTCAGCCGGTTCCGGTTGCACATTGTCGAACCGTAAGGCCGGTCCACAAGACTTGCTCGAGGTCGCGGGGATTCCACCCCGCGACTTTCCGGAGGCAATTTCGCCGAGCAGCGTTACCGCTCTGTAACGCCCTGGCGTTCGAAGTGCTGCCTTATACCATCTTGCCGGAGAGGTCGGTAAATTGATGGAAATGATTTTGGACGCGGGGCAAAGCAGCGAAAGCGACGGCTGGGCCTGTAGACCCCGCCTCGTCGTCACGGACGCCGCTCTGCGCAAAAGCATCCGAAGCCCCTACCCGGCGTTCAATCTACCGATCTATTCGGTAAGGTGGTATTAAATCAGCCCACGGGCCCGGTCTTCCGCCTGGTAGGCCGGCCACATGCCGCCGGTCTCTCGAGCGATGTCCATAGTGGGCTCGAAACTGTTGACCAATTCGACGTTGTGCCGCACCTCGTCTTCGAAGCGCATGCCGACGTTGATGACGTCCACGCGGGAATCACTAAGCAAAAACTTCAGGCACAGGTCGTAGTCGCTACGGGTTTCCAGCCAGCGTGGCTCCATCGCCTGCAGGATACGGTGAAACCGCGAAGAGGCCAGCGGGCGCATAATCGCAACGTACATGCCGCGCTCATGGGCGGCATCCATCGCCTCCTCTGCCACATGCTGATAGATGAGGCCGTGGCACACCTGGCACATGTCGAAACGACCGCTTTCGATTAGCGGAATCGCGCTCCAGGCCTGTTCGGAGGTGAACCCTAAAAAGCGCACCTTGCCCTCATCGCGCAGTTTCTCCGCCGCTGCGAGCGTTCCGCCGTTGAGGATCTTGTCATTGAGCTGCGGGTTATAACGGCCACCGTGCAGCTGGAGGACATCGACATAGTCCGTACGGAGCCGACGGAGGCTTTCCTCTACGTTTCTGGCGACGTCGGGCCCTTCCATCCCGCAGCCGAACTTGGTTGCCAGCACCACCTTTTCGCGACGTCCGCCTTCAAGCGCCTCCCCGATCATGCGCTCACTTTGGCCCTGCTCCTCGGGCACGCCCGGCGTGCCGTAGCTTGGGGCGGTATCGATGTAGTTAATGCCCAGATCAAGCGCCAAGTGCATCACCCGGATGACGTGCGCGCGGCCCTCAGACGTATAGGGATCGAAATTCCGTGAATGGTGACGGACGCCAATCGGCATCCCCCCAAAACCGATTTTGCTGACCTCGAGCCCTGTTTTCCCCAGCGTAACGTATCTCATTACCCCGACTTTGAGCTGGCGGGAGTATCGGGGTCAACCGGAAGCACCCACGGGTTTCAATCGTTGCCGGTGCTGGGGAAAGCCCTTGCGCCGCCCTGCAGGATACGCTATTCCTTGCCGGATGGCGCCGGAAGAGGGCATCGCTGACGTTTTGATTGTGGGATCGGGGATCGCCGCGCAGGCCGCCGGACACCGCTTGATCCTCGAAGGATGGCGCGTCATCCTGCTCGACAAGGCCCGCGGTGTTGGCGGGCGGATGGCAAGCCGGCGTTTCGGAGGCGCGACCTTCGACCACGGTGCCAATTTCTTTACCGTGCGCTCGCACGAGTTCTCCGAGATCGTCAACCGCTGGCAGCAGTACGGGCTCATTGACGCCTGGTTCCACAGTGCAGCCTCGGAAAACGGTGAAGGGCACTTCCGGTACCGCGGAAAGCCATCGATGACGGCCATTGCGAAGCATTTCGACAAAAACTGGAGCTCCGTAGTACGCGAGGCAAAGGTCACGCAGCTGAGCCGCATAGACGGCGTCTGGCGTCTCGAAACCGCGGACGGGCGCAGCTTTTTCGGCCGGGCGCTGATCCTGACGCCGCCAATGCCGCAAAGCCTCGCCCTCCTCGAGCCGCTGCGGGACTTGATTCCGGCGCCGCTTTGGGAGCAGCTCGCCGTGATCCGCTACACACGTACCCTCACCGCGATGCTGAGGCTGGAGCACCCCAGCGCGTTGCCCGACCCCGGACTGATCCACCTCGACGATCCGGAGCCGCTCATGACGCTGATCGACAATCAGCAGAAGGGCATCTCCGAGGCACCCGCAGTGACCCTCCACGCTGGCCCTGGATTCTCCGAGCGTTACTACGGTGCGCCCAACGAGGAACATTTGCGGCTCATGGTCGAAGCGGCGCAATCGCTGATTCAGTCGCAGGTCGTCGAGAGTCAGGTGCACCGCTGGGGCTTCGCGACGTGTCTGAACCCGTCCGACTTGAAGTACGCCGTCGTGCCCCCCTTGAACCTCTGGCTGGCCGGTGACAGCTTTCGCGCGGCACGCGTGGAGGCCGCCTACCTCTCGGGCCGCGAAGCGGCGGTGGACGCGACGGCCCGGCTTGCGCAGCAGGGCGCGCCCGAAGGCTCCCTCTGAGCGCCGATGAAGGGACTCAAGCCGCTCGCCCTCCCCGACTGGCTGCGAACGCGCTTCAGCGACGCGCAGCGCTTTGTGATCCTGTGCGTTCTTGCCGGCCTCCTCTGCGGCCTGGCTGGCGTGGCGTTCCACCTTTCGATCCACCACCTCTTTCACCTCGTCCTCAGAGTCACCAAAACTCTGGGGCATCCCTGGGGAATTGTTTTTCTGACCCTGATGCCAGCGGTGGGCGGGGCGCTGACGGGAGCCATCATCTCCACACAGGCACCCAGTGGTGGCGGCAGCGGCATCCCGCAAACCAAGGCGGCCTATTACAACAACTTTGGCCGCATCTCGCCGGGCGAAGGTGGCTGGCGGTTTGCGCTGGGGACCATCTTCGTCGGTCTCGGCAACGCGTTGGGACGGGAAGGCCCGACGGTACATGTGTGTGCGGCGATCGCCTCTGGCTTGGGCAAGTTCTTTGGCCTGGCCAAGGCACGCGTGCAGGGGATGGTGCCCGTCGGCATGGCTGCAGGCATCGCCGCGGCGTTTAACGCGCCCTTGTCCGCCATTTTGTTCGTGTTCGAGGAGCTGCTCGACGACTTCTCGACCAAGGCGCTTTCGGGCATCGTAATCGCCGTGGTCATTGCGGCGGCAACCTCTCGCATGATCCTTGGCGAGGACCCGGTACTGCACATTGACCTCGGCACGGACATTCAGACGGCTCCGTGGATGTTGGTCGCGCTCCCCCTGGGCCTGGTCGCGGCGCTGGTCGGCACCGGGTTTGTCCGCGCTCTGCTGATCACCCGCGAGCGGATCAAGGCCATCGAGCGTATTCCCGCCTGGCTCAAGCCTGCCCTCGGGGGCCTGCTCTGCGGCCTGCTGGGCACCGGCGCTCTGCTGGGCACCGGCCTGATGGGCTCGCCCGAAACGGGGGTCTTTTCCATCGGCTACGAGACGCTAACCTCCGCCTTTGCCAACCGACTGGTGCTCGGGGCGCTGGTACTGCTGTTCGTGGCCAAATTTATTGCGGTGATCGGCTGCTACGCCACCGGCGGCTCCGGCGGCCTGTTTTCGCCAACGCTGTTCCTTGGTGGGATGCTCGGCGGAATCTTTGGACTCGCGCTCATCGAGCTCAACCAAACCGCCGATATCTTCTGGGGCGCCAGTGACAACCATGTCGTCGGTGCCTGCGTATTGCTCGGCATGGGGGCGCTGTTCGCATCGATCATCCGCTGCCCCTTTACTTCGCTGGTCATCATTTTCGAGATGACGCGCGACTACAACCTGATCCTTCCGCTGATGGGCGGCAATATCCTCGCGTACTATCTCTCGCGCAGCCTGCACCGTGTTTCTCTCTACAACGCGCTGCTCTGCCAGGACAAAATCAACCTCCGCAAGATGCCCGCATACCAAGGGGCAAGGGACTACCACAACTTGCCCGTCGCTACGATCATGACGTACGAATCCGTCACGGTCCCGGCGAACAAAACCTCCGCGGAAGTTTTAAAACGCCTGAAAATGGAGGGCCGCAAGCACCACGGCTATCCCGTCGTCGACGCCCACGGGGACCTCAAGGGCATGGTGATGCACCACGAGCTTGAAGAAAATGTCGAACACGGCCTCAACACCCTCCTGGGCAAACATCTGGAAAAGCAACGGATCATCTCAGTTACGCCGGAGACGTCGATCCGCGAAGCCGCAGGCGTGATGATTCGCGAAGATGTGCTGCAGGTACCTGTGGTCAACAAGAGCAACCCTGAGCGCCTGCTCGGTATCCTGACGCTGCATGACATCGCTCGCCAGCAGAACGTCATTGTTGAGCAAATCGGGCGCTGAACTTCAGAAAGGAGGGACTTGACAGAGGCAGAATTCCAGGCCTAAGTGATTAAGTCTACTAATCAAACTACAATACCTTAAATTTTTGTCGCCGACACTTCACTTGATAACATGGTTTCCTCTTTCCAAACCGGGCGCCTTTCCGGAATCGCTCTTCTCGCCGTCTCTCTACCGCTATCGCTGCCCGCATTCGTGGAGATTTCGGGGCGCAGCTTTGAAATCGGCTTTAATTTCAATTCCGTACCTGTCGGTACGCTGATTGGGCAAGGTCCGCGAGACGTCGCGCTGGGAAGTACTGTATCCGCCACAGGAGGAACTGCCAACTTTACCGGGAACCAACCCTTCACTTCCGCAAGCAACAGCGAAATCCCTACCGGGTTTGGTTTTCAGGTTTTCGTGGAAAATGGTTCCCTTGAGCAAGTCGCGACCCTCTACAACGCGCTGCCCCCTACCGGAGAAGACTCGGACTTGGAAGGTGGAATTGATGGAACCGGCTGGGGGGGCGGAAATCTTGACAGAGAGATCAACCCAAACGCCCCAATTCTGGAGACGGTGATGATCATCCAGGAGAACCTGAACGCCTCGCAGGTCGCGGATCAGTTTGTCGCTACGCCGGACGATGATGTCTCCAACGTCGATCTTCGCTTCGTATTTGAAACGCCCCTCACCGAATTCGCGTTTGCATGGGCAGACAACGAGGAAGGTGGTTTGAGCCTCACCTATGTGGCAAACAACGGCGAAACCGCGAACGTGCCTTTTGACCGCTTCGTGACGGAAAACAACTTTTTCAATCGCACTCCCATTGATCCACGCATCAATGGCGCGGGAGACTCGCCGGACGTAGTTTTCCCCGGCGAAAATGAAGATGGGTTCGCCAACCTGTTTCCTACGATCACGGTAGCAGATCTCCAGGCTGACGCTTCAGACGGCGACGACACCGATGGCGAAGGCCTCTTCTCGGACGAGGTTGAAACCATCTCCGAAGTGATTTTCGACTTTACCAATTCAAGCGGTGCCGTCGCTTTCCTCTCGGGAACTCAGATTCCCGAACCCAACGCGACAGGATTGTTTGTGGCGATTGGAGTTACCGTTCTCGCCTGGCGCCGACGGTAATCAGATCAGGGCAATCGCATCGGGGGGTGATGCTGCCCCACTTCCACCTCAGCCCAAACGTGTGCCTAGTTTGGGTCGTCGAAGGCGGCGGTGAGCCGGAAAAACCCGATTTCACCATCTTTCGTGGGGGGAAAGCTGATCCGAAGTACCCCGGTGGCCTCGTCCCACTCGACAGCTTCCGGACGAACCCAGCGCCAATTGCGGAGGTCCACGCTTCGCTGGGAAAAGATGAGGTCGTCGAGGCCATCGGTGGATTCGGGCACCTCTACTGTGACCTGCGGCTTCGCCGGGGAGTCCTTATCCGAGGCGGCGACCCAGCGCAGGGGCGAAACGCTTGTGGACAGCGGGTCAGTACCCGTAAGCATCTCCAGCAAGTTATTCAGGCCGTCGCCGTCCGGGTCGCTTGTCGGCAGCCAGGCCTGACCCTCCGGGTTTGCTTCGCGCTCGGCATCCGCGAAGAATTCGTCAACCCAGGCCCAATAGGCTTCCCGCGCGGGGCCGTGGGGCCGGGCGGTCGGCGGGCCGTCAGCGAGCCAATGCAGAGCGCTGCGCAGCAACTGGTCATTGCGCGTGACCGACAGGAAGCTATTGTGAAAGGGCGTGTCACCAAGGACAAATACGCGGCGGTCCTCCGCCTCATGGATTGCCGCGAGAGCGAAGTTGCCTTCCGTTTCGCCGTAGCCCCGCTCGTAGTCGATGGTCACCTCGTCCAACCAGGCGTCCTCGCCGGACTCCAAGACCGTCACGGCGGGCGCCTCTACAGTGAGCCGTGTTGGCCAGTTCAATCGAAACGGCTGCTGCGGATCGACGCTCGGGTGGTTTATGGCAAGTTCCGGACGAAAAACTCCGAAAGTGTCCGCGCTTTTGCGAGAGAGCACCTCGCCGTGGACGAAGATGCCATAGGGGAGCGTGATCGGCGAAAGTGCGCTGTTGAGAAACGGGTTCCCCAGCACGAGCAATCCGCCGCCGCGGTCGACAAAGTCGTGGATCGCATCGACCTCATGGTCCTCGAACCATTTCCACGGCGCATTAAGCACCAGAACATCGTAATTTGTCAGTAACCCGTCGGTCAGCATCTCAGTCGTCGTGTCGACGATGAACTCTTCTCGAAGAATCGCGGCGACATCGCTGAGGGAGGCGGCATCGGGATTTTCGGGATTGGTTTCGGCTGCCCGCTCCTCATTGACGAACATCAATTCCTGATTCGACTCGCTGAAGAGAACGCGCGGACGCAAGGACAGAACCCACTCCCGCTGCAACGCCAATGCTTGCGAGCGGGCTGCGAAGAAGTCGTCCTGCGCGTAAGCCATGTCGATTTCAGCAAGTGCCTGCTGGGTGCGATCTCGATCACGCACACCGCGATCGTCGAGAAACGTATTCACGGCAGTAAGCGTCTCATCAGTGAGGGCTTGGGCATGTTCCGCAGACGTAAGAACGATCGCGGCGTAGACGTTTACCGGATCAACCTCGACGGTTGCCCTGCCCGCTTCGGCACCGCGTGTCACCGGCAGCCGAACTGACTGCCCCGGCGTCAACTGGTAGGCCTGCAGATCTTCCGCATCGGCAAGCTCCGACGGCAGGGAGACCTCGACCGTAACCGCTGGCGAGAGCGTTATCACCTGGGTTTCGGTATCGAAGTCGTAGTTGAGCGCGTGAATCATTAGCAAGGGTTCGCTCGCGGCCTGCCGTGCCCGCAGGTGCAGGGTGGACGGCGCATCCGAGGCCGTGAGGGCAGTCGGCAGGTCACCCAGGTACTGGATCAGCTCCGGCCGCTGTTGCGGATCGCGGGTCTCGAAGTAGTCGAGCCCCCACCCGAAGGGCAGCACATGGATCTCGCCCTCACCGTACTCCTGGCTTCCCAGCTGAGTGGCGCCATTCCATTCCGGACGGTCGAAGTGTTCGTTTCGCACCTGGCGACTGCCGGTGTCTTCACCGATAATGATGAGCTCCCCGCCGCCATCGACCCACGCCAAAAGCCGGTCAGTCTGCGCACGCGTCATGTTTTTTGCCCAGGGAAGGACGAGCGTGTTGTAGCCGCTGAGGTCCTCGTCTACAAAGGTATCTTCCATGAAAATGTCGTCACCCAGGGAAAGCACATCGAACTGCACCTGAGCGTCCAGCAAGGCGAAGGCGACGCCGCCCCAGCGGTCGCGAATGTAGTTCACATAATCGCTCGGATAGCTGTAGAGCACGCCGACGCGACGATGCGGCTCGCCGGAAAACGCGAATGGATGCTCCCGAACAAACTCGATCAGGCGCGTGTTGCCATCGTAATTGAGGTTGAATTCGAGAAAGCGCCCGTCGATACGTGACGTCCCGCCGAAAAGTTCGCGACCGTGGAAGAAGCCGTTACCCGTAACGTAGCTTTCCATCAGCCACAGTGCGCCGATATCGCGAGTGGCCCAGGCATGAATCTGGTTGCCCGTGTAAACCCCAGGCAGCAGGAAAGACCGCTTTCCCCGGCTGTTGGCGTAGAGCATGTAGGGCAGCGCGTGATTCTCCGGCGCGTAGCCATCTTCTCGATACCCGTATTCCACCGTGAAGTAATCGAGCAGGTCGCCGAAGAGGATCTGGTGCGAGGCCCATCCGTAGATATTGGCGGTGAAGGCGATTTCCTTGTCGTATTCGTTCTCAGCGTAGGCTTTGCCATGCGCGACAAGCTCCTCCATGAAGTCGCGGACGGCGCTGCGCTGAAAGTCGCGGTAGGCCTCGAACAGGGGGATGGAAAACGGATTCTCACGGTAGGCCTCCGCTGAGCCGCGCTCACGAATCCAGTTGCCGTAGTTAAAATTCTCAATTTCAATGCCCCAGAAATCCTCGAGCTGCTCGGCAGTATATTGCTCCAGCAGGTAGTCGTTGAACATGGCCATATCGCGGGGCCCAAAGCTGCCACCGCGATTGATCGTACCCGCGGCTCCCTCGATCTCGTCGATCAAGATGGCATCAACACCGGCGTCGATAAGGTTCTCGACCTGCTGTTTGAGGAAGTCCTGATAAATGGACTCGTTGGTGTTGTAAAAGTACGTCGTGACCTCCGAATTGCTCTTCCACTTGATTGTCGAAAAGGCCTCATCGATATCGACCACGCGGGCCTGTTGAAGCTCGGGAAAGACCTCGATCGCCCCGTGGCTGGGGTTGAAGGCGGAAATGGTGCCGACAAATTTGGTGCCTTCCGAATGGGCGGCCTGGACCGCCGCGGCGAGTGCCTGCACGTCAGCCGGCGTCTCGGCGGTGCCGCCCCAAGCGTGGACCTTGGTTTCTCCGGAAAAGGTAGCCGGCAGAGGCGACTCGCCAAAAACGAGGGCTTCCTCCCACCAAGGGGCAGCCTGAAGGGGCACCAGCGCACTAAAGGGTAACGCGAGCAGCGGACAAAGGGGGGAAGCGAACAGACGAAGAGTTCCTTGCATCCCCCCTTTGTTCGCCGAACGCGTGCCAAATGGGTCTCTCGCCAAGCAGAGAGCGGGGTTTAGGAAATTTGCCCTGCCCAAAGGTCGCATGGCCTGCAAAGCGCCACCGATTTGTCGCGGCGCAGCTTTGGCCCACCTTGCAAACCGTCGCCGTCACCCGTCGGCAAACCGGACGCCTGCACGACGGGCATTCTGCTGGCTCCGGCGTTCCCGACGCACCCATAGGCGAAACACTGGCGCCTTGGGCGGGCAATCCACCCCCCATGCGCTCACGGCTCACATTTTCGCAACTGCAAGCATAACCGCGGGAAGCAATTCCCACGATTGTGCGCAATCACCCTCTATTGGCTGGCCTTGAGTACCTGAATAAAGGCCTCCTGCGGAATCGGCACGCTGCCGACCTGCTTCATGCGCTTCTTCCCCTCCTTCTGCTTCTCCAGCAGCTTGCGCTTTCGGGTAATGTCGCCCCCATAGCACTTGGCCGTGACGTCTTTACGGAAAGCGGAAATGTCCTCGCGGGCCACAATTCGGGCACCCACGGCTGCCTGGATGGCGATCTTAAACATTTGACGTGGTAGGATTTCCTTCAGCCGACTGCACAACATGCGGCCTTTGCTCTCGGCCTTTTCGCGGTGCACGATCGAGCTGAACGCGTCGACGCTCTCGCCATTGACCAAGATGTCGAGCTTGACGAGGTCCGCGGTCTGGAACTCACCCACTTCGTAATCCATCGACCCATAGCCCTTCGAAATCGACTTAAGACGGTCGTTGAAATCCACGAGGATTTCGTTCAGCGGCAGCTCGCAAGTGAGCATGACGCGGCCGCCGTCGATGGTTTCAGTCTGCGTGCAGACGCCCCGCTTTTCTGAAACCAGCGCAAGCGTATCACCGATCGATGATGACGGCAGGTGCAGCGTCGCGGTAATCGTCGGCTCTTCCACGGATTCGATTTCGCCGGGTTCCGGCATGAAAACCGGATTGTCAACCAGCACCAACTCGCCGTCAGTTTTGTGGACCCGGTAAATGACGCTGGGGTACGTCGAAATGATGTCGAGATCGTACTCGCGGCGCAGGCGCTCCTGAACGATCTCCATGTGCAGCAAACCGAGGAAGCCGCAGCGAAAACCGAACCCGAGAGCGACGGACGACTCGCTCTGATAGGTCAGCGCGGAGTCGTTCAGCTGCAGCTTGCCCATGCCCACCTTCAGCTTCTCGAAGTCGCTGGTGTCGATCGGATACAGACCGGCAAAGACCATCGGCCGCACCTCTTTATAGCCCGGCAGCATGTCCTTCGCCTGCTCCTTGAGGCTCGTAATCGTGTCACCGATCTTCATATCCTGCAGACTTTTGATCGACGTCACCACGTAACCGGTACGGCCTGCCGAAAGGCTTTCCTCGGGGATCATCTGCGGAGAAAAACGACCGAGCTCCTTGATCTGAGTCTTGGTTCCGGTCGACATCATCAGAACCTCGTCGCCGGGCTTCAGGGTACCCGAAAAAACCCGCGTGAAGCAAATGACCCCTTTGTAGGTATCGAAAACGTTGTCGAAAACGAGAGCGCGGGTCTCCTTGTAATCGGCCCAGCGCGGTGCCGGCAGCCGCTCGATCACCGCCGCCAAAATTTCTTCGATGCCGATACCCGCCTTGCCGCTAGCCCGAATCGCCTCCTCCTTAGGAATAACGAGCACGTCCTCGAGTTGCTGCTCGATCTTTTCGACTTCCGCCCCCGGCAGGTCGATCTTGTTGATGACCGGAATGATCGTCAGCCCTTGATCGAGGGCGAGTTGGTAATTCGCCATGGTCTGCGCCTCGACACCCTGCGCGGCATCGATCAGTAGCAGCGCACCCTCGCAGGCTGCGAGCGAGCGCGAAACCTCGTAGGAGAAGTCGACGTGGCCGGGAGTATCGATCAGGTTCAGCAGGTAATCCTTTCCCTTGTGCTGGTACAGCATCGATACCGGGTGGCTTTTGATCGTGATCCCGCGCTCGCGCTCCAGATCCATCGCGTCCAGCAGCTGCTCCTGCATGTCGCGCTGCTGCACCGTACGGGTCTGCTCGAGCAGACGGTCCGACAAGGTTGTCTTGCCATGATCGACGTGTGCGATGATGCAAAAATTACGAATATGGGAAACGTCGGCCACGAGGGAGAATCTACGGGTGAAAAAGAAACGATGAGCAAATCACGCACCGTTCGCCCCGTCAAGGCCCGCCTCATCGCCACCCAAGTGCATCCCAATCCTTAGCGCTGACGGTGCTTGGCGGGGATGTGTGGTTGGCTTTAGCATGTTTCCCGGACGGGGTGCGTGCGGGGGCTTCCCGGCTGGTGGTCGGGCTCGCGTGCGTTTTTTGGGTTATCGGTGGCGGGCGGGTTGGCTGGTTTCGAGTGGCTGTCGGGCCACGGCGGGGAGCGCGCTTTTTCGGAGGGGGGAGCGGCGCGTCGCTCCGCAGGCCCGTCTAGGTTGGGGGCGCGTGCAGGCAGTACATCTGGCCGCAGGCGTGGAGTTCGTGAACGAAGCGGCGCCACCAGGGCAGCCACCGGCTAGAGACGCAGCAGACGGCTTTGAGGCCGCGGGCGTGGCGCTTGAAGGTGACGGGGATGAGCATCAGCACGTGCAACAAGGTGCGGATGCGCATGGGTTGTTCGTGATCGGGCAGGTGGATGAGCTTGATCGCCTGGAGCAGGTTGTGCGCGAGGGTGCCGAGGGCATAGAAGACTTGGTTGGCCGCGAGGCTTTTACAGGGCGGGTGGTGCAGGTCGAGGTCGGTGAGCACCTGCGAGAACTGGCGTTCTTTGTCGCCCTTGAGCTGGTGGCGTTCGATGGCCAGGCCGGGGCTGCCCTGGCGGCCGCGCTCGCAGCTGATGAAGGCGTAGCGCCAGAACAGCTCGCCCTCAGCCAGTTGGTGCCGGGTGACGGCAAACAACTGCGGCTGCGCGCAGCCCTCGGGCTGATAGTGCATCCACGCGTGCTGGGCGCGGTGCATTTTGCCGTCGCGCCAGCGGATGATCTGCTCGGCGCTCCAGACCGACTCGGGCAGCTCCTTGGCGCAGCGCTCCGGACCGTCGGTCCACTTGTTGTAGCTGACACTGAAGTGGTTGACGCCAGCACCGAGCGCTTCGAGATACTTGCCCGCGCTCGAGCCGCTGTCGGCGTAAAGGTACGTTTTGTATCCAGAAAGCAAGGGCGCGCAGGCGTCCAGTTGCGCGGG
>JBHJGW010000228.1:0-7442 GCA_050331415.1 Opitutales bacterium | reverse complement strand
GAACGCCCTTGCCGAGCAGACTGTGCGTGCCGACGAGCACGTCGATACTGCCGTTCTTTAGTTGGCGCAGGATCTCGGTTTTTTGTTTCCCTGTGCGGAAGCTGCTGAGCATCTCCACGACGACGGGCGTGTCGGCGAAACGCTCGCGGAAGGTGTTGAAATGCTGTTGGCACAAGACGGTGGTTGGCACGAGCACGGCGCATTGTTTACCGTCGAGGGCAGCCTTCAACGCAGCGCGGAGCGCGACCTCTGTTTTACCGAAGCCGACATCTCCACACAAGAGCCGGTCCATCGGGCGCTCGCGTTCCATGTCGTGCTTCGTGTCTTGAATCGCCGTGAGCTGGTCGCGGGTCTCCGTAAACGGAAATGCGGATTCAAACTGGCGCTGCAATTCGTGGTCGGGCGCGAACGGGTGGCCGGGTTGCGCGTCGCGCTCGGCTTGCAGGCGGAGCAAGTGCGCGGCGAAGTCGAGCGTGGCCTTTTCGGCGGCGGCCCGCGTCTTCTTAAAGCCGCTGGAGCCGAGCTTGCCGAGCTTCGGCGTCGCCTTGGTCAGCCCGACGTAACGGCTGAGCAGGTGCGAGTCGTGCAGCTTGAGGTGCAGCGTGACGGAGTCCGCAAACTCCAGGCTGATAACCTCTTCCGATTGCCCCTCGGACAGCTCCAGGCGCTGCATCCCCCGGTAGCGGCAGATGCCGTGCGTGAGGTGGACGAGGTAATCGCCGTCGGCGAGGTCGGCGAAGTCGAGCGCGTCGTCGACCGCCCGGCGTTCGACCTGCCGCCGACGCCGCACGCCGAGTTGCACCTTTTTCCGCCCAAAGACCTCGGCGGACGTGACCCAAATTTGGCGGTGGCGGAGGCCAATTGTAGGGCCGGACCTTGGTCCGGGCCGCTGCGCGTCCGGTTCGTCATTGGCGTCGGAATCTTTTTGGCGTTCGCCCAACGCTTGCGCGTCGGGTGGCCCGGACACGAGGTCCGGCCCTACGGTTTTTCCGTCCCGGTGGTCTTCCTCTATTTGGAAGTTTAGCGATGCATCTAGGCGGAAGCCGTCGGTTAGACTACCTTCGTGAAAACGGGCGCGGGTTAAGATTTTCCCGTGCTCGCTTTCGTTCAATACTTCGCGGAGTCGGTCGGATTCTCCGGCGGCGGTGGTGACCCAATGCAGATCGTAGCCTTCATCACACCAGGTTCTTAATTGCGCGAAAAACTGCTCCCGCGCCTGGTGTTCGGACTCAGTGCGGGCGAGGCCGAGCTTGTCCGCGTCGGCAAAGGGGCGGTAGGCGTCGAGGCTTTCGGAGACCACTTCGTAGGTGTCGGCCTCCGAGCCAAAGATGCCACCCCCCTCACTCTCGAAGGCACTGAGGCCAACCCAGCGGTCGCCTGCGTCGGCACGGGCGTCGAGAACATGCTTGAAGGAATGAGAGGGCGCGGCGATCCGCTCGGGATATTGAAAGACCTCCGGAGCGGTCCGCACGAGGCGCGCCGGCTCATGAAGGAACCACGACACCCCAGGCGGCAGGTGTTCCAGCAGGGTCTGGCGGCGAGCCCCACCCCACGGAGTCGCTTCGAACTCGCCGAGGGGCTCTGCCGCGACCAGAACCATAGAGTCGAGCTCGCGCTCGGTTCGTTGCGTCGTCGGATCGAACTCCCGAAGCGATTCGATCTCGTCACCAAAAAAATCGACACGGACGGGAGCCGGTGCGTTCAACGGGTAGATATCCACAAGGCCGCCGCGCACGGCGAATTGCCCCGGCGATTCGCAGACGACCTCGTTGGCATACCCGAGTTCACTGCCGAGCCGATCGACAAATGTGGCGAAATCGAGCTGCTCCCCCCTCTGGATAGTGATCTGTGACTCGCTTAAACCTGACCTGGTCGGTGTGGGCTGCAGGAGGGTTTGCGGTGTTGCACCAAGAACCAAAGGGGGCGCGGAGGAATCCGCAGATACTGCCTGTAACGCGGACAGAGCAGATAGCAGATCACACTGGCGCTCAAAGTGGCGGGGATCGTCTGCATCGAGCTCCTGCACGTCGGGAAGCATCCGGATCGAAGCGGGAGCCCCCCCTCCGTCTGCAAAAAACGCGAAACCGGCGGCGAAACCCTCCAGTTCCGGAAGGTTCCGGCAAAGCAAAACGGTGACACGCGCGGGCCGGTGGGCAGAGGCAGCCTCGGCGCCTCGACCCGCCCACAAGGCGCAAGCGACCGCTGCCGCGGCGGC
Organism: Opitutales bacterium; assembly: GCA_050331415.1. Taxonomy (GTDB): domain Bacteria; phylum Verrucomicrobiota; class Verrucomicrobiia; order Opitutales; family Cerasicoccaceae; genus DAIQNO01. The sequence continues at coordinate 5,227 of JBHJGW010000228.1, read as the reverse complement.
TTCAGCCACCCCGGTGTAATGCTCCGCCTGCACGGCGGCGGGCAATTGCGCGGAAATCATAGGCAGGCTTACCCCATCACAATCGGAGAAAACGCTAAAGGTTCGGCTACCGCTGCGCGTGTCAATAAATCGATAACGAAATGCGAGTACCGGACACAAAAAACCCCCTCGATGCTCGAGGGGGTTTTGAAACCTGGTCTTATATGGTTAATTGGCCGTTCCGGGATCGGCTTCACGCACCTGACGCGGGACCGTACCACCTGGAGTCACGACCACCGGGTTCTGGAAGAGCGCGTTGGCGTTGACCCCACGCAGGTCGTCCTGACGGGAAGGCGAACCACCCGGGCTGATCAGATTCGCGGTCACGAAGATCAACAGGTTACGCTTTTGGAACGACTCGCCCTCGCTGCGGAACAAGCGGCCCACGAGCGGGATATCCCCAAGGACGGGGACCTTGTCATTAACTGTAATGACCTCTTCGCGGACCAAGCCGCCGATGACAACCGTCGCTCCGTCGAACACCGTGACTGTGGTATCCACACGGCGAGTCGTGAAGATCGGCTGGAGGTAGCCCGATGGTGCAACCACCGCGGTACCCAGCTCACTGATCGCGATGTTCTGACCACCGTACTCGATGAAGCCTTCGAATTCGGTCACCTGTGGCGAGAGCTCGAGGGTGATGTTACGGTTCTGCTCAACGGTCGGAGTTACCTGCATTTCAATACCCACATTGCGCACACGAAAATCTTCCGGCGTACCCGAGGTGACACCGACTGAGTCACCCGCATCGATTTCAGGCTCGGAATAGCTCTCCGGGTAGATGAGCTCCTGAGCCACTACGATCTCGGCCGTCCGGTTGGAAAGCACGGTGACCCGCGGCGAAGACAACAGGTCGCTGCCCTGCTTGCGAGAGAGTGCATCGATCATGAGGTCCAGCTCCCAGCCGTCCAGAATACCAACACTCGACGAAATCAGAGGGTCCGTAACTTCCTCCGCCAAGTCGATGGCATTGGCGAGTTGCGGAGGCGTATTCTGAATCGAAATGGCTGGCTGTTCAACGCCAGGTGCGATAATCCCACCGTCGCCATCGTCATCATCCGGAGTGCCGAAGAGATTCGTCGGAACGATGAAGGTCTCGGTTTCGATCGAGGCAAGCGCACCCGCACCAGCCAACGTACGGTTCTGCGTGTTGCCTACGAACTCCATATTATCGTCGGTCCGCAGGTTCCAGTTGAAGCCGAGCTGCTCCAGGTTGCCCTGTTGAACCTCGAGAAACTTGGCTTCGATTTCCACTTGGTCGGTTTCGTCGTAGTTGCGCAGGATGCGCCGCATACGTTCGAGGTTGCGCGGCGTTTGCGTCACGATCAGGCGCTGACCGTCGTAGGCGAGACTAGTGCCTTGAATTTCGAAGTCGATACCGGCGCGCTGAAAGAAGCTCTTGAGATCTTCCTCGGTTTCGGTGGAGCCTCCACCGCCTCCGCCAGTCGGCGCGGTGGGTGCGGGAGTCGGGGCAAAGGGATTGCTGGAAACGGGAGCCGGCGCGGCACCTCCGCCAGCGCCTCCGCCACCGCCTGTCATGCGAACCACGGCGCCTTGGGAAATCGGGAAGAACTCGGTTTCGACGAAGGGGCCTCCAGTACCATCCCCGCCCTGGCTCTCCACGACAACGAAGTCACCACGGACATCCCACGAGGCACCGACGTACTGCGTCACCAAGTTGAGGATTTCCTCCATGGTCGCGTTGCGGAGGCGAATGGTCACCGGCTGGTTAGCGTTGGCATCGTTAGCCATGACGATGTTGATGCCGGAATCCTGCGGGTTGTCTTCATTGACCGTCAGTTCGGAAAGGGTGGCAACGACGCGGCTGAGGGGAGCTTCGTTGAATTCGATGCGCGGAACGCGAATTTCCCGGAGCTGATCACGGATCGGATTAATCCCGGTGTCACCTTCATCGTCATCGGTCAAATCAAAGACCTGTGGACGCTGCCACTGGCGGGAAACCTCGCGGAGCATCTCTTCCCGTGTCTTGCGGTGGTCGAGATACGCGGTTTGATCGAGGTAGTCGATGATCTCAATTTGGAGCGCCTTGGCTTCGGGAAGATCGGGTGCCCGTGCTTCGACCTGGCGCAGCATCTGTTGGGCGCCTTCGTAGTCACCAATCAGCATACGGGCTCGGGCCGTCACCAGCATGCGGTCGATCTCCTCAGAAGTGGCGACATACTCGGGGCTGATTTCCTGCGGATTGCGCATGGCCGGATTCATATCGGCCGCATCGATAGCAGCTTCGAGCGCCGCCGCCTGCTCGGTTTCACCGAAGGCTTCGCGGTAGTCCGAAAGGATCTCGCGAGCCCGATCAAGATTACCGTTCTCGATCGCATTGTAGGCGGGATCCAGGTAGATCTCGCTGCGGAGGTCGCGAATGTCGTTCATGACATCGGCCGTTGCCGCGTTGACCGGCACAGCGGCTTCCGCTTGTGCTAAGCGGCGATCCGCCTCAGACACCCTCCCGGCGTCGAGCAGTTGCTGCGCGTCTTCGAGAGCCGTTTCGGCATAATCGACGTTGGCACGCTGCTGGGTGGTCGCGGAGGTGAAGGCTTCTTCGACCTCGGGCGTTACCGGTGGAGCTACCCGCTCCTGCGGAAGCGCCGAGGCGGGCGCCTGGCCGTAGACCGTCGGACGGTTGCCCATCTGCCGTTCGATATCCTGGTTGATCGAAGCCAGCATCTGCTGCACCCGGCTGTTGTTGGGGTCGCGGCGCAAGAGTTCTTCAAGGCGCTCCTTGGCCTGCGTCAGGTTTCCGTTCTCACGAGCCCGGAGTGCATCCGCCATCAGCTGGATGTTCTCGGAGTCGGATTGCGACTGACCATAGGCGGCCGATGAAAGCAAGACCGCGCCGGCGGCCGCCCACCCGGCGAGTTTATACAAAGGACGAAAACACGATTTCATAGGTCTGAAAAAGCAGGCAATCAGTTGCTGGCTTGTCGAATTTAGAACTTACGGGAGAAGGCTTGCACGGTATTAACAGCGGTAGTTGAGAAAAAAAAGCTTTTAGCGTTTGAAAAAGCTGCTTCAGGGGCTTCGGACCGCCTAAAAGATGGGCGAAAACTCTTGAGCCTCATCTTCGTCATCCGCCGCATCTGATTCCTCGGCGACGTTCCGGGAAGCGCCCGAAGGGGTCTGGCCAGGCGTATTTCGACCCGTGGCCCCGGCGGGCTCGACAGTCTCGATTTCTTCGAGTGTCTCCTCCTTCGGCTCCTTTTCCGGGTCGTCGAGGAACTCTTTGCGCACGGTTACGGTTTCGGCTTCGGGCATCGCCTCGACCAGGACATAGCGACGGCGGGTTTGCTCAACCCGAATTTCCTCGCCCGGGTTGCCCTCCCACACATAGGTCGCTACGGGATTCGGGTCGCGGGTTTCCATGGTGAAATTCCATTCGCCCTCGATCACGCGATCTTCAATCGTGTTGAGTTCAATCTCCTCACCCACGACCTCATCATAAATGATAGCGGTTGGCACGCGAAAGAGGGTTCCGTCGGGCATGATGCGGCGAACGAGATCATACTCGCGGATTTCAAAGCCATGCTCGGGAAACTCGTCACCGGCCTGCCCCTCGATGGTGATTCCGCGACCGGGCAGGAAGAACTGCAGAGTATCCTCGCCAGGTTGCTCAATAGCGGTCTGGAACTGAACGCGGTACAACTCCGGAGCGGCGTCACGCAAAACGAGGCCAAAAGGTTCGGGAGGCGGTTCCGGCACGAATGGCTTAAAGACGAAGGTTTCCTCTTCTGTATGCCAGAAAATCTGGGGCGGCGTAAACACGTAATAGGTGCTGGCAGGGATGTCCGGTTCGGCAGGTTTCGGCTCAGGCCACGCCGCATCGGCCGCCCGGGCGGCTTCGGGTGCCACCGGCTCGAACTCGGAGTCGCTGACCGTTCCCTCAGCGACTTCTTCGGCAGAGGGAGGGCCCGCCATGAAGATCACGACGGAGGCCGCGAGAACCGCGATGGCAAGAAGGAGGAGGATTTTATCGAGAAATTTCATCGTAACAACGCAAATGGGGGCTTACGCTTCATCGTTTTCGGCGAGGTCGCCTTCCGAACCGGCAATTGGCTCGGCATCGGGCTTCACTTGCAGGTCGACGAACTCAACCACAACGGTGAACTGGGAAATGTTCTGGTCGACCACGGGTACCGTGAGCGGTTCATCGGGGGTGTCATCGGCTTCTTCCTCCTCGGGCTCTTCGGCGTCCTGATTTCCGAAGATATTGCCAAATGCCCCGGCTTGCTGCTGGGCATCATCTTCCTCTTCCTCGTCCTGACTGGCGGCGATCATTGAAGACTCGAGCGGTTCGACAACGACGCTTCGGACGACCAAGGGAAGTTCCGAGTCTTCCAGAGCGCGCAAGAACTGGCGGAGGTTCAGTGTGTACCCCTGGAACGTCACGCTAAAAGCGAGGGTCTCGACCGCACCCGGGACGCGCAAGGTCTGACCGCCGAGGCGCAGAGCGTCGTCTGCATCGTCCGCCCCTCGACGGCGGCGAGCGGCCTGGGCAGCAGTTTCCTCGACAGCACCCTCGCCGGTACGGCGCTGGCGGACCTGCTGCGCGTTCTCCCGGCGCACATTAACAAAGGCCAGGGGACGGGAGTCATAGACCTGACGCACCAGCCGGTCCATAATTTCCTTCTGTTGGTGCACAATCGGAACGAGCTCTTCGGGCGGAGGCGTGCCTCCCTGGTCGCCGGTCAAAAACCGGTCGAAGCCGAAGGAGTAGTCGTCAAAATTCTCCGGGACGGCCATACGCGCCGTGGGGTCGTCGTCACTATAGATTGGGCGGACGTTGCGGGCGGCGCGGCGCAATTCGGCGGCGTAACTTTCGAGCTCGAAAAACAATCGATTTGGATTCGAGGGCGGGTCAGTATCGATGGCGTCGAGGTTGCCCGAAGCCGTTTCGATACGGCGCTCGAGCTCGACAAGCAACTCATCGAGGTTGGCCTGGGCCTGCTCGCGGTACGCTTCTGCCGGTGGGGGCTGGAGGGCCCGGGCAGTATCGAGATCCCGAATGGTGCGGTCGAGATCGCTAACGGACTCCTGGTAACCGGCGCGCGCCATCCAAGCCATCACAGCCAAAGCGAGAAAGGCGACCAGGCAGACAATGACGAAGCCGAAAAACAGGGGATGCTTTTTGAAATTCATAGGGGGTCGGCGAGCGCGTTAGAGGGACGTTTCC
>JBHJGW010000227.1:0-6825 GCA_050331415.1 Opitutales bacterium | reverse complement strand
GGCTCTCCGCCTGCGCCGTCTGCCGGACACCATGGAGTGCTTCGACATCTCGCACATCTCCGGCACCCATGCGGTTGCCAGCATGGTACGTTTCAAGGAGGGACAACCGGAGCGCGGCCAGTACCGCCATTTCCGCATCCGCAGCTTTGTCGGTAACGACGATTTCCGGGCCATGCGCGAGGTCGTCGGGCGCCGCTACCGCCGCCTCCACGAGCACGGCACGCCGTTTCCCGAGCTGGTCGTCATCGACGGTGGGGCTGGGCAGGTTTCCGCCGCCATGCGCGCTTTCGCTGAGCACGACCTGGAGCCGCCGACGCTTATCGGCCTCGCCAAGAAGGAGGAGACGATTGTGTTCCCTGACGGACGCGAGCCGCTGGTGCTGCCCCGCGACCACGCGGGCTTGCGGATGCTCCAGCACTTGCGCGATGAAGCCCACCGCTTTGCCAACAACTTCAATCGCCAGCTGCGATCTCAGAAGATTCAAGAGAGCATCCTCCTTGACCTCGAAGGCTTGGGGAAAAACCGACGAAAGCTCCTGATGGAAAAATTTGGCAGCCTGCAAAGTTTAAAAGCGGCCAGTGTCGAGGAGATCGAAGCGATCGAGGGCTTTGGCCCCGTTCTGGCCCGTCGTGTCTACGAGTTCCTGCGCAAGCACGAGCGCGAAGAAGCGTTTCGCCCCACCGGCCTGATCGCCGCCGAGCCCGAGCCAAAGTTCCTCCCGCGCGCTGCGGAACGCTAAATCGTTGAGGTTCGTCACAGTATCTGCGTCGTGACCAGGCGGAGCTTTGATACCTTATTTTTTTGGACACAAAAAAGCCGGCACCAGGGGCGCCGGCTTTCGTATGCTTCAAAGGACGGACCGCGATTAATAGCGGTAGTGCTCGCTCTTGTACGGACCGTTAACCGGCACGCCGATGTACTCGGCCTGTTCCGGACGGAGCTTGGTGAGCTTGCAGCCAATCTTGTCGAGGTGCAGGCGGGCAACTTCCTCGTCGATGTGCTTCGGCAGGATGTAGACACCCGGCGTGTACTTTTCGACCTGCTTCCAAAGCTCGATCTGCGCGAGCGCCTGGTTGGTGAAGCTGTTGGACATCACGAACGACGGGTGACCGGTGGAGCAGCCGAGGTTCACGAGGCGGCCCTTGGCCAGCAGGTAGATGCTGTTGCCACTCGGGAAGGTGTACTTGTCGACCGCGCCTTCCTGGTCGGGCTTGATCTCCTCGATCTCGACGCCCGGCATGTCGTTGAGCTTATCGACCTCGATTTCGTTGTCGAAGTGACCAATATTGCAGACGATTGCCTGGTCCTTCATCTTCGACATATGGTCGGCGGTGATGATGCTGTAGTTACCCGTGGTGGTGACGTAGATGTCGCCCCAGCCGAGGGTGTCTTCAACCGGCAGCACGCGGAAGCCTTCCATGGCAGCCTGCAGGGCGCAGATCGGGTCGACTTCGGTCACGACGACCTGAGCGCCCATGCCGCGCAGCGCGAACGCGCAGCCCTTGCCGACATCGCCGTAGCCGCAGACAACGCCAACCTTGCCGGCGATCATGACGTCCGTGGCGCGCTTGATGCCGTCGAGCAGAGATTCGCGGCAGCCGTACAGGTTGTCGAACTTGCTCTTGGTAACGCTGTCGTTGACGTTGATCGCCGGAACGAGCAGCTTGCCCGCCTTCTGCATTTCGTAGAGGCGGTGGACACCGGTAGTGGTCTCTTCGGAAACGCCCTTCCACTCCTTCACCACGTCGTGCCAGTGGTTCGGCTTTTCAGCGTGGATCTTCTTGAGCAGCTTCTTGACGACCTGAACTTCGAGGTTGTCCGATGGGCTGTTGACCCAGTCGTCGCCGTCTTCGAGCTGGAAGCCCTTGTGGATGAGCATGGTCGCATCGCCACCGTCGTCGACGATCAGCTGCGGTCCCGAGCCGTCGGGCCAGGTCAGGGCGTTGTAGGTGCAGTCCCAGTATTCCTCCAGCGTTTCGCCCTTCCAGGCAAAGACGGCCACGCCGAGGTTCTTGGCGACGTAGGCCGCGGCATGGTCCTGAGTGGAGAAGATGTTGCAGGAGCACCAGCGCACATCCGCGCCGAGCTCGACGAGCGTCTCGATCAGGACAGCTGTCTGGATCGTCATGTGCAGGGAGCCCATGACGCGAACGCCCTTGAGCGGCTGCTCGCCGGCGTATTTTTCCCGCGTAGCCATGAGGCCCGGCATTTCGTGTTGCGCGATCTCGACTTCTTTACGGCCAAAGTCGGCAAGGTTGATGTCGCGGACTTTATAGTCCTGCTTAGTCAGTGTTTCTGTTGCCATTGTCTAACTTGGTTTGAATTCATTGTTTGCCCGCTAAGGGACGCGAAGATTTCGCTAAGGATTCATACGCATTCGATGGAACGCTTCGGCCTCGGGTGTGCCTTCAAATAACCGCTTAGAGAGGGAAGAATTATTCGTTGAGTTACTTCGGGAGAACTGCCTTCACCACGAGTGCTCTGTACCAGCGTCTCGTGTATTGGCAAAGCGTTCCCATTCGAGCTTTCCGTAGGAGCCGAAGTTGACCGGGAGACCGAGAGGGAAACGAGTAGCGGAAAGGTAGTTCAGCAATTGCGCGCGATGGTCATCCGCAATTGCCTTCACCGCCTTGATTTCGAGGATAATCTTTCCGAACGAGACGAAAACAAAGTCTGGAATGTAAACCTGCTTCATGCGGCGCCCTTTATAAAACAAGGGCACTGGTACTTGGCTTTGGAACGCTATTCCGGAGTCTTCGAACTCGTACTCACAACCCTCTTGATAGACCGGTTCAAGGAAGCCATTTCCCAATTCGGGATGAACGCGCATGCACGCGCCGATGATGGCAAATGTTTCTTCCTTGAAAACCAAGTCCGAGTTCATCCTTCGCGTAAACTTAGCAAAGTCTTCGCGGGTCGTATGATATGGTGCCAACTTACACAGCTGCCTTGAGCTCTTCGGCCTTCGCGGTGGATTCCCACGGAAGGTTTTCCTTGGCGAAGTGACCGTAGTGAGTCGACTCGCGGTAGATCGGGCGCAACAGGTCGAGTTGTGTTACGATGTCCGCGGGCTTAAAGCTGAAGACCTGGCGGATGGCCGCTTCAATCTTCTTGGTGTCGACCTTGGCGGTGCCGAAGGTGTCGACGTGAATTGAGGTCGGGTGCGGATAGCCAATCGCGTAAGCGACCTGCAGCTCGCACTTGTCCGCGAGGCCAGCGGCGACAACATTCTTGGCGACCCAGCGGGTCATGTAAGCTGCGCTGCGGTCGACCTTCGAGGGGTCCTTGCCAGAGAAGGCACCGCCACCGTGACGAGCCCAGCCGCCGTAGGTGTCGACGATGATCTTGCGGCCGGTCAGTCCGGCGTCACCCTGCGGGCCACCGACAACGAAGCGGCCGGTCGGATTGATCAGGAATTCGCAATCGTCGCCCACGAGCTCCATCGGGAGAACCTTTTTGACGACGTTTTCGACGCAGAATTCCTTAATCTCCTTCAGCGAAACGCTTTCGGCGTGCTGGGTGGAGATGACGACGTTCTTGATCTTGGTCGGCTTGCCGTCGACAAATTCCATGGCGACCTGGCTCTTGACGTCAGGGCGCAGCCACGGCGCTTCCTTGGTGTCCTTGCGGAACCGAGCCATCTCGCGCAGCAGGCGGTGGGCGTACATGATCGGCGCGGGCATGAGCTCCGGCGTGTCGTTGCACGCGTAGCCAAACATGATGCCCTGGTCACCGGCGCCCTGTTCGGCTGTGTCCTTACCCTCCGCAGCCGCGGCGTCAACGCCCTGGGCAATATCCGGGCTCTGCTTCGTCAGGTAGTTGCTGACAAACACGTGGTCGGCGTGGAACACATCGTCGTCGTTGACGTAGCCGATGTCGCGGATGGCCTGGCGGACGATTTGCTCGTAGTTGAGGCCGTCCGGCGTGGTGATTTCACCGCCGAGGAAAACGGCGTTGCTTTTTACGAGGGTTTCGCAAGCCACGCGGCTCTTGGGGTCCTGCGCAAGGCAAGCGTCGAGCACGCTGTCGGAGATGTAGTCCGACACTTTGTCCGGGTGGCCTTCGCCCACGGATTCAGATGAGAAGATGAAGGTATCTGCCATAACAAAAGCAGGAGAATGAAAACCTCTCCGGAGACTTGGCAAGTCTTTTATCAAAATATTCGGATTTGTTGATTTGTTTTTTCTGCGGACCCTCGCTGGTGGAATGAACTTGCGTGGTGGAGAGCATTACGATTTGGTGTGCAGGTGAATTTTAGTCCAGTTTTCGCCGTATTGGCAGGGGTCTTCTGCCTAACCGTTGCAGAGGCAACGACTTTTACGTCATTGAGCTGGGAGCGCACTGCGGCCGAGGCCGATGGCGTGGCTTTGGTGACGGTGACCGACGCCACTTTCCAGAACGACGCCGACGGGTTGCGGATGCGCTACACGGCCAGCGTGGAGCAGGCGTTCCGGGGTCAGTTTGCCGCGACGGTGGCCTTCGCTATGCCGATCGAGGGCACGAAAGAAAGCCTGTCGATCGACCCGACGTACCCGACGATTCGCGAAGGCGAACGGGGTGTCGTCCTGCTCGAAGCCGGTGACAACGGGGCGGCGCTTCTTGTCCGCCAGCCGGTGGCCTGGCGTCCCGTCACCGCTGTGGTGCTGGCCACCTGCAAAGCCCTGTCGTCCAGTCCGGCAAGTTTTCCGGCCGCGCCGGTTCCGGCTGCGGGTTCCCGTGTGGCCGCCAGCGTGAAGAACGCCGCGACGAACTTCGACGACCTGCCCTTTGTCACCACCAATTCCCGCTTCCGCAACGACCGGCCCGTCCGTTCGCGCCTTCCCGAGGAGGGCAAGCCAATCCCCGTCGTGTATGACGCCTCCACCCGGCCTGCGGGAATTTCTCGGAAGGAAGCGCTGCAGGCCCTGAAAGACGCGCTCGCCTCGTGGGAGGCAAGCTCGCACCTTCGCTTTGCGATAATCGGCGAGGAGACCTTTGGTCGAGCTGCTTCGGACTTCGACGAAGACCGAGACGGAACCATCCGCATAGCCTTCGGGGACCCCTTTAACCAAATCCAAATCGGTGAAGACGATCAGGGCAACCCCGTTGAATCGTTCTTGGGTCGCGGGGCGGCCCGATCGACGGGTTTTGACAATTTGCCCTTCGACGGAGCCCGGGGCGGTGTTCTGAACGGGTTGGTATTCAATGAAATCGTGAGCGGCTGGGTCATTATGAACCACCGCGCCCCCGGCAATCAGAACCTCGCGAAGTTCACCTCCGTCCTGACCCACGAAATTGGCCACACGCTTGGGCTGGCCCACAGCAGCGAACGTGAGGACGAACCGGACGGGGAGCTCCGCGAGGCCACCATGTATTTCCTGATCTCGGATGACGAGCGTGGTGCCGCCCTGAAGAAATGGGACAAGGATTCCATCCAGGTAGCGGCTCCCCCGGACGAATTTCCACCGTACCGTATCCTTTCGCGCGATGTGGAAATCGTGACGTTTTTTCCCGAGAACGCGCCTGATGACCCCAGAGTCAACCGATTCGCGTTTCCCCCCGTCGACGCAGATGGCGACCCCGTCACGATCGCGGCGATTGATGACAATCAGCTGGTCGGCCCTACAGCGTTGCTTTCGGACATCATTGTCGAGGGCTCTCGCCTGACTTTGGTGCCACGTACCGGATTCACCCCCCAAACCGCTCCTGAAGGGAGTTCGTATGGCCGAGCTCAGCTTTTCCTCACCGATGGCAAGGGTAACTACGCCTTTTCGCAAGTAAGCGTTCAGGCACTTTGCCTTGATAACACGGCGCCCTTCGATGGTCTTCCCGATGATTGGGTGGCCTCGTTTCTCGACGAGGAAGCACCGGCACCGGAATCCGGCATTGGGCCAGATGACGACTTCGACGGTGATGGCTATACCAATTTTGTCGAGTTCCGCAGAGGGAAGGACCCGACCGTCGTAGACCCGCCCTTTACGTTCACTGCCGATCCCGATACGGGCAGTTTGAGCTACACGGCAAAGCCCGGCGAAATCATCCTCCTGCAGGGCTTCTTCAAGTTGGGCGGCGAGCCGGTGCCGCGGGCGTTTGCTCAGTCCGGTGAGACCATCAGGGTGCCCCTCGACGAGCCCGTCGAGGGCGTGGAGTTTTTCAACCTGTTGCTGGTCGATTAACCTTCGCGGGCTCGGGATCGCTCGGAGCCATGCGGCTGCGTCTCGGTGCCCGAGGGGTGTTTTCCAACCTCGAGGCGCCAACGGTTGTGAAAGCGACCGTGGCCGCAAGGGCGAGGCTGGCCTGGCGTATTCTGGAGGGGGCCGGGATGGCTTGACCTTGGGCCCGGGTGTTCGGGAGAGTGTTGTATGTCTCGCGTTTTTGTCACCGGCATCGGGTTCATTACCAGCATCGGCAACGATTGCGCCTCCGTTGAGGCGAGCTTACGCGGCTTGCGCCACGGCATCGAGCGGCATCCGGAAATGACGGGCGCGAAGAACTCGCCGATCCACCTGCTGGGCACGATCAAGGAGTTCGACTGCTACCACATCGATTGGGAGGACTGGACGTTCCCGGACCGCTATCGGACTAAGCGTGAGATCATGCGCGGCATGTCGCCCCACGCCTTTTTCAGCTATTGCGCGACCCTGCAGGCGCTGGAAAACGCCGGGTTCGAGCGTGATGCGCTGGCCAACCCGGAGTCGGGGCTGTTTACGGCGTCATCGGGATCCTCGATGATCATCCACCAGCAGCTGATCCGACTCGAAACGCTCGGGCCGATGCGCAACCACCCCCTCGGGGTCGTGCAGGGGGCTGTCGGGACGGTGAGTTACAATCTCGATGCCGCGTTTC
>JBHJGW010000226.1:0-18728 GCA_050331415.1 Opitutales bacterium | reverse complement strand
GCCCTTTACCTACACGAAATCCCTCGCCGATACCGGCACCTTCGATGTCATCGTGGTCGGCTCTGGCTCCGCCGGCACATCTGCTGCCATCGCTGCCGGTCGCGCCGGTGCCTCCGTTCTGCTGCTGGAGCGTTTGCCGTTTCTAGGCGGAATCTCGACAGCGGTGCTCGATACCTTTTACGGGTTCTACACACCGGGGAGCGTTGCCAAGAAGGTCGTTGGCGGCGTGCCGGATGATGTCGTGGCGGGGCTTAAGCGCTTCGACAGCTGGCTGGAGCGGCCGAATACGCATGGCGCGGGCACGGCGGTGACGTACCACCCAGAATACCTGAAGGTGGTGTGGGAGGACCTGGTGCGGGGCGCAGGCGTCCGGGTGCTGCTCAATGCGTGGGTACAGGATGTCGAAGGACGCGATGGTCGGGTCGAGTCGCTGATCGTGGCGACAAAATCCGGTCTGCAGCGGTTCTCCGCCCATGCGGTGGTCGATTGCAGCGGCGATGCCGACGTGTGCCATTTCGCAGGCTTTGGCTATGAACTGGCCGGCGAGATCGACCCCGCGCAGACGCTGACGACGACCTTCAAGATGGTGAATGTCGATGTGCCGCGGCGGAAGTCGATCGATAAGAAGGCGTTTCACCAACTGATGCAAGAGGCGGCCGAGAGTGGCGACTACCAGCTGCCCCGCAAAGAGGGCAGCGATCACATCACGCCGGTCAACCATATGACCGCGACGATCATGACGCGCCTGCCAAGCTACTTCAAACACGGTGAGAGCGTCGTCAACGCGACCGATCCGCAGCTGCTTTCGGACGCGGAGATGGATGGCCGCAAGCAGGCGCTGGAATACATCCGCTTCCTGCGCGACAAGGTGCCCGGCTACGAGAATGCTCAGCTCGGCACCTTCGGCATGCAGATCGGCGTTCGCGAAACCCGCCGCGTTCAGGGTGACTACCGCCTGACCCGCGAAGACGTGTTGGAGGCCCGAAAATTCGATGACCAGATTGGCTTGTGCGGTGCGCCGATCGAGGATCACCACGGCGGCGCGGACACCAAGTGGGCCTATCTGCCCGATGGGGATTGCGTGGGTATGCCGTACCGCACCCTGCTGCCGCGGGACGGTCAGAATGTGCTCGTTGCCGGCCGGTGTTTCTCCGCGACGCACGACGCGCACGCCAGTGTCCGCTCGATGGCCCAGACGATGAGCATGGGCCAGGCCGCGGGCACGGCGGCGGCCCTGGCCGTCCGCGAGCGGACGACCCCGCGCGAGCTGCCGGTGCTGCTTCTGCGCGACGAGCTCCGCCGCCTCGGGGCGCTCCTGGAGATGGAAGACATCAACGAGTACGACTCGATCACCGCGCGGGGCTAACCGATCAAACTATGGCCAACGACTACCGGATCGGCATCGACTGGGGCGGCACGCGCATCAAGCTGGCCGCCGTCACCCGCGACGGCGAGTTCCTAGCTCAGGCAATGGAGACCGCGCTGCGGGGTAACGCGATTGGTGAGACGGTCGGGGCGGTGATTTCCGCGGCGGAGGCTTTGATCGAGCGGGTGGGCGGCAAGCCGCGCGGCATCGGCTTGGCGCTGACCGGTCCGGTCGACCCCGAGTTTGGCGTCGTCTACCTGCCGGGCAAAGTTGCCGGGCTGGAGCAATACCCGATCGTCCCGCAGTTTCGCGAGCACTTTGGTGTGCCGGTGACGGCGGACAACGACGGCACCATGGCGCTGCTCGCCGAGCGGGCTTGCGGCCACGCGCGGGAGGTCGACTGGGCCACGGTGCTGACGATCGGCACGGGCGTCGGCTCCGGGGTGTTGGTGGCGGGCCAGGTCTTGCGCGACCCTCATTTCATGTTCGGCACGCAGGCCGGGCATCTGGTCATCCGGAACGGAGACGAACCATTATGTCTGACTGGCGCTCGCGGTACCGCCGAGATGCACTGCTCGGCTACCGCGCTGATGCTAGCCGTCCGCAGCGGCCTGCAGCGCGGCATTCCCTCGGCCCTTACCGCCCTCTATGATGCCGAGCCCGGCAGCGTCGATTTCCGTGCGGTCATTGAAGAGGGCGTGGCGAATGGCGACCACCTCTGCTGCGACGAGCTCCGCCGCTGGAGCACCCAGCTCGGCTGGCTGATCGTCAACGTGATCCACGCCTACAGCAGCCAGGTGGTCATCCTGACGGGGGGCGCTACCCTCGGCGCGGCCCATTTCCTGCCACAGGTGCAATCGCATGTCGACGCGCATGTGTTCCGCTATCCTCCGGATAAACCCGTGCCTATCAAAGTTTCTGCCATCCAGGAACACGCGGGTACGCTCGGCGCGGCGATGGCCAGTTTCGAACGTCACCCATCTTACTGAACCCCTTAAAAGCAGAGGCACGGTAGTGCGGAGGTTGGTCGAAATTGCATCCGCGTGCTCCCGCCTTTCTGCCCTTCTCCGTCCACAAAGCTATCTTTGCCATGATTGAGTTTGCCCATCTAACCAGTACCGAGATCGCCGCGGTCGACAAGCGCCTGCCAGTGATCATTCCCGTAGGGCTCGTAGAGGCGCACGGGCCCCATTTACCCTTGTCGGTGGATATGGATACCGCCGCGTACTTCTCGCGGACGATTGCTGAGCGCGCTGGAGCGATCCTAGCGCCGCAACTCGTCTATGGTTTCGCCGACGAGATGCGCGAATACCCCGGCACCATTGGGCTGACCGCCGGTACGCTGACGACGGTGATCACTGAGCTTTCGCTGGCATTCTGCCGGAGCGGATTCACGCGGCAAATCTTCCTCAGCGGCCACGGTGCGAACAAGACTCCCGTCGAGCTTGCGTTTTTCAACGTCTGGGAAACCTTCCCGGAGTTGCGCGCGGTTTGCTGGAACTATTGGACCGAGGCGGGCATGACGCACATTCACCATGCCGACAAAGGCGAGACGGAGATCGCGATGGCCGTCGGCACGCCTTGCTACCCGGAGCGCGCCCGGGACTTCAAGGTCAACAAGCCCTGGTACAAAATTCGCAGCCGTTACGCGCTTGACCCCGAGTCCGGCGGCATCAACGGCAAACCGACCGAAGCCGTTTTGGCCGAAGGCGAAGCCGCGCGCGACGAGATCGTGCGTATTCTGAGCGAAAAAGTCGGGGCGATCATCGAGGCGGAAACTCGTTGAGCAACGGCTTCTGGCCAAAGAACCCTGACCAACCGTCCTTGTGATAGAGCACACTTTTACCATCGGACCCCTCCGCTTGACCGTAGCGCACCTCGATTCCGGAGGCTGGTTTATCGCCAGACTGGTCTGGCAGGACCACATCATTACGGAAGGGGGCGCTGAACAGTACGCCGCTGGTTGGGAGGTCAACTTGAATGGTGTCCGCTACACGCCCCATTCGGCAAACGTCACGGCCGAACCCTTACAGCACTCGACCGTCGGGGAGGGTATTGATGTGGTCATGCCGCACGTGTTGCCGGGTGCCTGCAAGCTGCGGCAGATCCTGCGCCTTCGGCCCAAGTTCTTCAGCCTGCATTGCGAGATCGAAAATGGCTCAGCCGAGCCCCTGGTCATCGACCGTTTCAATTTCGCTCAGCTGAAGCTCGATCCCCGCTTCAGGAACGGGCTCGAACTTTATCACGACTACGCGAGTCGGCGCGCGCCGGTGCTCAACTGCAATTTTGAAATTGATGATCCAGGCATTGTTTACGCCAAGAGCGCCGAGAGCTGGGGGATCGCAATCCTCAATCTGGCGCCCGGTGTGACGCGGCGAATCGCGACCGGCGACTACACTTCAGTGGGCTATGCCAATAGCGCCGCGCCGTTTCGCTGGACCCTTTCCCGAGGCGAAACCTTCACGAGCGATGCGGCGACGGTCATCCCTTGGCACGGCGATGCTCAGTCAGCGGTTTACCAGTTTGTTCATCACGAGCTCAGAGGCGGGCGCTTTGTACCGCAGCCGGTGACTTACTGCTCGTGGGAGCCCTTCAACCGCGACATCGATGAGACCCGCATACGGGAGCAAGCAGAGCTCGCGGCTGGTCTGGGCTTCGAGGTCTTCCTGGTCGATGATGGCTGGCAGGATTACGCCGGGGACTGGCACGCTGACTCACAGCGTTTTCCGAACGGCCTTGAAGCCGTCCGCGAGCATGTCGAGAAGCTCGACATGCGCCTGGGCCTCTGGATCGCGCTTACCACCGTCCACTCCCAGAGCCGGGCGAGCGAGCACGCGCAACTGTTGCGTGACGAACGCGGGCAACCGCGCACCACGGCGGTTTTCGAGGGCGAATTGGCTATGGCCTGTCTTGCCAGTGATTACCGAAAGCATATCTACGGGCGTCTGAGCGACCTGGTTTCCCGTCTCAATCTGCGCTACCTCAAGGTCGACCTCCCGGTGGCGATGGACGTTTATTTCCAGCCTGCGCTGCGCTGCTTTGCCGAGGGCCATGACCACCCGCCCGGCGCTGACTACACCTTGCGCTCGTACCGGGCTGTGCAGCAGATTGCTGCCGACCTGCGCGAAGAATTTCCCGACCTCATCGTCGACCTGACCTTCGAGCTGTGGGGCGGTTGGCACATGATCGACCACGCTTTGACCGCCTGTGCGGACTCCTGCTGGCTCAGCAATCTGTCTGACGCGGAAGGTACAGGAGCCTACGGACCGGGGGACGCGCGCCACCTCGCGGCCAGCCGTGCCGCGCTGATTCCGCCCGCGCATCAGGTCGTAGGCAACCTGCGTTGCAACGGGCCTCACCCCGCGGAAAGCGTCGCCAGCGCCTTTGCCTCGTTCCCCATGCTGTTGGGAGACCTCTCCGCCCTGGGCAGCGCGACCGTCAGTGAATTGCGTCGCATGATCGACTGGTTCAAAGCGAATGACGTTACTCGGGCGAACGTGCGTTACCTCTCGATTCTCGAAGTGGGCTGCGAGACACCCTCGTCGCATCGCTGGAGTGGCTTCCTTCGCCTCAGTGAGCAAGGGCGCGGCATAATGGGTATCTTCCGCAACCGCTCAAGGACTCGAGAGGCGGAGTTGACCATCGCCACCGACTTTGTGGAGCCCTGTCGCTGGCGAGCGACCGCCTACCGTAGTGGCGACAGCCGCCTGGTCGTTCTCGGCGAACCCTGGATCGAAAGGGTCGCAAGCCCACACGGCTTTAACCTTTATCAAATCGAGCCTTGCAAGTGAACGGGTACGGGATGCGAAAAACGTACCCTTGCCCGCTAAAGCGGACCGGCTTGCTCGTTGCCTGAAGACTAACCGTGCGGCTCTTTGCGTTCGGCGACGACCTGCGCCTTTTCAGCGAGATCTGCTCCATCGAGATGCGAGATCCAGTCTGCCATAATGCGCAAGGTCTCGCGCAGGTGGATGTCTAGCGGCTCCGGTTCGTTCGCTGCTTCGGCCTCGTGGCCGTCGTCGACGCTTGCTTCCGTTTTTCCTTCGCGACGGCGATCAGCCGCAAGGTTCAGCAGCACCTCTTCGCCTTCGTAGCGCAGGTGGTCGAGCTCCTTCAGCTGCGACTCCAACACGTCGTCGAGGGCGCGGTCGGCGGCGCGCTGAATTTCGCGGGTGCCGAGGTTGAGCGAAACTTCGTCGCGCTCGTAGCGCTCGCGAAAACGCTCGATGCTGTCGCGCAAGTAGTTGAATTCGGCCAAGGTTTCCTGGCGCTGGTGGCTGGCTTCGGCGAGCAGATCGACAAGCTCTTGGGAAATGGTTATGCTGTTACCGAGTTCTACCTGCTCCTCTGCCGGCGGGATGGTGTCCCAGCCGAGCGCGTTCTCGAGGTCACTTTCGCCAATTGGCAGCAGGCCGTTCAGGCTCGGCAGCTTGATGTGGCTGTTGACGCCGCGGATCTGGGTCGACGAACCGTCGGGAAGGTAAAACTTTTGGACTGTCACTTTGGCCGCGCCGCGGCGGGCGACCATCGAGCTGAGCACGGGCGACTGGCTCAGCCGGAAGACTTCCTGAACGGTACCTTTGCCGTGTGTCTCTTCGTCCCCGATGACAAGCGCCCGGTTGTGCACTTTGAGGGCGCCGGCCGTGATTTCGGAGGCGGATGCGCTGTAGCGGGATACGAGGACCGCCAGCGGTCCTTCCCAGGCAAGGCCTTTTTCCTCATCGTCGTACTGGCGGACACGTCCGCGGGTATTGCGGACTTGAACCACGGGGCCTTCGTCAATGAACAGACCGGTCAAGCGCACCGCCTCAGAAAGCAGACCGCCACCATTCGAACGGAGGTCCAGCACGAGAGCTTCGACGCCCATATCCTTGAGGTGAGAGATCAGTTCAGCGACATCCTCGGTGGTGTTCTGGGTGCCGGAAGCTTCGTCCGCCCCGTAGAAGGCCGGCAGCTCGATCACGCCGACGGGAACCGTGCGATCACCGTTCGGAACGGTAAAGACCCGCGCGGAGGCGAGCGTCGACGTCAGCTGGATCTGATCGCGCACCAGTTCGAGCTCTTCGCGCGAAGAGGGGTCCGAGCCCGCCGGCTGAATCAGCAGGCGCACGACTGTGCCTTCTTCGCCCCGGATTCGCTGGACGACCTTGTCGAGGGGCATACCGATGACATCGACCATTTCCCCGTCCTCGCCCTGAGCGACGCCCACAATGCGGTCGCCGGGGGCAAGGCCGTCACTGGCTTCGGCAGGTCCACCAGGGATAAGCTCCCGGATCGTGCAATAACCGTCCTCGACCGTCAAAACCGCACCGATGCCCACGAGCGAGTTGCGCATCGCGATCTCAAACTCCTCAACGGTATTTGCCGACATGAATGTCGAGTGGGGGTCGTACCGGTTGGCAAGGGCGGTCAGAAAGACCTCCTGCACATCAATGCCGTCCATATTGACGATCGATTCTTCCAAAAACTCGTAACGATTACGAACGATCTCCCGGGCTTCTTCGAGGGCCTTGTCAAAGTCGAACGGCTCCGTTTCGGACGTTTCTTCCGCGGCCACCGCTTCGGGCGAACCCGAGGGCTTGCCAGGAGAGCTGCCCGGGACGATAACGTCGGGGAATTCAGGATTCTCGAGTTCGTCGGCGAGGTCCTGGAAGGAGCGTTCGGGTGCTTCCGTCGGTGAGCCTTCAGAATTCGGTTGGGTCTTGGTCGGTCCAGGTTGAAACTCCCCAAGGTCCAGTCCGGGGAGCGGGCTGGAGGACTCTTCTTCGGGCTGGATAACGCCGCCTTGTTCGACGGCAGGCGCGTCGGGCTCGCCATTGTAGTTGGCCAGGATTTCGTTGAGCAGCTGGTATTTCAGTCGCTGTTCCCAAAGTCGGTCGGCCTCGCGGCTGTTCTTCGGCCACTCGGCCTCGTCGCGGTCTGTAGCGTAGGTGTCGTCGCTGCTAAAGTCGAAGGGTTCCTCGAGCCGGTTAAAAATCCACTCCAGACGCTTTTCGAAACGCTGACTGAAGACATCGAAAATCTCGAACGCAGGGTCGAGGCGTCCCTGACGCAGAAGGTCAGGAAGCTCTTCGGCAAACTCCCGCTTGAAGCCGTCAACTTCGGGTTGATGCAGGAAGAGACGTTGCCCGTCGAGATCGTCGACAAAATCTTCGATCAGCAAATTCATATCGAGCACATCCACTGGGCGCCGTTGAAAGTGCTGATGCTCCAGATAACGCAGGACCAGCTGCGTTTCGCGCCGCATCGTGTTTGTCGTGTAGAAGCGCTCCGCCTGGGCAGGGGCGATCAGGCCGACGACGACAGCGAACGCGAGGAACCAGGCGAGAGAGGAGGATTTCGTCATGCGGCTATCAATGGATCGTTTTTTACGGTTAAGCAACTGCGAGAGCAGTCTCAGGAGGTCAGGGGTTCGGGCGATGCCCGGTCTGAAATAGGGACCGCAGTTGAAGGGGAAAGTTCAGAAGATTGCGCAGGGAGCCTTGAATCCCTTGTCTGAGCGGCTGTGGATCAAGTTCACCCGATGCGCTATCAGCTGCGCAGCTTTTTATGTGCCCGGTCCAAGGTGTCCCGCTCTTCCGGGGACAGCGCGCCGAAGCCGTGTTTATTGATTTTGTCGAGAATTGCGTCGATATCTTTCGAGGAGCTTTTCGGGCTGAGGTTTACCTGGTAGCGCGGTTTGTCGGCGGCAGACTTTTTTGGCCAGCGGGGAGGCTCGATTTTAACCCCGCGACGCAGCTTAAGTGGCAGCAGCGAAGCCAGCCAACCCGGGTTCTGCTGCTCGCGCCAGAACAGCCAGGCCACCCCGGCCCCGCCTAAGTGGGCGGAGTACGCAATGGCGCTGGGTTGAGTCGTTGTCCGGCCCAGGATAACCGGAAGCTCGTTAACCAGAAAGAGCACCAGGTCGACCCCAACCAGCAGGTAAAACAGCAACCGCCCCGAAAGCGTCAGCGGGATGACAAACATGAACATGAACGTCAGCTGGCGGTTCCAATGCATAAAGCAAAGGAGGGCGAGCAGGCCGAAGAGCCCCGCAGAGGCCCCGACTACGGGCATCCTGGCCACCCACGGCCCCAGGTGCAGCAGCCCGTAGAGGATGCCGCCCCCTACGATCGCCAGCGTAAACAGGCGGGCCATCTTCAAGTGCCCCCAGACCTGAACCAACCCGCGTCCCACGAGGAACGAGACAAGCAGGTTGATAAACACATGGAAGAAACCGCCATGAGTCCAACCGTAGGTCAATACCGTCCATACCTTGCCGTGCCAGAGGTTGCTGCCCGAAAGCACGACCCAATCGAACAGGAAGCGGCCGCCACCGAACCAGTTTCCGATGATCTGCTGCAGGACAAAGCCCGCGCCGATCGAGCCCAGCAGGTACCACAGCCAAGGTCGAGAGCCGGTAGCACCTCCCGATGAGTAGCCCTGCTGCATGTAAGGGCGGTCGTAAATCATCTATATGAGGATAAACGTTTTCGGCGGCGTTACCAGTATAAACCCTGCGAAGGCGTGTAAACGCGCGCCTCCGAGCTCCGGCCATGCGCTTGCTCCTGATGTTGCGTCTGTCCGCTTCCAGACATTGCCCGCCGGTCTAGATCGCAAAGGCGCAAAGAATTTCGTTGAAACGCGGGCATACGCGTGAACGACTGTCTTAATGCTTGCTCCCACCGAAGCCGAGCGCATCCGCGCTGCCGCGACCTCACCCGAAGCTGCTGAACGGCTTACCGCCTTCCTCGGCAGCCACACGCCCCCCGGGAACAGCCCAAGCACCTTTGAGCTGCTCGCGGAAGCCGTCGACGAAAGTGACCACGGGCTCGACGAATGGCTCGAGTCGCTTGATCACCTGATCCAATGGGCTGAGCGCCGCCTGCGCCCCCTGTCCGTACCCGGTGCCCTTGGCTACGTGGCCTGCTGCAGCGAAAGCCAGGGTACTCAGCCCTTCCGGCTCGCCTTGCCCGAAGTGCTTGACGAGATGCTCGAAGAGTTCGGCTATGAGGGCGAGTCAGCCGCCAACCCGCGTACTTGAGCTGGCCGCTGTTATCAGCCGGGCTAAAAAATCGCCACTTTTTCGCGGAGCCGCTTGATCCCCCGTGAAGGCGCGGGCAATCCTTTCCTTTGCTGTTTTAACTTCCCGACTCAAAACGCGACTTCATGGAAAATGTGATCATTCTCGGAACCGGCTGCGCCGGCCTGACTGCGGCGATTTACACCGCACGTGCCAACCTCGACCCGCTTGTGCTCGAAGGTTCGCAACCCGGCGGCCAGCTGACCACGACCTCGGAGGTGGAAAACTTTCCCGGCTTTCCGGAGGGCATCGATGGCTTCCTTCTGATGGACAACATGCGCAAGCAGGCGAAACGCTTCGGCGCGCGCTTCGGTGTCGACCTGATCGAGAGCGTGGATTTTTCGGGTGACGTCAAGCGCTTGCACAGCAAGGGGAAAACCTACGAGGCCGCCACTGTGATCATCGCCACCGGCGCCCGCCCTCGTTTGCTCGGAATTCCCGGGGAGCAGGAAATGTGGGGCGGCAAAGGCGTTACCACCTGTGCCACCTGCGATGGTGCTTTTTACCGCGATATGGAAGTCATCGTCGTCGGCGGAGGTGATTCCGCCTGCGAAGAGGCCCTATTCCTGACGCGCTTCTGCCGCAAGGTGACCCTGCTCGTCCGCCGCGATGAATTCCGCGCGAGCAAGATCATGGGCGACCGGACCCTCGAAAACGAAAAGATCGAGGTCCGTTGGAACACGTTGCCGACCGAGGTACTGGCTGATGAGCAAGGCATGATGCGTGGCGTGAAGGTCAAGAGCACCCTTGACGACAGCGAAAGCGAGATCGAGGCCAAGGGCTTCTTTATCGCAATCGGCCATATTCCGAACACCACGTTTGTGGACGGGGTCATCAAGATGGACGAGTCCGGCTACATCGTCAGCGACCACGAGTCCGGCGTGCACACCGAAGTGCCGGGGGTTTACGTCGCTGGTGACTGTTCCGACCATGTTTACCGCCAGGCAATCACCGCTGCGGGAATGGGCTGCCGGGCAGCGATCGAGGCGGAGCGCTGGCTCGCAGAGCACACTCCCGCGGCTGCTGCGTCCGCGACTGCCTGAATCGAGGGTTTCGGAAGAACGCCTCGGGTAGGCCGCTATTTCGAGCCCAGCTCGCCAACGAATTCGGTTTCCACTTCGGTTCGGACGCTACAAGCTGCCCGAAAATAATGGCTTCCCCATCCTGGCTTCGTTGGCTCGATCCGGAGCGCCCCCACGGAGGCGCTGCGCTGAAGGCGCGGCTCTACCTGCAGGCGGTCCTGCCCACGCTTGCAGAGCTCTGGCCGCTCGAGGCGGAGATGCGTGCCGCAGCGGGCGAGGCTCCCTTTTCCATTGCTTTTCAAACACTTGGGGCGGCCCGGCAGGCGCTCGCCTTTGACGGGTCCAGAGCTTGGGCGTGGCAAACCACTGAAGCGGCGCAGCTCGAACTGGTTTTCCTGACCGCCCGTCAGGCCATCGCCACTTTCGAGCAGCGCGGGGCGCTACCTCCGCTGCCCCGACGCGGCTTCAACCGCCTCGGTCACGCTAAGCGATTCGAGGCGGCAGCGGCCGTCATGGCAAAGCGCTTACGCCCGGCTCCGGAAGCTCTGACAGACGAAAGCACCGCCGCCCGCTTCGCGCATTTACAGCTCGGCATCGCACTGCGAGGTGCGGTGCTCCTGACCAGATTCGAAGCGGCCGCGAACGCGCATTTCACCTCGGCGCCTCACGGCGTTGCGGTGTTTGCGATAAGCGGAATCGAGCAGCCACGCTGGATCGACTACACGCCGGGCACCCTAGGAACGGGCGTGGGCGATCCGCCGCGCGAGCCCGATACGACCATTACCTTTAGCACTGGGCAGATCGCCGCCGCGTCAGTGCGTGACGAGATCGACGCAATGGCTGCCGTCAACGCTGGCCGTATACGCCTGCACGGTCTGGTGCCCCTTGCCGACCACCTGAACCACCTGATGGAGCATGTCAGCGATTATTTGCCCCGCTGAAGATTGGCGATAGCGGGGCTGGGCTGTGCATCGAGCGGATAGGTTCCGTGTGCCGGGACTGCTCTCTTCACGGAAGACCTTTTTTGCGGAAGATCGCGCTCCGAAAGTCCGGTATTCTGAGGCCTCAGCAGTCGCTCCGCATCGAGCTGGTTTTTTTCCAGTAGAGAACGAATCGGGAGTGCCCTCAGGCTTGTGAAAGGACCGTAAATGCATGTCTGGAATAGCACTTGCAGGCTTTGGCAGTGTTATATTCGCCATGATGAAAACCCCGGAGAGTTGCGTGTGCTTAGGGCGGGCCCTGTTGGCCGTCGCCTGGGTGGATGGTAGCCTGACGGAACGCGAAACGACCTTGATCCATGACTTCCTGTCGCGTCAGCCGGGCTACGCATCTGAAGTCTGGGATCGACTCGCCATTCAGCGCCATACTTCGCTCGGTGAGGGTCATCTCATCGTGTATCTCGAGGAGCTGAGATGCTACCTGTCCACGCCCGAGGAGCTCCGCTACGCCCAGCAGTACATCAATCAGGTGCTCATCGCCGACAAAGAACTGACGCCCAAACAACGCCAGGTTATCCAGACCATCACCCGTATTCTGCGTGGCGATCAGGGCGACGTCTGGCACGAATTCGTCCGTGTCATTCGCAACCTGGCAGGGTAGGAAAAGGACGGATTTTTGGGAATGCGCCCTCCCCAAAGATAAAAAACAAGTAAATCTGGAGTCCGGGCGAAGCAGACGGTCAGGGAAAGAGCCTGGCGGCGGCAATCCCTCGATCCCGTAAAGTTATCCGTCCCTTTCGCCGCGGAGAATCTTTTCGGCGTACTTGGCGAGCAGGTCGAATTCCAGGTTTACGTAGTCGCCAACGTGGCGCTCGCGCAGGTTGGTGACATTGACGGTGTGCGGGATAAGCCAGACAGCGAGGCCGTTGGTGTGCTCTTCGGCGATAGTCAGGGAGATACCGTCGATCGACACGCTGCCCTTGTAAACGATGTAGGGCAGGAATTGCGGCGGGGCGCTGACGCGCAAATAGGCGTTTTTGCCGCGCGTCTCGAACTCAAGGATCTCGCCAAGCCCGTCAATGTGGCCACTCACGAAGTGTCCTCCCAGCCGCCCGTCGGCTGCCAGGGCACGCTCGAGATTGACGGCCAACCCTGGCACCGCCTGCTTGAGGCTCGTCAACCGCAGCGTTTCTTCGAGGAGATCGAAGGCCAGTCGGCTGCCGTCGCGGGCGACCACCGTCAGGCAGCAACCGTTGATGGCAAGACTGTCGCCAATGGCCAAGTCACTCGCGATCTCCCCGGTCTCCAAAGTCAACCGCCAGGCCTCGCTCAATTCTTCGAGCGTGATAACCTCGCCCGTACCTTCGACTATCCCCGTGAACATAGCCGTCAACTAAGCGCAAGCCAATCCGCGAGCGCAAGCGCAAGACATCTGAAAGACACCACGTTGAAACGCTCGCCTAATCCTTAGAGTCCATTTCCTCCGTCAATTGCGGGAGAACTTTCACCTCGGCGGAGATCAGTCGCGTTTCGTCGGCCTCGACTACGCTCACGCTCAACGGGGGCTCCTCCAATAGGAGGGCTTCGCCGGGTTGCGGGATATAGCCGATCTGCGCGGTAACCAAACCGCCAAAGGTCGAGACTTCTTCGTACACGACTTCAACGCCGAGCGCTTCCTCGACTTCATGAATCGGGGCAAGCCCGTCAATGCGGTAGGTCTCTCCGTCCGAAAGGGGTTTTACGCGAAGGTCCTCGACAGCGTCGAATTCGTCCTCGATGCGCCCGACAATCTCTTCAAGGATCGCCTCGAGCGTCAACACGCCGATCGTGCCGCCAAACTCGTCGCGCACCAGGGCCATGTGGGTTTTCTGTTGCAACATCTGCTGCAGTGCTTCCTCGAGTGGAGTCTCTTCCGGGAAGCTGGTGATTTCGCGGCGCAATGCCATCGCGTCGAGTCCGATGGTGCCCTCCTTGCGCCGGAAAATATCCTTGATGTGGATCAGGCCTTCGCAGCGGTCGAGATCACCGTCGCACAGCGGAAAGCGCGTGTGGCCGCTCTCACGGGCCATGGCGAGGTTTTCTTCGAGTGTCTCCTCAGTATTCCAGACCTTGACCTGGTGGCGCGGCAGCAGCACATCGGAAACGTCGAGCTCGCGCATGCGCAGGGTGTTGCGCAGCATGCTCTGTAGTTGTGGCGAAATGGCGCCTTCGTCCTCTTCAGTCAGGGCGCGCACCTGCACTTCGAAGTCGAGGATGTTGTAGTCCTCGTGGAAGGGGCGTCCCAGGATTTTCATGACATGCCGCGCGATCAACCGCTGAAGCCGGAACCACGGCAGGAGCAGCGCGGCGAGGATGCCCACGACCCAGGAAGTCAGGCGAAGCGCCTTGTGCGGGCGCGCCAACCCCAGACCACGCGGTAGCAGAAAGCCCAGAAGGCTTGTTAGCGAGACAGCTACGAACAGCTCCAGCAGCAGCCAGAAGGCGCCCCTGCGCTCGCCTTGCGGGTCGAAAAGATAGTCGAGGGCGACCAGCAGCAGCAGCGCCCCGATGACCGCGCACGACAGTGTGCTGAAACGGATCAGTGCCGCCGTCGTTTTGGAATGCCGCAGCAGAAAACCAATTCGCTTGCGCTTACCCAGGTCTTCCAGAGCCTCGGACTCACCCAGGCGATAGCGCAGGGCGACCAGGCTGGCCTCGCAGGCGATGAAAAAACCCGTCACGAGCAGCGCCAGAAAGGCACCGCCCAGGGTCAGGCCAAAGTCCGTCCAAGAGGTAATCACGCGGGAGAAGCGGTGGTGGTGATGAGGTCTTCGATGGCGGCCAGCAAGCGGGCGTTTTGCTTTTCCGTGCCGATGCTGATGCGCAGGTGACGCGGTAGACCGTAGCCGGCCACGGGACGCGTAATGATACCCCGTGCCTGCAATTGCCCGAACGAGGCTGCGGGCTCATCGGTTTCCACCAGCAGGAAGTTGCCTGCGCTGGGTACGAACGGGACGCCGAGCGCCTCCAAACCCTCAGTGACTTGAGCCATGCCATCGAGATTGACCTGTCGGCTCTCGGCGGCAAACGCGGTGTCATCCAAGGCGGCCGTGGCCGCGGCCTGGGCGATCGCGTTGACGTTGAACGGCTGCCTCAGGCGGTGCAATTGCCGGATGAGGCCGGCCGGACCGTACCCGTAGCCAAGACGCATCGCGGCGAGCCCGTAAATTTTCGAAAAGGTGCGGCAGCACAGAATCGGGCGTCCCTCGGCAATTAACGGACGCAAGTCGGGCGCATCGTCGAGGTATTCGGCGTAGGCTTCATCGTAGAGGAAAACAACGCTTTCCGGCAGACTTTTGGCGAAAGCAACCACCTCTTCAGCAGGGGTAAAGTCGCCGGTAGGATTGTTCGGGTTGGGCAGGTAAACAATCTTTGTGCGGTCGGTTACCGCCGCACGCATGGCGTCGAGGTCATGGCGCAATTCGGGCATGGGTACCTCCACCGGTTCCGCCCCCGCCAGCAGCACACCGAGCTTGAATGCGATGAAGGCGTGGGCGCCCATCACTGCCGCGTCACCGGGGCCAAGCAAGGCCTGGGCAAGCAGCACCATCACCTCATTACTGCCATTGCCGATGAGAAATTGCTCGGGCTGGAGATTCCAGAAGGCAGCAAGGCGCTCCCTTAGGCGCACGGTGCCGCCGTCAGGATACAGGTGGGCCTCCGAAAGGGCCTTGCGAGCCGCCTCGAGCGCCAGCGGTGACGGGCCCAGCGGATTTTCGTTAGAGGCCAGTTTCAGGACGTTCTCCGGAGCGAAGCCAAATTCCCGCGCCACATCTTCGATGGGCCGCCCCGGCTCGTAAACCGGCTGAGTCAGCACTTCCGGCCGGACTAAGGTTTTAAACTGCATCGACATTCACGAAGCTGCCCCGGTCCCGACGCCAAGGCAAGCGAAAGCGCAAGCCTCCGGCAGGCGTGCCGCACTCCTGCGGTAAAAGGATCATTCTTTCAGTGCGTAAGGTCGCGGACCCGGCATCGACAGATCCAGTACCGAATCGATTCGTTCCCAGTTGCCAGGAAAGCACCGCGGTTAACCTGGCTCTCATTCAAACCACCGAAAACAACATCACGAAACAGAGCACTATGAAAACCGCAATTACCTTCCTTCTCACCGTCACGCTGGCCTTGTCCGCAACCTTCGCCGGTTCGCCGAAGCACCATGCCGTCCATGAGCGCGGAGTGCGCGCCAATGCAGCAGACTCTGAACGCCACTTAGCCATCGACGGCTACGATCCGGTTGCTTATTTTACCCGCGACAAGGCCGTGAAAGGCTCGAACGAGCACACGACAAAGTGGAACGGCAAAACCTGGCGCTTTGCCACAGCCGACCACCTCCAGGCTTTCGAGCGCAACCCGGCCAAGTACGCCCCCGAATTCGAGGGTCAGTGCGCATTTGCCGTGGCCCACGGTAAATCCCTGAGCGCCGATCCCGAAGTCTGGAAAATCGTCGACGGCCAGTTGTACCTCAACCTCAACGACAACATCCAGGAGCGCTGGGAAAATAACCAGGCCGATTTCATCCGCCGGGCCCACCAGAACTGGCCGTCGGTCAAGCAAGGCCGGGGCTGAGCCCCGCTTGCGTCATTTTGGAAAATGCAACACGGATGCTTTTGGGCATCCGTTTTTTTTGGATCGAAACGAGCGGTGCGCTGGATGTTTTGTTTGGAGAGCTGAGGCTATGTTAGGAATTCGCAGAACAGGAAGGCACCTCGTGCGGTGGATAAAACGGCGCCCGAGGCTCAGCACGGGTGTTGTTGTCGCTCTTTTCGGCGGCTGGGCCCTCGCGATGAGCGGATGCGCTGTCTTCGGCGGACCCATTGGCGAAGCCGAGATCGCCGCCCGGCTGGCGCCACGCGAACACGTGGTCTCGGCTTTCGCGAGTGTGGCTGGTCGAGCGGTGCATCGCGTCGAGACCGGAAATCGCAGCGGGATGGCCGTGATTTTCATCCATGGCTCTCCTGGCTCTTGGGAAGCCTTTGGCGACTACCTCGCAGACGCCGAACTCGCGGCACGAGCGCACCTGATATCTGTCGACCGGCCCGGCTTTGGAGCCTCAGGGCTTGGCCATGCAGTGCCGGATCTGGCAGCGCAGGCGGAGGCGGTTGCGTCCGTTTGGCGGGATTGGTCACCGTCGAAGCAAGCGGTCGTCATTGGGCATTCGCTCGGCGGACCGATTGCGGCGCAAGTATCGGTGGAACATCCCGAGCGGGTTCGTGGGGTATTGCTGCTGGCGCCTTCGGTCGCGCCCGAGCTGGAAACCGTCTATTTTTACCAGCACCTGTTTTCCTGGCCACCGTTCCGCTGGCTGATTCCGGCCGACCTGAAAGCCTGCAACGATGAGATCCTGCCTCTGGCGGATGAGCTCCGCGAGCTGGAGCCTCGCTGGGAGGAGCTTGGCGTCCCGGTTTCAATCATGCACGGCACTGCCGACCGCCTGGTGCCGGTGGAAAACGTTGACTTCATCGAGGCGCGGCTGCCGAAAAGCCAACTCACCGTCAACCGCCTCGAAGGCGCGCGCCACTTCCTGCCGTGGACCCATTTTGAGGACGTGAAAGGGGCAATCCTGGAGCTCCTGGATGCCCCGGCCGAAGGCTGAACATCGTTCCCTACGGAAAAAGCTCGCACGCGAAAATATGCGAAAGCGGGCCTCCAGGGCTATAGGTCGCATCAACGCATCCGGATTTGTTGATTTTTTGCTTGGCGTGCTGCTGTAGGGCGCATTCACTGAAGGTTTATGGCAGCAACGATTGATTTGATTGGCGTGGGCAATGCCCTCGTGGACAGCCTCGCAAACGTCGACGACGACTTTATTGCCAAGGAAGTCGAAGGCGAAAAAGGCGGGATGATGCTCGTCAACACTGAGGAGCTCGCTGAACTCAAAGCGAAGGTCCACGGCCCGCTGGCCGAAGCTCCCGGCGGCAGCGCCGCCAACACGGTTGTCTCCGCGACCGGCCTCGGCACCAAGACCGCCTACATTGGAATGCTGGGTAACGACGAGGGAGGGGAGTTTTACCGCAAGTCCTTCGCGGAAATGGGCACCGACATGAGCCGTGCCAAAACCGGCACCGTGCCAAATGGCCGCTGCCTGTCACTCGTGACCCCGGACAGTGAGCGCACGATGCGTACCGACCTCGGCGCGGCCATGACCCTCGCGCCAGAGGACATTTCGGTCGACGACTTCAAAGGCTGCCGCCTCGCGCACATCGAGGGCTATTTGTTGTTTAACCCCGATCTGATGAAGCAGGTCGTCAAGTGTGCTAAGGAAGCGGGTTGCGAAATCAGCCTCGACCTCGCGAGCTTCGAGGTCGTCAACGCCGCTGGCGCCGACCTGCTCAAGATGCTCGAAGACAACATCGACATCGTCTTCGCCAATGAAGACGAAGCCAAGGCTGTTTACCCCGCCGAGGGCGAGGACTATGAGCGCATGGCGCGGCTGCTCGCCGGGCACTGCAAGATTGCCGCGGTCAAGCTGGGCAAGGACGGCGCACTGATCGCCTCTGGCGAGGAGCTCGTCCGTGTCGAGGCCGATGTCGTCAAGGCTGTCGACACCACTGGCGCGGGCGACTACTGGGCCGGCGGGTTCCTCCACGGCTACCTGCAGGGCAAGAGCCTTGCCGAATGCGGCCGACTCGGCAGCAAGATGGGCGCTGCGATCGTGCAGGTAATGGGCGCGGCACTTCCCGACCAACATTGGCAAAAAATTCGCGCCGAAGTCGCCTAAGCGATAGGGAAGGGCGCCCGCCGGTTTTCCAGCGACCGCTTTCCTCGGTTGGGTAGCAGCCGTCCGTATTCGCTGGCCGCTGCTTCAATCGTGTCTTCCGACAGGAAGAGGGGCTTAACGCGCTGAGCCCGGCAGCTACCGCTTGATCATGGCGACGGCGAAATAGCCTACGGCTCCGGTCATGACGATAGTCGGCCCGGTTGGCAGGTCGAAGGGGTAGCTCAGGGCGATGCCACCAGTTGTGACAACTGCCGCCGCGGCACCCGCCAACAGCATTTCGCTGCGCAGATTGCGACTGAAGGGACGTGCGATTGCCGTGGGCAGCGAGATCAGCGCGACCGCCAATACAATACCCACAAGCATCGAGAGCAGCGTGGCCGTCAGCGCTGTTAGCAGCAGAATCAACAGCGTGATGCGGTCAACCGGCACGCCGCGAACCCGAGCGAATTCCGGGTCGAAGCACACCGCTTCAATCTGCCGAAAATAGTTCGCGGTCAGCCCCACAATCACGGCGGAAAGACCGAGCGCCCAGACCAGCTCGCGTTCCGACAATAGCAGGATATCGCCGAAGAGGTAACTCATG
>JBHJGW010000225.1:0-18158 GCA_050331415.1 Opitutales bacterium | reverse complement strand
TCGGAACCAGCTTTATGGTAGAGTCGCGCGGCTATCTTCTGACTGCGGCCCATCTGTTGCGCGAAGCCGTTCACCCCGTGGTCGTTAACACGGCGCCAACCGGCGTCTTTGCGCCCCTTGCTCTCGATTCGGGGGCCGTCCACCCTGTGGAGATTGTCGCCCAAACTCCGGAGCGAGACCTAGCCCTGTTGAAAATGGAAGTACAGGCGGAAACCCCGGCGGCCCCGGACTACCTCGGAAACCCGGAAACGATCCAGGAGGGCACGTTTCTGGCGGCGCTCGGCTTCTCCTTCGGGCATTTCCGTATTCACAACATAATGGTGATGGGCGGGCTTCTAGCAGCGAAGGTGATCTCGCCAAATGGAACCAACCTGCTGATTCTCGACTCCGCTTCCCATCCGGGTGATCCCGGCGGTCCGCTGATCAATACGGAAGACGGCCGGATCATTGGCATCATTCAAGGTGTTTTTGACCCGACTGAGCTTGTCCCAGAATCGCCAAGCGAGGATTATCGAATACCCTCCCGCTTTACTTATGCTGTTTCCATCGAGTATGCCCAACCGCTCCTTGAAAATGCAGGCATCGAGAAGAATACGGTAGTCTAGGCTGTTACCGGTATGCATCGCGGCTTTTTCCCGGACCCAATCGTCTTCGCAAAAGGCGGAGAAATCCTGAGCCGCCGCAGAAAGGTAATTAGCGGAGCGCTTTTGGCGATGGAGGGTGCCCTGCCCCGCCGCATCTTCAGCCAGCCGTCGCCCCTCGCCCACCCGCTTGGAGAGGGCTCCCGGCGGCAGTTGTCCTGGCTACCCGATTGCGCCCGTACTCGACGAGTGGTAGCCCGCTTTTGTTGCGCATTGGGAAAGCCCGAAAGCGAACGCGCGAAGGGGCCAGTGAAGCATCACCGGCTTCGGTGCCAGGCAGTGGCTAAGCAATCGCCAACGCTGGCCTCGATCAAGCAGCACGCCGCCGCCAAAGGCCTCCTCGAAGCGGCGGGCACCTTTGCCATAGCGGTAGTGCTGGCGGAGGAAGCTCTTCAACCCAAGGTGGTGGTAGTGGGTGACGCGGGCTTCCGAGACTTGCCTAAGGGAGTGCCCTTTCTCGGTGGCCACTCTGCAGAAGGCTCGATCTTCTCCCGCGGCAAGGGGAAACGATTCGTCGAATCGCCCAATTGACTCAAACGAGGACCGTCGCAGGCCGAGCACGCAAGTTGGCAGAAACGGATATTCCGAGCCGGACGTAGCTCTGATTAAACCATTCGTGATCCGCTGACTGGTTTCGGAAAACGGGTTGTGCGGCAGGCCGTTGACACAATGGCCCCCAACGACGCATCGCTCCATCGACAACACGCCTGAATGGAGCCGCTCGAGGCAGTCGGGCATTACCTGGCAATCATCGTCGAGAAAAACAATAACGTCTCCGGAGGCAGCCGCGGCGCCTCGATTTCGCGCCGCCGCCGGCCCCTGATTTGGCCCTTGGATCAGTCGCGCCTGAAACTTTTGGCAGAGAAGTTCGAGATCCAGGTGGCCTCCATCGTCGGAGACGACCACCTCCACGTTGCCCCCTTGGCGGCTCGCGCGGATTGCACGCAGACAGCTGGCGAGGTTAGCCTCGCGGTTGTAAGTGGGAACAATGACACTTAGAGCCTTCACTCCAGACAGCGTTGATAAACATCTCGGTAGGTTTCGACCACCGTCTCCCAAGGCAAGGTCGCGTGAATCCACTGGCGAGCACGCTCGCCCACCGAGGCGCGTTCTCCCGGTCGGTCCCTAAGCCGCGCAATCTCTGTCGCAAGCGCGTCAGTACTGGAGTTCGGGAGCAAAAAGCCGCGACCGTCCGCCAGCAACCAGGAGATGTCGCCCAGAGGCGCCGCCAAGACCGGGCGACCATGGGCCATAGCCTCAGCTAGCTTCAAAGGGCTGGCGTAGCGGGTAATGGAAAGGTCGCGGCGCGGGATCACAAACAGATCGATGAGCGCAAGGTGCAGCGGCACCTACTCCGGGGGCACTCGTCCCACAAACACCGCTTTGATGGGTAGCCTGGCGGCCTTGGCTTTGAGCATGTCGCGCATTGGACCGCCTCCGACCATCAGCAACTCGACATCAGCTACCGAAGGCAGGGCGTCCAGGAGCAAATCGGGGCCTTCGTAATGGAGCATGTTGCTGGTAGTGCCGACGACCATTTTGCCCGGCGTCAGGCCGAGTGCTTGGCGCCGAGCATCAACGCGCGCGGGATCTGCGTCCGATTCAACCGGTCGAACGCCGTTGGGCACAGCTGCCACACTCTTCCCGCCGGGAATGTTGGCTATCAGTTCTGCGAGAGCATGGCTGGCAGTAACGACAACCGACGCCGACGGCAGGTGTCGCTCAAAGTAGCGCCTCAAGAATAGCTCACAAAAACTGAGCCGACCGCCGAAGGATTCAGAATTGAAGGCCGAAGCAAGGTCGTAACGCACCTCCGCGACTAGTGGCAGCCCCAGGCGTTTTGCGGCCCGCGCTGCGCTCATTCCGATCACGCTGGAAGCGTGCACATGGAGCACGTCCGCCGACTGGGCGCGCGCCTCTGTCCTGATCGTTTGCTCGAGGTGCTTGCCATCAAGAGTTGACCAGCGCCATCTCCGGAAACCTCGCTCGAAAGGCGAAACGGGGACCATTTTGGTCGGAATCTCGTCAAGCTTCGTTAGATCTCCACCGACATAATGGTCCTGGCGGCTTGAAACCAGCACGAGGGGCTCGCTGATGCCGAGCTTACGCTGCCATGAGATGATCTCCCGACTGCGCCGGGCGTTGCCCATCGACGCCGGTGGCCATGACTCTACGACATGCAGGACGCGGGGCGGTTTCATGCGGCGGGCTCAAGAACTGGGCGCCAGCTTCGGGTGACTTCTGCCAACGGCGGCAACGCCCAGCCTGTCCCCCGGGCGTGCGTCAGCATGCGTTCGAAGGTTTCCGCAGTCTCGACATCGCGCACAACGTCGAGCGGATCGAAATAGACGGAGCAAAAACCCGCCGATCGGGAGCGTTCGAGAAGGCGGCTCCAGGAACGTTCCCACTGCGGTAAGGACTGGAGGCCCGCGCCCATTTTCGGATTGGCGGGCCTGCGAATCGAGCTGTAAGAAGAAAATGGTGACCAGCGGAATTCTGGACTCGGACTCAGCGGAATCATCAGCTTGTCGTACCCTGCCCCTGCTGGCACCGGGTAATGCAGCCCGCGGTCGCCCGGGTACTGCTGGAGAGCCGGAAAAAATGGCATGGGCAAGGACCACGGCTTGCCAGGGCGCTGCTCAAGTACTCCAGCTCCGGAAACGCTCGCAGGGCCTCCAGCAGTGGAAACGCATCCTTAAAATGTGGGCTGCGGAAGCCGCGCGGTCGTTGCCCGCAATGGCGCTCGAGCGTATCCTGAGCCCGTCCGATCTCCGCCTGCATCTCCGCCGCGCTAAAGTGCCAGAATTCGCGATGCGGGTTGAGCACGGGGTTGTCCGGATGGGTCTGCGTATGATTGCCGATCTCGTGCCCGGCCATGGCGGCTGCACGGTAGGGCGACGGGTCCTGTTCGACCCGCGCGCCAATACAGAAGAGCGTACTGCGTGCCTCAAGCCGCTCCATAAGCTTCACCAGAGCAGGCAAGGCATCGGTATCGGCCTGATAGTCCAGATCGAAGGAGAGCGCGAGTTGCGGCGGCCCGGGCGGCGGAGTCGCAACCGGGCGCGGGACGTAACCCCATAAACTCCGGCGGGTCAATTGAGCGGCCAGAGGGGGCAGGCTTGAATCCAGCGACTTATCATCGGTTACCGTACGTTCAGGTGAAAAGCTGTATTCAATGAGAGGATGCCGAGAAGTTGGGCACCCTGCTCTCAGAAGTCCCCGAAGACCTCGACTGCTGCTTCGCAACCGACTCGCCTTCGCAAGCCAGGGTCGCTGGTGGCGGCCTCAAGTTGCCGTCGCGCCGCCAGGGGAGTCGTCAGTGGGCAATCCGAGCCAAAGAGAATTTTGTCCGGCACGGCGTCGAGGGCCTGCCTCATGCGGAAATCAGCAGTGGCGACGCCCTCGCGAAGGCTCTCTGGATGCACCTTGAGCGGCACAACCAGTGGGCTTTCCTGAACATCACCCCGCAGCACCTGCCGCGAAATGGCGAAGAAGGAGCCGGCCACCATGGGGGACATAACTTCCCACGCGCTTGTGCCGAAGCTCTCGACGAATTGGGCGTTGTCGCGGTTTTGAAAGATGTAAGAAGCGTCCCAGCCATTGAGGCCCATGCCATAGGCGCCGATGATCGCCGGGCCTTCAACCTGCCACTCGCTGGGTTGCTCGTGAATCCATTCGGAGAGCATGAAAGGGCGGTCGATAACTTGCTGCATCCCGGAGCTGAATACCGCGCCGCCGGGATCGCTGACCATCGCGCCGAGGTTGAGGTCCATCTCAGCGCCACGGTTGCGATTGAGCGCGTGCCGCGGACCGCGGAAGTAATTGTGGCGGTCGATCAGGCCGACTTTGTAATCGCTGTAAAGGTTGTGGAAATGGGAAACATTGTCGCCGGTTTGCCAGTTACTGCCCATGATGACCCCCTCGTAACCGGTCTCCCGGATCGCCTTTTCGAAGCGCGCGTAGAAGGCGTCCATCTGCTCCGTCAAAAAGTTCATGGTATCGATCAATCGGGTTCTCAGCAAGGTAGCTTCCCCGTTACCCGGCTTGAGCGCGTTTTCGTAGAACCAGGGCTGGCCCCAAGGCACAACGGTCCCCTCCGCAAGGCTTTCCACCGGCAGCTCTCCTGCCACGTTGTCCGGCCCTACGAGGCTTCGCAGCTGCGGGCTCACCGAATCCCACTCTCCCCCGAAAATAACCTCTGCGCCCCAGGCTTCGCGCCAGGCGGCTTCGCTGCCGTACTTTGCCAGCAGCCATTCGCTGAAAGCGCCTGCGTTACGGGCTCGGATTGTAGGCAGACCCTGAAGGCGGCTGTTGGTGCCGTAAAAAAGAACCGCATCCTCGTTGAAAATTTCGACACACCAGATCGCCGGATCCTCAGCGTAGCGCATGCCGGTATACGGGTTAGTATGGTTGAGGGTCTTGACGAGAATGTCGATCTGCAGGTCTTGGAGTTCTTTCGAAAGAAAAACGGAGCCATGCCCGACTCTGAGCCGGTCGCCGCTTTTGCCGATCTCGTCAAACCAGGGGATGCGCGACCGATCTTCCGGGAGGATTTTAACACCAAAGTTTGGCGAGAGCAGCGTATAGATGCCGTGCTCGGCAAAGGTGGCGACCAGGTAGTCCATCCGGTCGATGTCCTGCGGATCGAACTCGGTGATGCTGTGGTCGCTCATGACTCCGGCCCAGCCGCCTCCGTCGGCGTATTTATGCAAGCGGACGGAGTTCATGCCGATGCGCTGATACCAGTCGGCCCGTTGATCGGCCAGCTCCTTGTCCGGCGCGACGCCATCGTAACAAAGGTTGAGCCCCCAAAGGTGGAGCGGCTTGCCATTGTAAACGAGCTCGTCGACGACCATTGCCACACGGCCATGCTCGCCAGCCCGTCCCTTAAACCAGTCAGCGAGGCTTAATGGGCTTTCGGCAAAGGTTTGCGTTGAATCGAATTCGTACCAATCGGCCCAGTCAGCGGGCTCAGCAAGAGATACGGCCGGCAGCAGAGCCATCAGGGAGGAGAGACGGATACACGCTTTCATAGGGGTTTCCCGAGTTTATCACCCTTTCGCAACGACGCCACCCCACCAGGTGGCCTACCGCCCGCTTCGAAGCCCCCCGCGCAGTTCACTCTTCCGCGGGCGGTTCTGGTTGACCGAGCCCGGCCTGCTGGACGGCGAAGGCGTCGAGCCTAGTGCCGTCTTCGCGGTAGGTAATCTCGAGGAGATGATCCCCCGCCGGTAGGGCATCCCACACAGAGCCGTCGATCTGCCGCCAAACGGCATCCCCGGGATTGCCGTTTTCCTGGTTCCAGCCCCCCCCGTTGAGCCGCCAGAAAAAGGAGTCGTCGACGTAACTGTTAGAGAGAATGCGGTACCAGAATTCAAACGCGCCTCCCTCGCCTTCCGGCACCGTGAATTCGTAACCAACGTTGTCTTCCGCCCGGTCAGTGACGGGCATCGCGGTACGGTTGAAGCCGTCGATTTCGATATAGGCTCCGCCGAAGGCATCCGGATCGTCCGTCTTCACGGCCCAATTGTCGCCGAGCGCGCCGCTTTCCGCTTCGAAGTAAAACCGGCCGGTGAACGGGGGTACAGGCACATGGAAGGAGGTCGTCACGAATAAGGGCCGAACCCCTGCCAAGCCATACAGACGCACGTCGACCTGTTCGAGAGCCGGATCCTCGTGAGCAGTCACGCTGGTAACCATGTCATCTCCTCCAACCGGATGCCACCGTAGTAGATCGTCGGACCACCAATGCGTCATCAGGTCGTCATTCTGGTCGCTGCGACGGGCATAGCGCAGCAGGACATCGTTGCCGCTCATCCCCGCAATTCGCGGCGCGTTTTCGCGAGCCCCTTTGCCGAAGCCGCCACCCAGGAGGTACTCGGCAAGCAGCGGGAGGCCGTTGTTGTCAAGGTCGTCGAGTACGCCGGGAACAGGATCGCCGGGTCGCAGCCGCCCCGCAACGAATTCGCGGAACTCTGGCAATTCATCCGCATAGGTTCCCGTGCCGGGAAATGGGTCGATGGTGACGGTTAAGCTATCCTCGACCAGGTTCCCATCGGGGTCTCGCACCTGGGCATGAATCGGATAGCTGCCGGGTTGGAAGGGCCGCACTACCGCTGAAGGTTCCGCCTGCCAATCGGCGAGGATTGCCGTTGTCGAACGCCAACGGTATTCGAGGGCGCCTCCCTCCGGGTCGTTCGCCCGAGTGGTGAAGCGGATTCGCCCGTGCTGATAGGCATTTGTCGACGGCGAGGCACTGAGCCCCAAAATGACCGGTGGCTCGCCAACTGGCTCAGCGACCGTAATGCGGGTAGTGGTCGAGCCCTCGATCCCTTGGTCGTCGACCGCCGTCAGTGTCACCGTATATTCGCCCGGTTCGACAAACTCGAATTGGACGGTTGGGCTCGAGGCAGTAGCGGGCTCGATCACCTCCACGTTGCGGAAGGCGACTTTCGCGCTGTCTCCAAAACCGGCATCGATGCTGACGAATGCGAGCCGGTCGACAGGCCCGGTGTAATAGAGCCCAATCGGAATTTCGTAGTGCCGCCAGCCATCGCCGTCACGGTAGTTTTT
Organism: Opitutales bacterium; assembly: GCA_050331415.1. Taxonomy (GTDB): domain Bacteria; phylum Verrucomicrobiota; class Verrucomicrobiia; order Opitutales; family Cerasicoccaceae; genus DAIQNO01. Next base: position 10,944 of record JBHJGW010000225.1, on the reverse strand, counting down.
AAAGTCGCGGATGAAATGCGGCAAGGCGGTGTTGGTGCCGTCGATCTGGAACAAGCGGAGAGCGTCTTCGTGCTCGCGATTGTCATCGAGGCCGATGGCGTGCAGCTCACCTGCGTGCTCGCGCCGGTACTCGAATCGCAGAAGCGTGCTTTCGGTGATTTCCAGCGGCAAATCGAGCGAACGCCAAATATTCCCGGTAAGCTCCAATTCCTGCCCGTCGGTGGAATCGACCGAGCCGTCGTTGACTTCGTCGCGGTCATAGTCGTCCAGCGGCTGAAAGAAATCCGCAGTGCCCAAGGAGGCTTCGGTTCCAAAATGCCACCGATAATCGACGATTGCAGCGTCGCCTGGCGCAGTCGACGTGGTTCCGTCAAAATTGACCGTCAATGGCGCACTCCCATTTTGAATCGAAGCGGCGATGCGCGCTTCAGGCAGAGCACCCACGAAGATCGTTCGGCTCACGGTGCGCACAATGCCGTCGTTATCGGTGACGGACAGGTGCAGCGTGTACTCACCGTCTTCGGCGAAGGTGAAGTTGGTCGTGGGAGTGATCGCAAAGCTCCCGGTTTCCTCCGGCTTGTCGATGACGTTTTCGAGATCCTCGAGCTCCTCATCGAAGAAGGACCGGTTGGTCAGGATGAACTTGTCCACCACGAGCCCGTCCTCCTGCATGTAAGCCATTACCGGCATCGGATAGGTTCTGGAATTGGTTCCGCTTTCGGCGTGGTCGGTCACGATCCAGGTGTAGTCGCTGTCCTCTTCGCGCAAGAGCGCGTCGTCATCCGCGTCCCAGGCACCACCGAGGGTGTAGAGTTCCTCGCGGCGCTCGTTGTACATGGTCCAGCGAACCTTGTTGCCGTTACTGTCCGTATTGCGCACCCGGGCGTAGATCTGCCAGTTGAAGAAGGCGGTTGTCTCGATGCCGTAGAACAGACCGGGCTCTTGATCCTCGTCCCCTCCCGTAGCAAAAACGCCCGTATCCGGGAGGCCCTGCACGGCTAGGCCGTTACTCGCTGCAGGGTCTTCGATCACCTCGTAGCGATGCCCCGCCCATTTGCCAGTTCCAGGGTGCTCCCGATGGTCGGCGTGGAAATGCTCGGCCTCGATCATGACGACACGGTCTCCATCGGTCGAGGGCACGCCGCCGACCTCCCCGGTGTCCCAGCGATAGCCAACGATGTCACCATCCGGGTCGAGAGACCTCACTCCGGAAAAGGCCACAGTAACGGGCGCCGGGCCGGGAAACGCATCGGCCTCGAACATGGGGATGGGCGGTTCGCCGACGAAGATGCGGATGCTGTCGGTGGCCACCGACCCCTGGTCATCCACCACCCGCGCTACGACTTCATGCTCGCCGACGGAGGCCTCGGCCCAGGTAAAGACATGCGGTGTCTCATTGCCCGGAACCTCGCCAGCTTTCAGGCCGTCGATCAGAAACTCGACGCGGTCGACCGCGTTTTCCGGATCCGTCGCTTCCGCCGTGATGACCACCCGGTCGTAGCCGCGCGAGGCGCCCTCATCCGGTGAGGTGATCGCAACGCTGGGTTGCTCATTGGCGTCCGTCACAATCAGCGTCAAGGGAATGATCGTGGATTCGCGGCCCGGGTCGTTCGAGGTCAGTACGATGCTTTCCACGTATGTATCGAGGGCAAGTTCGGAGGGGATGGAAAACGTAAGCGTCACCGTGGTTTCCTCGTCAGAAGCCAGTTCCCCACTGAGTACATCTGCCGAAAGCCAACCGATGGCGTCGAGACCATCGAGCTGCCAGGTCAGCCCGTCAGCAAAGCCGCTGTTGCGCACAGTAAGCGGGACGGTGCGCACGTCACCCGGCTGATCTTGAATGAAAAAGTCGCGCGGCTCAGCCTGTAAGCGTGCCCCGAACAGTACCAGGTCACCGTTGGCCGGGCCAGGTTGCGCGATCGCCCGGGTGGCGACGTAGTCTATGTTGTCCGCGCGCGCGGAAACGATCACCTCGGACGCTTCCGCGTATACCTCCTCGATGGTGTAGGTGCCATTGGCACCGGTGGTCGTTTCACCGGAAAGCGGTCCTTGCCAGGAGATCGTGACGCCCTCCAGCGCTTCGCCTGTCAGTTCCTCCGTGACGACACCGGTGATCGTGCCGGTCGTCCAGGCGAAATCTAAGCTCTTGGAGCCGCCGTCGACCTTTACCGGCTTTGGCACATGCGGCTGCCAGCCTTCCCGCCGGGCCAGTACGTGGTAGTCGCCATCGACGACCTCGAATGAGTAGCGTCCGGCGGCATCGGTCGCCGTGATTTCCCGCTCATTCCCGGTCAACTTGACTTCAGCCCCAGCCACCGGAGCCCCGTCTTTGGTCACCGTGCCACTAAGGGTCTGCAAGTCGCCCTCAGTCACAGTGAATCCAACCGGCACGGTAACGACCTCTGCGCCGGGGTCATTGGTGCGAAACTCGAGCCGCGCCTCATGCGCGCCCTCGCCAGCGAGCAGGGAGTCGAACTGCAGAGTAAGCTCCGCTGTTTCGTTAGGATCGAGCACCCCCGATTGCGGGCTTGCCTCAAGCCAGGGGCCCTCCTCGAAACGCCAATGAAACAGGTAAAAGCCGGAAACAAGCCAGAAGGTACCATCGCCTGTCATGGCAATACCATTACCCTCCGGGTAGCCATCGAGGTCGACTGTCCCGACGCGGCTGCCGTCTAGAGGGTCGATCAGGTAAAGCGCATTTTGCGTCGGCAGCCAAATAAGGCCATTGTAGAACTCGAGACCGGAGGGCGGATCGGGAAGGTCGGCGACGAACCGGCGGACAAAGTCGCCGTTATCCGGGTTGTAGGCGATGATTTCGCGCCCGTCGAAACTGTCGTTCTTGTTCACGACCCATAGCAGCCCGTCGTGGTAAACGGGGCCGGTGGCCGTGAGGCGCATGGACATCTCGCCGAGCACCTCACCGGTTTCGGGGTCCATCTGATAAAGCAGGTGGCCGCCGTTTCCGTACCAGATGACGCCACGGTCGCTGTCGTAAGTCATCATGTCGGCGCTCGGTCCGTCGCCAATTTCGTAGGCATCGATGTACTCGCCGGTTCGGGCGTCGATGCGGTAGACAATGCTGTTGTCGAGCCCGCAGATGAACACAGTGTCCTCCCCATAAGCGACCGAGGCGAACCCGCGCGGCGCATCGTAGGTGAAAATGTCGAGAAGCGAGGCCGCGCCGTCGGTGGCGGCGAGGTTGCGCAAAAGGCGGCGTATGGACCACTCCAGCGGCCCCACACCATCGTTGGCCAGCGTCACCTTGCGCTCGGGACGTTCTCCGTAAGCAGCAGTGACCTCGACACTTGCGGGGTTCACATTTGCCACGGGGCGCAGGACCGGAAGTTCCACCACCTGGGCGAAAGGGGGAACAGCAGCCTGCAGCTCTGCGGAACGGTGGTCTCCCCGGCGCGCTTGAAGGAAGACTTCAGTCGGTTGCCCCGTCACCACGTTTAGCTCGAATTCCGCGTTGGCGTTAACAGTGGCTTCTCCTTCGGAGCCCGCCGTCCGGTACGTCACCTCAGCCTCCGGGACCAGCGATCCCGTAACCGCGTCGACCACGCGACCGGTGATCGTCGCGGTTTCGAACGCAAAGTCCGGCGCCGAACCTCCTGGGATAGCTACCACCACGGAGGCCGCCGGCACGGCATCCGGCAACGTTGCGTAAACGCGGTGGGTGCCCTCCGGAAGGGCCAGCGTGTACCCGCCATCTGGCCCCGCAAGCACATAGCCCCGCACCTCGCCGAAGAAATGCACGCGGGCTCCCGACGCCGGCTCACCGTCGAGCGTCACCGTCCCACTAATCTGAGTAACACCGCCGTCGATGAAGCTGACCTCCACCTCGCCCTTCGTTGTCGCGATTCCATCTGTCACGGCGATCTCGAGCCGGTAAATCCCCGGCGCGCTGAAATCCGCGGTGGTGCTCGCCGCCGCCGGACTGCCGTTGGCGGAGAACGTGACCTCGCCCGGCCCGGAAAGCTTGCTCCAGCGATAGCTCAGTTCATCGCCGTCCGGATCGCCCGCCGCAGCGTCGAGCAAAATGCTTTCCGGAAAGGCACCCGCGACATCGGGCGGGAGAGAGGTAAACGCAGGTGCGCGGTTGCCCCCGTGGGCATTGTCGACATCGAGTTCAAAGGGGATCGTCAGCTCTGGCTGGGCCGGATCGTTACTGCGCAGGACCATTACCGCCGAGTGTTGCCCCTGCCCGACCATGCTGGCATCAGCCCGCACCGTAATCGCGCGCGCTTCGCCGGGCTGCAGCGTGACCTGGTGCGGGCTTTGCGTCAGCCAGATATTGCGGCGCCCGTTGAATAGGGCGACCTTCATGAACGCTGCCCGGCCATCGACAACCGTTTTGGAACCGATCGCCCAGAGGCGCCCCTCGCGGTCGGTACTGACGTCGAAAACGCTCTCAAACGGCGACTCGAAGGCTTCGTAATTGCGGGTAGTTTCGTCGAGTTCGTCGCGGGGAAGCAGAGCGTCGAGGTCTCGCGGACCTTCCGCGATGGTGGAGTCATCGTGGTTGGTAGCGCTGTGGTAAAAGCGCCCGTTGTCGAACACGAAGCTGTTGTGCAGCCCCTTGCTCGAATATACCGCGAAGTTGAGGTTGTCGGCCAGCTCCCCGGTGTCAGGATCGAAGGAAGCGTAGCGACGGATGAAGTCGAGCAGGTGCAGCCCCCCGCGGTGAACCCACACTTTGCCACGCGCGAAGGTGATGCCGTTGGGCGGATTTACCTCCGACCAATTCTCAGCGGTGGAGAACTCCCGAGCGATGGTACCTTTAGTGGGATCAAAAGCGAAGACGCGGCGGCCAAGGTAGTCGGCGAGCCAGAAGAAACGCCCATCCCAGCCGACGCCATGCAACAGCACGCCATTCGGCAGGTCGAGTGGAACGGTCTCCAGCAGGGTGCCGTCGTGCTCATCGATCCGGAAGAGATTTGAGGTGCCGTTGACCATCCACAACGCCTCGCCGGTCCAGGCAATGCCGTAAGGGCGCGGCCAGTACAGAGATGCCTCGTGAAGCTTGAGCGGCAGGGTGAACTGCCGTTGCACGGAACCAATCCCCCCGGAGCGTACCGGCGCTTCGATCTCTTCGTTGAAGAACCCGAAGGTCAGGGGCTCGTCACCCTCGTTGCGCACCTCAAAGGTGCGGGTGACCTCACCGTTGGGCGTCGCACGGGCCGCGAGCCTCTCGGCGGAAACCGCCACCCGGGGCGCGCCGAGGAAGAAGTCGACATCCTCCTCCGACGGCGGCACGCGGAAGGTCTGCCAACGTGTGGGCGTGGCCGAATCGCTCAACGCCCGCACGCGAATCTCGGCAGCTTGAGCGAGCAGAACCTCAAAACGGTAGCGGCCATCCTCGCTGGTGGTCGTTTCCCCGGAGACGGCTCCGCGGTACTCCACAATGGCGCCCGGAATCGGTTCACCTGTGGACCGCTGCAAGACCCGGCCGCTAACCTCTGCACGCAAGAAAGTGAAATCGAGGTCCCCGCGATTCGGAGGCAGTACGGTCGTTATCGGTGCGGGGTTGACCGCGCTCGGGTAGTTGACGCTGAAGGCGTATTCACCCTCGGGCAAGACTGCCTGCCACCCACCGTCCGCCCGTGACGTCGTTGTTCCTCCAACCCCGGCGCGCACCACACGAAGCAGCGGGTCAGTCTCATCGTCGAAAACGGGTTCCCATGTAATCTCCGCACCTTCCAGCGGCTCGCCTTCGACGCTTACGGTGCCGCTGGCAACCTGGCGCGAGGCAACCTCGAAGAGCACCGAGCTGCGCCACTCGCCCAGGTCGGAACGGAGGGTGACCGGAATATTGAAAACCTGCGGCGTTTCGATATCCGGCGCGACCGCGACGATAAAGGTGTCCTCGCCGCCGACGGAGTTCACACCGGCCGGGATAGCACCAAGTGACTCGCTGCCTTTGACGATCGTCAGTCCCGAGATGTCGTCCGCATTCAGCGTCGCCGAAACCTGGGCGTGTTCACGGTCCGAGGGGTTCTTGATATCCAGCGAGATCAAGACCGTCTCGCCGGGGCTGATGATGCCGTCGCCTTCGGCGGGTTCGTCCCCGATCTGGTCCTGCACCCGCGTTTCCGTGACCACCAGACCGAGGGAGGCAACCGCGTTGGCAACATTGAGCAGCCCGCCCGTGATGGTTTGTCCGTCGAGAGACTCGAGAGGCTCCACGCCTCCGATCAGCGCAGCGCGCGCCTGGGTGGCAGTCAACGTGGGGTCGGCGGCAAACATCAGCGCAAGCGCGCCCGCCACGTGCGGCGCGGCCATCGAGGTACCATTGAGACGGCCATAGGGGTCCTCAAACCGCATGGGTACCGTACTGGCGATGCTGACACCTGGCGCTCCCAGGTCCACTTCCTGCACCCCATAATTCGAGAAGAAGGCAAAGTCGCCCACGTGGTCAATGGCTGCCCCCGTGATGACGTTTTCGAGGTCGACCACCGCTGGGTAATAGGGAATCTCGTCGATGTCCCGGGAGGCGTTGCCCGCTGCGGCGACGAAAAGGATGTCCGCATCACGCGCCTCAGCAATGGCGTCCTCAACCAACTGCGACGTACGGGTACCACCCCAGGAGTTGTTCGTCAGCCGGGCACCCTGCTCCGTGGCATAGGCAATAGCCTGCGCCGCATCGGAATAGAACGCGCTGTCGCCGCGGCCGCTGGTATGGAAAATTTTCAGAGCGATCAATCGCGTCTCCCAGGCTACCCCCGTCACGCCCATCGCGTTGCCGCCAACTGCGCCCACCGTGCCGGCGACGTGGGTGCCGTGAAAGTGCTCATCCATCGGGTCGCCGTCATCATTGACGAAATCGTAGCCGTAAACGTCGTCGACGTAGCCGTTGCCATCGTCATCCGAGCCGTTGCGTGCCTTGTCCTGGCCCAGGCGGTCGAGGCCGGATTCCCCGGGGTTCGTCCACATGTTTGCCGCGAGATCCGGATGCGTGTAGTCAATGCCGGTATCGATGATCCCGACGAGGACATCGCGGCTGCCCCGCCCAAGGCTCCACGCCTCCGGTGCATCGATATCGACATCGTCGACGCCGCCTGTCTGCTCGGCGTTATGGAGTCCCCAAAGATCGGGCATCAGCGGATCGTCCGGGAAAAAGGCCTGCAAGTGTGCGTGGCCATCGGGTTCGGCATACGCCACCGCGCGGTGGGCTTCAAGCGCTTCGGCAAAAGCTTCCATCACGCCCGGCTCAGCTCCGTCGAAACGGATCAGGTAAGCTCGCGGGATATTGAGCGAGCGAAGGACGTCGGCTCCCCACTCATCCATCAGCGCTTGTAGCGCCCCGGTGGTCTGGCCTTCTTCCAAACGCACAATGAGGTGATCGGCCACCATCGTTCCTTCTTCCGTCACGACACGTTTGTCTTCGCGCTGGACCACTGTTTGTTCGATCCGCGTAAGCGGATATTTGGGTAAGTTGGGGTCGCGAACGATCCACACCCGCCGTGTTCCCGAGGCCGACGGCGTTTCCCAACCCGCAACAAACTCCAGCGGTTCTCGCGATGGCCTTTCGCCAACCAGGCGGCCATTTTCAACCGTAGCGGGTGGCGTGCCTCCCGGGCCCGGAGCGACGGCACTGCCGAAGCCAAAATCGTGTGCCTCCGGCGGCTCGTAGTCGCGCGCAAAGTCTTCCGCCGTCAGCATCCTTGCAGCCGCCACAGCCTCGGCTTTTCCTCCCTTGTCCGGACCCGCCGCGGATGGCGAGTTTCGAGGCGCCGGCCTTTCGCTTTCTCCGGGGTTGGCAGCAGCTTTCTCGGCGGAGTCCCCGATCGAGGGCGGTTCGTCGTTCGCCGGTAACAACAAGCCCAACCAGCCAATGACCAGCACGCCGACAACGAGCAACGCCGCCAGGGCGAACCTTCGGGTAAAAAGGTGTTTTTTCATAGAACTGTCAGAGAAAGCCAGAGGCCCGTGGGCCCGAACGCCGAACTCCGGCGGCGCCAATTTAACGGCCTACGGCGAAGGCGCCGACAGGCCGGCCTGCTGGATCACGAAAGCGTCCAGTCGGGTGCCGTCTTCGCGGTAGGAAATTTCGAAGAGGTGTTCACCGGCATCGAGATTATCGAGGCTGGCGTGGTCGATCTTTCGCCAGACGGCGCGCCCCGGGCGATTATTTTCCTGAATCCAAGGTCCGCCGTCGAGGCGCCAGAAAAATGAATCGTCCACGTAAGAATTGGAAAGAATCCGGTAGTACAGGTCGAAGTCGCCGCCTTCGCCTTCAGGAACCGTAAAGGCGTAGCTCACGTTGTCGGCAGGGTTGTCCGCGCCTGGTATCTGAGTGCGATCGAGACCGTCGATTTCAATGTAGGCTCCGTTGAGGGCCTCGGGGTCGTCGGTGCCGATTTTCCAGTTGTCGCCAAGCTGCCCGTCCTCAGCCTCGAAGTGGAAAGTGCCGCTGAACGGGATCGTGGGCAGCTCGAGCCCTGTTCGTAGAAACTTCTGCCCGCCATCGGCCATATTGTGCAACCGAACAGCCACTTCCTGGCCCCCGTTGCCGTCGCTTGCACTGCTTTCGACTTCCCATTGTGAGTCGTCGAAGGTGTGCCATTGGGCCAGATCGTCGGACCAGAAAAAGACCATGAGGTCGGGATCGACCTCTTTGCGGCGGGTGAACCGCAAGAGCACGTCACTACCAGAAATGCCCATCAGGTGTGGCAACGCGCGGGTCTTGTTTCCGCTTCCCGGCTGAAGGAACAGGTAATCGATAAGCAGCGGTAAGCCATTACCGTCGACATCATCCTCGAGGGTGGGAACGGGCCTGCCGGGCAGCGCCCGTGTGGCCATGAAACGGTGGAAGTCCGGCAGCAGATCGGCGTTGGTGCCCGTGCCGGGAAAGGCCTCTACCTGCACCGTGGCGCTGGCATCAGTCAAGTTGCCATCGCTGTCTCTGACCTGCGCCCGGACCGCGTAGGCACCCGCATCCGGGAAGGACACGATGGCCCGCGGCTCCGACTGCCAGTCGACAAGCACCTCAGTCGGAGTACGCCAGCGGTAGCTCAGGACGGCGTCTTCGGAATCACTCGCTTCGGTCGAGAAGGTTACGCGCCCATGCTCATAAACCGCATCCGGATTGCCGCTGAAAGCGATAATTTGCGGCGGCTCCCCGATCGGTTCCGCGACGGTGATCGTCTGTGCCAAACTCGAAGCGAGGCCGCGTTCATCGGTAACCGTCAGGGTGGCGGTATAGCTGCCAGGTTCGCTGTACGTGTGCCGGCCCGTCAGCCCCGCGCCAAGGGCGGGCTCGATCAGCTCCAGGTTTCGGAAGGCCGAACTCGCAGGGTCGACGAAGCCCGCATCGAGCTGAACGAACACCAGCCGATCCATGACTCCGGTGTACAATTCGCCGATCGGGATGTCATAGCTCACCCAGTCGCCCGCGCCATCGTAGGCCGGTGGGGAGGCATCAACGAAGGCGCGCTCGCCGCCATTGCCATCGAGGCGAAACAGCCGAGTCACATCGTCGTGCTCGGCATTATCGTCGAGGCCAATGGCATGCAGTTCACCAATCTCGTCGCGCCGATATTCAAAACGCAGGCGCGTCTCCGGCGTCACCGTGTATTCGTAGCCGAGGGCAAACCAGATCCCGCCTTCGAGGTGGAGCTCGCCCTGATCGTTGACTTCCGCACTGCCGGGGCTGGGTTCGCTCGGTTCGTAATTGGCCGTGGGACGGAAGAAGTCGATCTCGCCGGTCGATTCCGGGTCGCCGAAGTTCCACTCCCATCTGACGATCCGCGCGTCTGCCGTGGTGCCCGATGCATCAAAGTCAACCGTGAGCGGTCCGGGCCCCGTCTGTGGGGAAGCGGTGAAGACCAGGTTGGGAGGCTCACCCACCGTGATCGTGACCGACTCCGTTCCCGTAACGCCAAGGTCGTCGGTGACGGTCAAGTGGACCGTGTACTCCCCGTCCTCCGTAAAGGTGAACGCGGCATCCCGGGTGTGACTCCAAACGCCGGGGGTCTCTTCCAAGGGGCCAAGGCCGTTGGGCGTGAATCCGGCGTCTTTGGTCAGCAGAACCTTGTCGATGAGTACGCCGTCTTCCTCCATGCGGACGTTGAAAGTGGGTGACCTCGCGTCGTAGGTGCCAGTCGTGCGGCGCCAGACATATCCGTCGGCGTCAGCATCATAAGGACCTCCGAAAAACCTCGATGAGAAGCTGCCAAGGAAGCCGAGACCGATGCGGTCGCTGTTCGGGGAGTTGCCTTTAAAGCGCACCCAGAGGTACACCTCCTGTTTCGTGTCCGTGGGTGAGACGGCGTTCCAGCGCAGTTGCGGTGAACTGGACGCGCCCTGCGGGTCGAGGTTGTTGCGAAACTCGTCCACACCGATTTCGGGCAGGCCCTGGACGGCCTGGCCGTTGCTGGCCTCGGGGTCTTCGACCACCTCGTAGTAGTGGTCGACCCACTCGCCGCTGCCGTCCAACTGGCGGTGGTCCTGCTGGATGTGCTCCGCCTCGACCACCACGTAACCGCCGTTGAGGCTGAGGTCACCGAGGGGTTCGCCGCGATCCCAGCGGTAATCAACGACCTCGCCATCCGTATCGTATGAGCCCTCCGACGTGAACGTCACACGCACGGGAGCGCCGCCGGGCGTCGGGTCGAAATCCACCACCGGAATCGGGTTGCGCGTGACCTGCAGCGCAATCGTGTCAGCACCGATGCCGCCATCATCGTCGACTGCGTGGGCCGTGATCTCAAAATTGCCCGCACTGGCCTCGGCCCAGGTGAAGTCGACGTCCAAACTGTTGGTCCCGGGGGTCGGGTTCGGAACTTCGCCAATCTTCTGCCCGTTCGCGAAAAACTCGACGCGTTCGAGGACACCGTCGATGTCAGCGGCTGTGACGCTTAAGGTCAGATTGTCCGTCCCGACCACCGCATCCGTTTGTGGCGAGGTAATGGTCGCTTCGGGCGGGTCATTCTCGGCCGTCAC
>JBHJGW010000224.1:0-4857 GCA_050331415.1 Opitutales bacterium | reverse complement strand
CTGACCGAAGCAGGCTTAACCGAGCTTCTGTTGTCGCACTACAAAACTCCAGTCACCTACAACGATGCCACAAGGGTGTTAAAGGTTTTCTTCGACTGGTGCGTGCACAAGAGTCGGCGTTACATCGAAACCAACCCAGCTACAAATATCGACGCGCTCGAGGAGCCCTGGCTAATACCTGAGATCTATACGCCGGAGGAGGTGCGCCGCGTCTTCAGGGCGGTGCAGAGGCATGACCCTGAGTTTACCCCCGTCTTAGCACTAGGATTTTTTGCAGGCTTAAGGGTTTGTGAGATACGAAGAATCCAGGCGAGTGACATCGACCTGGAATGTCGGGTCATCAACATTAGAGCCGAGGTCGCAAAGTCCTCGGGGGCAAGTAATCCGCAGCCGAGGGTAATTGAAGGTTTACCCGACAATGTCTGGGAGTGGCTAAGGGTAGGCGCATCCGCCCACGTCAAAGTCGATTGCACTAATTTCCATCGCCGCCGGAGAAAAATATTCCAGGAGGCTGGTGTTGCGTTACGGGACAATGCCGCCCGTCACTCCTTCGCGAGCTACGCCTACGCTTTCTGCGGTGGCGACGAGCTGCCACGCAAGTGGACCGGCCACCGAATTCCCACCGCTTTCTTCAAACACTACGCAGCTGTCGTTGCCCGCAGTAAAGGTGCCGAATACTTTACTATTACTCCGGATGAATCGATATGTAGCGTGCCGACATCGCGCCGACCTCATGGTGGCACGAAAATTAAATGGCCTGAGCCCCAAAAGTTACTGGCTGAGGTAAAGAAAACGAACTTTAGTGCGACTGCCCGCCGCTTAGGCGTCAGCGATGTCGCCATTCGCAAATACCTCCAAAAAAACGGGCTCATTCCATCAGCCGGTTCAACTCACTGCGCTTGAAGCGATAATGACTGCACCCATCAGGCGCATAGCGTCTCAATCGGCCCTCGGCTACCCACCGGTCGATGGTTTTCGCGCTATACCGAAGGTACTTTGCCGCCTCTTCCCGGATAAACCAAGCCTGCTGCCGCTCTGCGCGCAAGGCCCGCACCTCGTCCGCCAACTGCAAAATCGACGCCCGTAGGGCTTCCAGTGACGATCCTTCCTGAGACCTTTTTTCGAAATACTGCTCCATTTCCTGAGCATAGCCCAGGCGCCGAAATTCCGTAAGTTGTTGAGAATTGGTTGAGCGGTTCGATGATCTGATAGATCAGTCAGAAACCAAGTTCAGCAGGGTTCCGTAACTGTCGACCACTTCGTAGCGCACTTGCTCGCCGGTAATGTTAGCGAAAAAGCGGCGGGCGCACTCGATCTTGCTCTTCTCAATCTGCCGCAGCTCCAACGAGGACATCGTGCCTTTCGTTTCCGCCACAAAATAGACGTGCCGCGTCTTGCCTGACTCGAAAGCGATAGCCCAGTCAGGGTTGTAGTTGCCTACGGGCGTCGGGATGAAGAAGCCACGCGGCAACTTCGAGTAGACGACCACCTCCGCGCTCGTATCGAGCTCGGAGACAAACTCGCGCTCTGTTTTCGAGTCGGTGAAGACGTAGTCGTAGACGTGTCGGTCAACCTTCATTCCCCGACTGACATCCACTTGACGCGGCTGGCTGGTGAAGATGTCCAGCGAATGGGTCCGGTCTAGCGGACTGTACGCAAGGTGCTCGATGATTACGGTCGCCTTCTGCTCGTTGATTAAACGCGCTGCTTTCGCCAAAAACTCCTCTGGGTTTCGCCGGAACTGGGCGAAGACGGGCTTTTGGATCCCTTGCAGAATCCGGGCGACAGTCGAACGCTTCAGATGAGTTTCTTCTGCGATGCTGCCGATCAGATCGTAGGCCACTGAGGAATGGGAGGTCGCAGTCACTTGGCCGCTTTCCGATTCTTTGACCGCAAACGCCCGGCCTGACTTGATGTCGTCGGGCGAGGCCTTCTCCCGCTGCTCCCCGCGTTGGATGACGTACTGCAGGGAGGCGACGTTTAGCTCTTTGTCGATAGTGGAGACGCATTTGCCAACCAACTCATCGGTATCGAATTCGACGGTATAGGCAGCTTGGCGGTTGATCTTGCCCCACAGCTCTTGGAATTCCTGCTTGTGCAGGTTTTGGTTGGGTAGCAGCGGCTGGGTTTTTCGGCCGTCGTCCGGTTGCGGCAACTGGCTGTCGTCGAAGACGCTATCGACCAGTGAGAGCACCGCTGGTGCGTGTGGCTGGAGTTCTGAGGGTAGCGGCGGAAACTCGTCTTCCCGCCGCGCTTCGTGGTACTTTTCGGTAACCTTCTTGTCGTAGTCGATGAAGCCGTTCTGAATGAGGTAGAACTCGATCTGGCGGGCCTGCTGCGGCGTGACCGGCAACGCCCTCCCGTCATCCAGCTTCAGGACCTTGCCGGTGAAATAGGCTTCGTCGGCCCGGCGCGGCCGCTCGGAGAGGGTCTCGCTGATATCTTTCTGAAGCCCCTTCACGAAGTCCTTGTAGCTCTCGTTGGCCACCACCGTCAGCACGTTGATCTCCTGGACAAGCTCCGGAGCATCAATCCGGTCCCCCTGCTGGTTGACGCACAACCGAAGCCCCCGCCCGACCTCCTGCCGTCTTGAGATCGTGTTATCGCTGTGCTTCAGGGTACAGATGACGAAAACGTTGGGGTTGTCCCAGCCTTCGCGGAGGGCCGAGTGGGAGAAGATGAACCGGACGGGCTCATCGAGCGACAGCAGGCGCTCTTTGTCTCTCAAGATCAGGTCGTAAGCATCCGCATCATCCGTCTCCCCGGCGTTTTCTCCCCTGGCATTTTGCTTCGGGTTTGCCAGTTGGCCCTTCTTGTCGATTGAGAAGTATCCGTTGTGAGTCCGCTCTTTGGCGATACCCTTCAGGTAGCGGTGGTACGGGGAATCTTCCAAGGTCAGCACCTCGTTGAGGACGTTGAGGTACTCCTCTTCGAAGATGCGGGCATACTCGCCGGGCTGGGCTTCGCCGTCGACGTAGGACCGGTATTTGGCGACCTCGTCGATGAAGAACAGCGTCAACACCTTGATCCCACGCTCGAAGAGCTGCTGCTCCTTCTGGAAGTGGGCCCGGATTGACTCCTGAATCTGGATTCGTCGAAGGGCCAGTTCGTTCACGTCGCCGGCGGCCTCCCCCGTTTGAAGCACCGCACCATTGGTAAACGCGATCGTCCCGGCATCGCGGGCATCGATTTCTGACACGACGAAGCCCTTGTACTCGTCGAGGCCATTGGAAAGGTCGTGGAGGTTCGTCCCCTGGGCAATCTTCCGGGTGATGCGTTTGATCCCGGCCTTCTGCTTGACCTCGATTTCCACTCGGGCTTCCGGCGCCCGGAAGGGGCTTACCGAGATCGACTCCAGAAACAGGTAGGCGTTCGTCCCCGGCAGGTTTTTCACCTGGATGCCGCGGACGGCGGTTTTCTTGACCAGCTTCTGGTTGAAGGCGTCCAAGGCATCCACCCGGTAAACCTTGTTGTGCAGCTTCTTGTGGGTCGCCGAGTAGCGGAGGATCAGCAGCGGGTTGAAGTTTTGCAGCGACTCGAAGCTTTTGCTAGCCTTGCCCTTGGCCCCCTCGATCTTCTGGGGCTCATCGATGATCAGCACCGGCCGGTTTTTGGCGATGACGTCGATGGGGCGGCGTGACTGAAAGTCGTCCAGCTCCTCGTAGATGCGCCGGGCGTCTTTTCCGGTCGCGTTGAAGGCCTGAACATTGATGATCATCACGTTCAGGCCGCTGTCGCTGGAGTAGCTTTCCAGATTGTGAAGCTGCTTCGAGTTGTAGATGAAAAAGCGGGCGCGCTTACCATACTGCTCCAGAAAGTGCTCCGCCGTGATCTGGAAGCTCTTGTGGACGCCTTCGCGAATGGCGATGCTGGGGACCACCACGATAAACTTGCTCCAGCCGTAGCGGCGGTTCAGCTCGAACATGGTCTTGATGTAGCAATAGGTCTTGCCCGTGCCCGTCTCCATCTCGACGTCCAGGTTGTAGTCGCAAACCTTCGTTCCTACCAGATGGTTGGAGACTGGCAGGTTCTGCTCACGCTGCACCCGCTGAATGTTCTCGAGGACCTTGCCTGGGGGAAGTTGGACATCCGCGTTCTTGAAGCCGTCCGCCAGTTGCATCTCCTGCTGATGCCGCCGGTCAATGCGACCGGGGTCAATCCGGTAGGATGTCCCCTCGATCCGAGGCTGCCCCTGAAAGCATCCGGCCACCGCCTCAACGGCAGCGGTCTGGTAGGGCTGGATTTTGAACTTCAGCTTCATCGGCTTGGAATGGGTTGCTGGGCCGAGAACGGTGGGCACTGGTCTTGGGGAAACCCCATGTCCGCGAGGCTCCCCGCTGGGAGAGTTAACAGGTGGGCAGAGAGGCGCTGCCTCCAATCGGAGGAGGGGTCAACCACGTTCGCAAAGTGGTCGAGGAGGATGAGCGAGTTATAGAGCCGCCGGTCCTTTTCCGGATTCAAGCAAGAGACCACCTCCGCCGGTCTCTTCCGAGGCAGCTTTACCGTGACCACAAATTCTCGGTTCCAAAGCCGGGCGTGGTGGGCGCACAGGTTGCGCAGGTAGACGATGTGGTGGACGAGCGACTCGAAAGCATCGGGAGCGAAGTCGTAGGTCTGCGCGATATCCTTGCGCAGGCTTGAAACTGCCAGATTGGCGTAGAAACGACTCAGCAGGCCGAACGACATGACCTCGGCCGCCGCCCAAATGGGCGGACGGGCCATGCCGTACTGCTGCCGGTAGTGTTTGACGAACACCTCCTTACTGCGCTCAAGCTCTCGGTCGAGCGAGTAGAGATTCGCGGTGTGGCGGCACCTATCCTTGACCAGCGCCACATCCTCGTAGCCCTGTGGGCCGTG
>JBHJGW010000223.1:0-10666 GCA_050331415.1 Opitutales bacterium | reverse complement strand
AGCCACAGCGGTAGCAGCGCCTTCATCCGCTTGCCGCAAGGCTGCTCCGCCAAGATCGCCAGCAGCACCTCGGTGACCTCGGGCCCATAGGTCGCTGGCGCGCCCCTTTTGACACTGACTTTGCCGCCCCAGCCGACCTTGCCGCCGAGCAACTTGATGGCGTGCTTGCGGTCGCACTGCCACTGCTCGCAGAACTCATCCAGAAAGGCCGACTTGCCCTTTCGGTTGCGTTTCGAGTACCTCAGGCGCTCCCGCGGGAGCACCTCCAGACGCGTCTTCTCACTCATGATCATGCACTTGGAAGCAAGTGTCACGACTTCTGAGGCAACGACCACAAAATCAGCCCCACAGAACCGCCCCTCCGGTGTCAAAACTTGTGAGTCAACTCGCGCATTCGCGGGCCGTGCTTGACGCCCTGGTGTTCCGTCGCGACCCTGACGACTATGGCAAAGCATGTATCCGTTACCGGGTGTACACGGGGCCTGGGCCGGGGTTTGGCGGAGTGGTTTCTTAAAGAGGGCTGGCGCGTAAGCGGATTTGGCCGCAATGGATCCGCCATCGCCGAACTGGCCGGTGGCGCGGAACCCCAAAGGTTTTTTCGCCAGTGTGACGTCACCGACCCAGAGGCAGTCGCAGCCTTCGCCGAGGAACTCGATAGCGCTTTCGGGACACCGGATCTGCTCGTCAATAACGCCGGGCTGATCAATCGCCCTGCACCGATCTGGAAGGTGCCTGCGGAGGAGTTCGATCGCGTGGTAGCCGTCAATCTCAACGGGGTTGCCAATTGTCTTCGTGCCTTCCTGCCGAAAATGATTGCTGCCGGTAAGGGTATCACCGTGAACCTGAGCTCTGGATGGGGCCGTTCAACCTCGCCTGAGGTCGCTCCCTACTGCACCACAAAGTGGGGCGTCGAGGGCCTTAGTCAGGCTGTCTCGCAGGAGTTGCCCTCTGGTCTCGCCGTCGCGGCACTCAATCCGGGCATCATCAATACCGACATGCTCCGCGAAGTCTTTGGCGACAGCGCTAGTGCCCATGACGACCTGCAGGAGTGGTCTGCCCGCGCTGGCAAGTACCTCGCTGGTCTCGGTCCGGACATCAACGGCCGCCAACTGACAGTTTGAGGGGAGCGATGAACGGTGAGCCGGCTGGCCAGATTCACCCTTCGCCGCTCACCTCAGACCTTCCGAGTTGCAGCCATTGGGGAAGTCCTACCGTACCTTTTCGTCTTCACTAAACCTCCACCGAAATGCGTTCGGCGGCGGAGAGGGCGATGACGAATTCTTGTTCCGCCGGGGTGACTTCGTCCGCGGGATTCAGGGTCAGGCAGGCCGCGTGCATGTCGCGTGCAGTGATCCGCCAGCGGCGCCCCGGAGTCAGGCCTTTGCGAGCAGCGAAATCGAGAAAATCGTTATCGGTGTCACTGAGGCGGGCGACGCGTACGATTTCGCCGGTATTTGCTTCCGCAAGGGGGCGAAGCTCACGGCGCGCGAGCGTACCGTTGGCGGTAGGGATGGCATCACCATGCGGATCGAACTCTGGATGGCCGAGGTAGGCGTCGAGCTGTTCGAGTAAGCGGTCGGAGATAGCATGTTCGAGCTTTTCGGCTTCCGCGTGAATCTCGCGCCAGTCCATCTTGAGTTTGTCCACAAGGAAAAACTCGATCAGGCGGTGGCGGCGCAGGATCTTGAGCGCGAGGGAGCGCCCGGGATCCGTCAACTGAGCGCCTCCGCGCGGCTCGTATTCGAGCATGCCCTGCCGCGCGAGCGTTTTGACCATGGTGGTGGCTGTTCCAGGGGTCACGCCTAGATTTCGGGCGATCTGGCCCATGGGCACCCGTTCGCCACCCAGTTCCTCCTGAGCGACATAAATGTGCTTGAGGTAGTTTTCGACCGTTACACTCGCCATTGCCTTGCCAGAGACGGTTTTACCCGCCATGCTCGCGCAAACGCAAACCGGATCGCCGGGAAACCCCCGGCGCGCAAGCCATGGCTTCCCCAGCCCACGAACTCTCCCCCGACGCCGAACCGGAGGCACCCGCCCATTTCTCCCCGCAGGACGGGTGGATTGGCGTGGACCTCGACGGCACACTCGCACGCCACGGTGCCTTCTCGACGCACCACCGAGTTGGCAAACCGGTGAAAGCGATGCTGCAGCGCGTCAGGTATTGGCTGAGTCTGGGCTTCGAGGTCCGCATCGTCACAGCGAGAGCCGCCGAAGAGGACGACTCCCTCCTGGAGCCCATTCGCAAGTGGCTGCGCAAACAAAAGCTCGGTGATTTGCAGATCACGGCCAGGATCGATGCCGGTTGCCTGGAACTCTGGGACGACCGTGCCGTGAACGTCGTTCGCAACACCGGCCGCATCCACCGCAGCGCATCCTTCAGTGCCCGCCCCCGCGCGCCAGTGCTCGAGGATGCGTTTCCGCACGAGAACCGGCCTTCGCTAGAAAGCTAGACGCTCAGTCGACTTCCCGGGCGCGAGGGCTGGTCCGCGATTTTTGGACTGCAATTAACTTTGGGGTTGGGAATTTGGAAATTCAGGTTTTGCTGAAGTTGTGGAGATCGAAACCTTCCCGAATCCGGCCCCTGAGCACGATTACATCATCCAGCATATCGCTGAGGAGTTCACCAGCGTCTGCCCCAAAACCGGCCATCCGGATTTTGGCAAGGTCGTCGTGACCTATGTTGCCGATAAGCGCTGCGTGGAGTTGAAGGCCTTTAAGCTGTACCTCCAAGGCTTTCGCAACGAAGGCATCTACTACGAGGGGGTGCTCAATCGGATTTTTCGCGAAATGTGGGAGTTGCTCGAACCAAGATGGCTGCGCGTCGAAATGCTCTGGAACCCTCACGGCGGCATTCGGAGCAACCTGACCCACGAACAGCGGCGAAACGGCTACACCCCGCCGGCTACCCCGCTCTTCGGCTTCTCCCGCTGACCCGCGACTGCTATGAACGCGTTCAAAGTCCTGCTGCTGGTTGGTCTTTTCGCCCTCGTGGGGCTCAACCTCTTTTTCGGTTTAGATTCGAGGGCGCAGCAAATGCCGCCTCAAGACGTCATCGACTATGAATGGGCCTTCGATAACTTTGCTGACGCTGGCTTGGGCTTGAATTCGCCGGAGCTCGACGCGGAACTCCGGGAAAGGCGGGTACTGGTACTGACCACCGATATCAACGCAGCGTCATCGCGACTCCTCATCAAGCAGCTGCTTTTGCTGGACCGTGACAATCCAGGCCGCACGATCGACCTGTACCTGCGAACTGAAGGCGGTTGGGAGGCCGATCTGTTCTCAGTAGTCGACGTCATGCAAAGCCTGGACTCGCCGGTGAACGTCCATGCAATGGGCGATGTCCATTCATCCGGAGCGGCAATACTTGCTGCCGCAACTGGCGAGCGGATCGTCTACCCGAACACGATTCTCGGCTTCCATGCAGCGGAAGAAGCGGATGGCGAGATTTATATCGACCGGTACGTGGGGCTTTTCGAAAGGTATGCGAATATTTCCAACCACTGGTTGAACAATCGCGACGGCGAGCTCTATTATTTTACCGTCGAGGAAGCGCTCCGCTATGGTGTAGCAGATCGCATCGCGGGCGCAGAAGCCACCGAAACCGACCCCCGGGAGTAGCCCGGAAAAAGCTCGATCGGCCAACGCCACCCATGCCACGCCCCAACTCGACTGCCGAACCGACACCGCGCCCCCTGTCTGCCGACGAGCAGGCCCAGCTGGAAGCGTTTGAACGCGAGCTTCGGGGCTCCCGTCAGGCGGCCCCCACCACGATACGCAATTATCTCCACGCGCTGCGGTGTTTTAGCGAGTGGCTCCGGCGCGACAGCGGGTGGGCTGGCAGCTGGGAAAGCGTCGGCCCCCGACAGGTTCGCGGCTACCTGATTGCGGCGCAAGAGCGCTGGGCGCGACGAACCCTGCACATGCACGTGTCAGCCCTGCGCGCATTCTACGCGCATCTGGTGCGGCACGGCCTGGCGACCGCGGATCCCTGCGCCGGCTTGGCGCTACCCAAGTTGCCCCAGCGACTGCCGAAGTTTTTGACCCAGGCTCAGATGGAAAAACTTCTGGAAGGGCCGCAACGCCTGCTGGAAGCAGAAACTGGCGAGCCCGCCCACCTCTGGCGTGATCGTCTGGCGATGGAGCTGATTTACGGCGGGGGCCTGCGCGTAAGTGAGGCCTGCGCCCTCAACTATGGCGACATCGACTGGGGCTCGGGGGCCGCCCGGGTCTTCGGTAAAGGCCGGAAGGAGCGCATTTGTCCGCTAGGGCGCGTGGCCATGACCTGCCTGCGGCACTATCGCGACACCTTCGCAAACGATATCAGGCGTGAAGCGCCGGTTTTGCTCAGCAACAAAGGAGCGCGGTGGTACCCCCGTGCCGTGCAGCTGATGCTCAAACGTTACCTTGCCCTCGCCGATTTGCCCGCCGACATGACCCCCCACAAACTGCGTCACTCTTACGCGACGCATTTACTCGACTCCGGGGCCCAGTTGCGGCTTGTCCAGCAGATGCTTGGCCACGCCAGCCTGTCCACTACCCAAATATACACCCACGTGGGCATTTCCCGGCTCAAGCGGGCGCATGCGCAGGCCCATCCGCGCGCGTAACCGGCGAAAACAACGCGTACTTGCGCGACCGCGGGCAACTGGGTAAGACCCATCGTATTCCTTCGATTCCCAGCCGTTGACTGCCGGCAAGCGACGTTAGGCCGTAGTATAATATCCGTTTGTTTCGGGCGTTTCGTGCTTGTGCTGGATAGCTGAAAATTCCTAGCTGGCAGGCACCAATGAAGTGGCTGCTACAACATGGGTTGGCCGGAGCGTTAATCGCGGGTGCTGGCGCGCTTTCGGCGGAGCCGGACCGCACGGGATTGGAGGCCCTGACGCTCAATGAGCTGCTCGAAGTCGATGTCGTCACCGCCTCAAAGAGCTCGCAGACGTATTTGAGTACCCCGGCTGCTGTTACCGTCATCACGGGTGAGGAGCTCGAACAGAGCACCGCGACATGGCACGTGATGGATGCGCTGCGCCTCGTGCCGGGCATGCACATCTTCAACCTCAACAATGGGCGCTACCTCGTTGGAATCCGCGGCTTCGAAACCGCCAATTTGAACCAGACCCTTGTGCTAAAGGATGGACGCAGCCTCAACACCCCGACCTTGACCGGGATTTATTGGAACGAGCTGACCTACCCATACGACGAAATCGACCGAATCGAGGTCATCCGAGGCCCTGGAGCATCCGTATGGGGTGCCAACGCGGTCAATGGCGTCATCAACATCATCACGAAACCGGCTTGGGAAACGCTGGGGACACGGCTCGATGCCGGCTACGGCTCTGATCTGGCCTACCTTTTCGCGGGGCGGCATGGCGGCTACCTCGAGGACCTGGACCTGTATTACCGTGGGTCCCTGGCCTATCGTTTCCGCAATGATTCCGACGACGATCACACGACGGTCACCTTCGAGGACGAAATTGAAGACCTCCGCGGCAGCTTTCGCTTCGACGGCGAATCCGACGACCTAGACACCCTGTACTCGATCTCGCTGGACGCCTATCGGCAGAACTACGAAGAACGCTTCCGACGCTTCGATCCGGACAACCCCGCCGTACTCGACGACGCCCTTTTGAATAATGAGAATTACGGCGTCGCGCTGACCGGCACTTGGGAGCGCTACCTCAGCCACAACGAAAAACTCTTCTTCCGCAGCTACTTCCAACACGACGACCGCACATTGGGTGAACTTGCCGAGATTTCCGCTATCGTCGGTGATTTTCAGGGCGAATTCTCTCACGAACCCATCGATGGGCACAACTTCTTGTGGACGGCCGAATACCGCATCATCAACGAATCGATCGACGACTCTACGACGTTTGACTTCGACGCCAGCAACTACACCCGGCACTTGGTCGCAGTAAGCCTGCAGGACGACATCGAGCTACTCCCGGATCAGCTTTTTGTCACGACCACGGCGAAACTGGAGTATCACAACCTCACCGGCCCGGAATTCCTCGGCAGCCTGCGGTTGCGGTATTTGCCGTCGCAACGGCAGACCTTTTGGTCATCCGTTTCGCGCGCGGTCCGCACGCCGAGTCTGGCAGAGACCAACCATTTGGCTCGCCTGCCGGACGACCTTACGGGCCTTCAGGCGGTTTATGTCCAGCCGGACGATGAGCTCAACTCGCCCGAAAGCCTGTCGTTCCAGGCAGGCGCCCGACGCCTGTTGACCGACAAATTGCTGGCCGAAACCAGTGGTTTTTACACACGCTACGAGGACCTCATCAACGCTGAGTTTCGAGGTGTCGGGACCAATCCCGATCGACTCATCACACAATGGGCCAACAACCGCGACGGCGCTACCTATGGGGTCGAGGTCGCCCTGGATTACCGCCCCCACGCGCAATGGAGGCTCCGCGGCAACCTTTCCTGGATGCGGCACGATCTCGAATCCGTGGAGATGAACGGCGTGACGACCGTCACCGAGCGCAATGATGACCGGCTCTTCGCTAACGTGATCCTCGACGTCGTGCCCCACGAGCGCCTTACCACCAGCGTGGTCGGACGCTACGTCAGCGACATTCAGACCAATAACAACTTTGACTTTCCAGCGTATTTCGAAATCGACACAAGCCTCCGCTGGCAGGCAACTGACCATCTGCGCCTCAGCCTTATCGGTCGTAACCTCCTCGATCCGGAAAGGCCCGAGTACCGGCTGATCTACACCCAGTTTCAACCGACCGTCGTCGAGCGCAGTTTTTTTCTGCAGGCCACGGTGGAGTTCTGACCAATGAGGGCGCACCGTCAGCTTGTTCCCGGCTTTTGGGGAAAAGGGGCCCGGCTCGGCCGCGCCGTGCTGCTGCTTGGCGCCGTGCTTCTGCTTCCGTCTCTGGAGGCCCAATCCGGCAACCGGACGGAAGATCGCCTGTTGGCGGAATTTATTTACCGCTTCGCCCGCTACACCTTTTGGCCAGAAGGCGCGCGCCCGACCGAAGGCGAGCCCCTGGTTTTCGCCATTGTGGGCGCAATCCCTGAGCAGCAGACCGCCTATCAAGCCCTTGCTGGCCGCGCTATCCGCGACTACCCCGTCAAGGTCGTCTTTGAAGAGGAGGGCTGGTCCCTGCCTTTGGAGCCGCCCTGGCCTCATGTGCTCTTCGATGTTCAAAGCGATGTCCTCAAGCCGGAGCGAACTGACCTTAACCCCGGAGAGGCGCCGGTGCTGACCATTGTGCGCCACCCCCGCTATCTCGTGGAAGGGGATGGGGTCTTGTGCATCTACCGTCGAGGAGACCGCTTAATGTTCGACGGCAGCCTCACTAACGCCGCGCGGGCTGGGCTCACGCTCAGTTCGCGCATGCTTGCCCTGGCCCGTCAGGTCCACTCCGAGGAGGAATAAGGCATGGCATTGACCCCGCTCCCGGCGCTCGACGTGTGCTCCCAGGTGCGATACGAGTCTGCGGGGTTTCACGCCGCGATGCCCGGCTATTTCCAAGCCCGACTTCGTACAAGAATCGGCTGGCTGAGCTCGTTTACGGCCACTAGCCTGCCATTGCGTCCACAATCATGACTCCGCCCTCTCGCTGGTTCGACCACCTGCCCATTCGGCGAAAAGTCTTTTGGGCGTCCGTTCTGGTGGGCGTCGTAGCCGCCTTGACGACTACCGTCCCCCTTTTTCTCGCCTTTCGCGCCCAGGCCCGCGAGCGCTTTGCCACCGAAACCGACCGGCTCGCACGCCTGCTGGCCGAAAACGTTGTCGCCAGCCTCGACTTTGGGGATCCGACCAGTGCGCGGGAGATCCTCAGTTCGATCGCCGTAGACGAGGGCATCGCGGCGGCCATCCTTTTCGACGACCAAGGCGCTCGCTTCGCGAGCTACGAACGGGAGGGGATCCGCCTGCCCGACGAACTGCGGGAGACGACGGGGTACCGCGATCCCTTCTACATCGCCAACGTGCCGGTCGCAGACCAGTTCCGGTCGTACGGGCGCGTCGCTCTGGTGAGCAGCATTGCGCCGCTGGAGCAGCGCATCCGTCAGGGCGTTTGGACCAGTGCGGCCTTGTTCGGCTCCACCGTGCTGGTTGCGCTGCTCGTGGCACGGGCTTTCGAACGCGTCGTCACGCGCCCCCTTCGCCTCCTGCGCCAAAGCATGGCAAAATTCGGACAGCATCCCTATTGGGAGCCGGAGCTCAGCTTTCAATCTCAAGACGAAGTCGGGGAGCTAGGGCGTACCTTCAATGAGATGGCGGTGACGCTCCAGCATCAACGCACCGAGCTAGCTCAATCCAATGCGGAACTGGAGCAACGGGTCGCCCGGCGTACGGCCACCATCACCCGACAAGCCAGCCTGTTGGACGCTTTTCGCCGCCACGCGCCAGTAGCACTGGCCATGCTCGATTACAACCTCAACTACCTCGCGAGGAGCCGCCGCTGGGCTGATGAGTTGGGGCTCCAAGCGGACGTGCAGCCCGGAGAACACATTGTCAACAGCCTGCCGGGCTACGCCGAGAAGTGGCACCCTGTTCTTCGGCAGGCGCTCAAGGGAAAGGACGTCTACGGCTATCAGGAGGAGCTGCCGACGCTGACCGAACCCTCCAAGCGCATCAATTGGGCCGTGACCCCCTGGTACGATGAGAATGGGGCCGTCGGCGGTGCCATGATGGCCTTGGAGGACGTTACCGAGCAGGTCCGGATGCAGGAAGAGCTGGGGCAGTCTCAGCAGCGACTACAGTTTCACGTGGAAAATACGCCCCTGGCGGTCGTCGAATTTGCGGTGGACGGTACCATCACTCAGTGGAACGCAAAAGCCGCTGAAGTCTTTGGCTGGGATTCGTCGGAGATTTTGGGCAGCAAGTTCGAAAGGATTGTATCCCCCGCGGACCACAGTGCCGCCGCCGAAAACTTTGACGCCCTGCTTCACGGGCGGGGCGGCACCTTTACCAGCCAGCGCAACCAGCGCAAAGACGGGCAGGTGATCGACTGCGAGTGGTACAACACGCAATTGCGGGATGCCCAGGGGCGCGTCAGCGGTGTAGCCTCGCTGGCGGTCGACGTCACCCTGCGCAAGCGCACGGAATCACAGCTGCGGGCCGAGCGCGATCGCGCTGAAGCGGCCAACCGCGCCAAGAGCCAATTCCTGGCAATTATGAACCACGAGCTGCGCACGCCGCTCAACACCATCATCGGTCCGCTCGACCTGCTCGAAGCCGAAGTGACGACCGACGTTGGCCGCGAACTGGTCACGATGATGCGTAACTCCGCCGTGCACCTGCTCAACCTGATCAGCAATATCCTCGATCTTACCCGAATCGAGTCGGGGCAGATGGAGCCCTCACTCCGCCAGGTGGACCTGCACCGCAACCTTCAGCAGCGCCTGACCTCACTCGAGCACCTCGCCCAAAGCAAAGGTTTGCAATTCAATCTCGAATTGACCGGCGAGGTGCCGAAACACGTCATTCTCGATGAAAACCTGCTGATGCAGGCCCTCTACAACCTGATCGGCAACGCCATCAAATTCACTGAGGCAGGTGACGTGAGCCTGCAGGTGTCGCGTGAGCACGACAGTAGTGGCGAGGACTGGCTTTGCTTTGCCGTCGCGGACACGGGAATCGGCATCCCGGAAGATCGCCAGCGCCTTATTTTCGAGCCCTTCAGCCAGGCCGACATGAGCCTGAACCGTAGATACGAAGGCAGCGGCCTGGGTCTTGCCATCACCAGCGAGATCGCGCGCCTGCTCGGCGGAAAACTGACCGTCAGCAGTCGCGAAGGACGCGGCAGCCGCTTCGAACTCCGTCTGCCCTGCAATGTGGACAATGGCAAACGCGCCCGTAGCAACACGCCGCCCTTTGTCCGTATCGAGCCGCTCGGCATCCCTCCGCACCAGCGCGTGCTGTTCGTGGAAGACGAGGAAAAGAATCTGCGCGTTGCCCAAATTATGATGAACCGCCTGGGCGTAGTCTGCGACTACGCCCGCAACGGCCGTGAGGCCGTGGAGTTGTTTGAAAATCAGCCCTACCGTCTCGTGCTGATGGACATCCGGATGCCGGAGATGGGTGGGCAAACCGCCGCCAAACGCATCCGTGAGCTCCCGGGAGGCCAGGTGGCCATCATCATCGCCCAGACCGCCTTCGCGACCAAGGAACATCGTCAAAGCCTCCTCAGCCACGGCTTTGACGCATTTCTAAGCAAACCGCTGACCATCGAAGACCTCCGCAACACCCTCCTGCGCTACCGCAGCTTCCTCGCGGGCGAGGTTTGAGGCTCATTCAACGAAATGGCCAGCGGCTTTTTCACCAGGGACTGGCGGCGAGTTGACTCACAAGTTTTGACACCGCAGGGGCGGTTCTGGGGGGCTGATTTTGTGGTCGTTGCCTCAGAAGTCGTGACACTTGCTTCCAAGTGCATGATCATGAGTGAGAAGACGCGTCTGGAGGTGCTCCCGCGGGAGCGTCCTGAGGTACTCGAAACGCAACCGCAAGGGCAAATCGCTCTTTCTGGATGAGTTCTGCGAGCAGTGGCAGTGCGATCGCAAGCACGCCATCAAGTTGCTCGGCGGCAAGGTCGGCTGGGGCGGCAAGGCTAGTATCAAAATGGGCGCGCCAGCGACCTACGGGCCCGAGGTCACCGAAGTGCTGCTGGCGATCTGGCGCCTGGCGGAGCAGCCGTGC
>JBHJGW010000222.1:0-50247 GCA_050331415.1 Opitutales bacterium | reverse complement strand
CAAGCCCGCGCCGGTCTATATTCGTCGTCGCGACCTCCACCGCGTTGCTGGGCGCGACGAGCCGGGGCATGATAAACCGGGGCGCGACTCGGGCCGCAGCGCGATTCATTTGCTCAGCTCCGGGATGATGGTTGAACACACGCCGAGCTACCTCGCGGCGACCAGCCTGCTGGGCCATGAGCGCAACCGGGTCTGTTTTGTCGGCTATTGCGATCCCGACACCCCCGGCGGCAAGCTGCAGGCGTCGGAGCGCGGTTCTCGTTTTGCTTTCGACGAGCTCGACTTCGAAACCCGAATCGGCGCTTCGATCGACCGCTACGACCTGTCGGGACACGCGGACCGCGAGGAACTGATCGACTTCGCCCTGCGCGCCGACGCCCGGGCGATCGTGCTGGTCCACGGCGACCCGTCTTCGCGGGTTTGGTTTGCGGACGAACTGGCCGATCGGATGCCGAAATCCCAGATTGTCAACCAGGTGCCGGGCCGCACTTACGAGGTTTAGACCGGCTTGCCGCAATCGCCGGTTTCGCGCCGCGCCGAGTTGAGCTTGAGCTCCAGCAAGTGCCGCCAGGGCGCCCATCCCGCGTAGAGTGCGGCCGCAACGGCTGCGCCCAGACTGTCCGCGAGAAAGTCTTCCCATTCGAAATAGCGGCCGGGCACGCTCAGCTGGTGCAGCTCGTCAGCGAGGCCGAAGGCGGTTGTCAGCAGCCACGCCACCCACGGCCATAGACGCCCGCCTGGGCGGCAGCGAATCCAGGCGGTTGCCAGTGCGGCAAAGACGCAAAAGTGAACGATCTTGTCCGTGGCGAACAAGGGGGTGCGCGGGACCGCCGGGACATTGCCGCCCGAAACGAGGGTGATGGCGATCATCAGCAGGACTGGCCACCACCAGGCGCGGCGGGGGAGCCTCATTTGCCGAACACGCGCTCAAGCGTGCGTTCGAGGTCTTCCAACATGAACGGTTTAGGCAAAATCTCCCGGATGCCGAGGCGTTCCACTTCCCGCCCGGTGGCGGCGTCATTGAAGGCCGTCACAAGGATGAACGGGAGCTTAGGGCGCTGTTCGCGGACCCGCCGGGCTAGTTGCGAGCCACTCATGTTCGGCATTCGGGAGTCGCTGATGACGGCATCGAAATAGTCCGAGGCGCCTTCGAAAATTTGCCAGGCCTCCTGTCCATCACTGGCGACGGTAACGCGGCAGTTGAGCATCTGCAGCATGTCCATTCCCAGGGTGCGCATCGAGGGGTCGTCTTCGACGAAAAGGACGTTGCGCTTATGGGCGGAATCCCCAGCCGGGGCGAGCTCTGGGCTCGACGCAGCCGATTGCGACCCCGCGCCCTGCCCGTTCTGCGCAACGGGAAGCTCCACGATGAAGCAAGCGCCTCCGCGGGCCCCTTCGGTCACGAAGGAGCGTCCGCCGTAGGTATTGGTGACGTGGCGAACAATTGCCAACCCCAAGCCCCGGTGGAGGCTGTCCCCGCGAGTCGACTGCTCCGCATCGAATATCGTTTCTCGTCGGTCGGGTGGGACGCCGGGCCCGTCATCCTCGACGCTCACTCGGATCATTGGTCCGCGCAGTCGTGCGGTTACGGAAACTTCGCCCGCTTTGTCCTCCATTGATTCGAGTGCGTTGACCACGAGGTTCAGGAACACCTGTTGCGCTCTGCTGATGCATCCTTGCCACCAAAGAGGCGTCTCGGGCAGGTCGAGATTCAGTTCCTGGCCGGGCTTGAGTTGGCTCTGGAGCAAATCCGGGAGGCCGTTAAGGATGCCCCGCAAATCGTGGATGCTTTCATCGTTCGGGCAGTGGCGCCGATGGCTGAGCACGCGGTCGGCGAGGTCGCGCGCCTGCTGGGCGCCGCCAATGATGTTGCGCAGGTAGGCGACAACTTGTGGGTCGCTAGGGCGACAGCGCAGGGCCATTTCCGCGTTACCCGCCAGCAGCATGCAGAAATTCTTGAAGTCATGCGCGACAAACCGCGCCAGTCGCCCCAATTCTGCCTCGGGGAGTTGCGTATCCGCGTCGGACGGTTGTTCGGGGCTTGCCATAGAGCTTTTGTTTTAGACACATGGGCTCTCTTGCAAGGTCAATTGCCGACTTCGAGCAATTTGATGGCTCTAGGGCCGACGGGTATTCTCTGGAGTCGAGGTAGGTTTCTGATCGGTCCAATCATCAGCACTATCGATGAATCCTGCGCTTGGCGGAACGGGATCGAAACCGGATGGCCCCCACGGCTGGCACTTGGCCAGACGCTTGAGCGCCAGCAGCGTACCCCGCCAGGCACCGTGCTGGCGGAGGGCCTCAGCGGCATACTGCGAACAGCTCGGGTGAAAGCGGCAGCCACCGCCGAGCAGGGGCATCAGCTTGCGCAGGGGCCACAGCACGACCTGATAGGCCCGCACGAGAAAGATGAGGAACCAGCGCATGGCGGCAGATTGGTTTCGCGCCAGCTTGCCGGTCGTGTCGGCTAGGCGGTGGCGATGGGTGCTTTGTTACTGGTTTTGCCACGGGCCAGCCCGGTCAGGGTCTCGCGCAGCGCTTCTGGCTCGATCGGTTTGGAAAGATAGTAGTCAAAGCCTTTGGCCAGAATTTCCTCCCGGTCGGAGGTCATCGCAAAGGCGGTCAGGGCGATAATCGGAATACCTTTCTTGTCCGCCCCGGCATCACCGGCCCGGATTCGCTGGGTGGCCTCCAGGCCGTCCATCAGCGGCATCATGATGTCCATGAGCACCACATCGGCGGGGTTGTTCGCCAGATAGTCGACTGCGTCGCGACCGTTGTAGACGAAATCCGCCTCGTGCCCCATCTTCTTGAGCATTGCGCGCATCACCTCGCAGTTGAGGTGGTTATCATCGGCGACAAGGATTTTGTGGCTGTAGAAAGTGGACCCAAGGGCGTGCTTAATGAGCTGCGGGTTGGTCAGCTTTTTCTCGTCGGCTCGCTTCACCGTGCTGAAGCCCTCGACGGGGATCAGCACTTCGAAGACGGACCCTCCGCCCGGGTTGTCCGCGACCGAAATCTCGCCACGCATCCCCTCCGTCACGATCCGGTGGCAGATTGCCAGGCCCAGGCCGGTGCCCTCGTATTTGCGGGTCTTTGATTCGACCAGCTGGTTGAATGGCTGGAAGAGGCGATCACGCTTATCAGCGGGGATGCCTACTCCGGTATCGGTTACGCGAAAGGATAACTGATAATAGGTTTTGTTCGGGGGGATGGTGTCGTCGACGATCCGGCTGCGAGTGCAAACCAGGGAGACCGAGCCCTTTTCCGTGTACTTAAGCCCATTGGCAACGAGGTTGATGAGCACCTGGCGCAGGTGGCTGCGGTCCGTGATGATCTGGAACGGCGTATCGGGCTCCATTTGAACCTGAAGGTCGAGTAGGCGGCGCTTGGCATCGACGTCGAAGAGGCTCCTGATTTCCTCGATCAGCTCGTTCAGGTTGAAGCGTTCGGGCCTTAATTCGAGATTGCCGGACTCGATTTTGGAAAAGTCGAGGATGTTACCGACGATCGCCAACAGGGCATCCACGCTGCGGCGAATGGTGTGCAGGTGCTGTTTCTGTTCGTCGGTGGGGTCTGTCGCCATCAGAACTTCGGAAAGGCCTCGAATACAGTTGAGAGGGGTCCGAATTTCGTGGCTCATCGTGGCGAGGAAGGTCCCCTTGGCGCGGCTTGCGCGCTCGGCAGTGTCTTTGGCCTCGTCCGCCTGCCGTACTGCCTGATCGGCTTCCTGCCGCTGTTGCGCGGCCTCCGACTCGACTTCGAGCAGGCGTCCGTCGAGGCTCAGCTTTTCTGCCTCCAGCTGGGAGACCCGCTCCCGCAGCGCACGCGCGGCATTATCCCGCTTCGACTGCCGTTCCTGCGTTTTGCGCAATTCGAGAAAGGCCCACACAAAGGCTCCGGCAAAGGACAGGGCAACCAGTCCGAGCCCACCGCCTACCAGGAGAACGGACGCCAGAGGAAGGGGGAAAACAGGCAACAGGGAAACAAACATGTTCGGAAGAAGGAAGAAGAACGCGTCCTGAAAATTAGAGCGGTTCCGGGGCAAGAGTCGAGTCCCCTATATCGACTACAGTATGTTCCACAAAGCTTTTTGGCGTCAAGGGACCTTGCGCTATAGGAAATCGCTGAAGGCCCGCTTGTGGGTTGGCCCCCAAGCTGCGATCGGCCACGACAATACCCTTGACCTCGAGGGGAGCTCTTGCGGAAGTTGGGGACGATGCCCGTCCGCTGGAAAAATCTCCTTTGGATTGCGGTCCGCCTTTGCGGACGGCCGGGCTTGCGCTGACCTTAATCTGTCTCCATGCCCGACCGGATTGCTTCATGGTCCATTCGGGTGCGGGAACTTGGTGTAACGCCGGGAAAGGGTCATGAGTGCTTCGGGAAGGCCGCTCTCTATGGCCTCACCTACCCTACCCGCCTCTGTACCGGTCCGTGGAACCGGCCTGATGCTGCTCTCCGTCGGGCTGTTCTCGCTTAACGTGCTCTGCATCAAGCTCTTGGCAAAGAACTTTGGTGTCGACGCTGTGGTCGTGAACGTCGCGCGAGGCGTCGTCGGGATGGTGCTCGTCGGCTACTTGTGTCGCTGTGGTCGCGCCCCCATCGGCGTGCTCTTCCGGCATCCTTTGCTGATCGCGCGCGGCCTCTGCGGGGGCAGCGCCTTGCTGATGGGCTATATCGCCCTTGCCAAGCTCGATCTTGGTGTCGCCACGACACTGACCCTAACCTACGTGCCGTTTGGCGCGGTGCTGGCCGCTATCTTCTTGAAGGAGCAACTGCGAGGGGTTCAGGTCGTCTTCCTGGTGCTGGCATTTTCCGGAATCCCGTTCCTGCTGGATTTTGGCCCGGGAGCGATTGGTCGCTCGTGGTACGAAGGCCTGGCCCTGCTCGGGGGGATGATCGCCGGTGTGACCGTCGTGCTGATTCGCCGCCTGAGCCGAACCTTCGGCAGCGTAACCATCTTCGGCGCGCAGTCCTTCTACGGGTTTGTGGTCGCCCTGCCCTTCGTGCTGCTGGCGAGTGCTCCTTCGGACGTCGTCGCCTGGATTGCGATGCTGGCTGGCGGGTTACTCGGTGCTTCCGGTCAACTCGTGATGACGGCGGCCTACCGATTGATGCCGGTCGCTCGCGGTGCGGCGCTGCAACTGCTGGTCCCAGTGCTGGCCACGCTCGGTGGCGTGGTTTTCTTTGGAGAAGCCTATTCACCGGCGCAAGTCGTTGGCGGCCTGCTGGTGCTGGGTGGTGCGGGAGGTCTGCAGTGGTCGCGGCACGCCCATGCGTGAAAGGTTTGCCCACCAGCGTAATCCAGCTCATGGTGACGCCCTTCATGCACGCCTCTGACACCATATGCGCACTCTCGACGCCCGCGGGCGAGGGGGCGCTCGCCGTTATCCGTATCAGCGGTCCGCAGGCCACAGCGCTCTGGGAGGGTTTCTCCGGCCGCCCTGCCCTGCCCGCTCCGCGGCGCGCGACCCGCTTCGCCTACACGTCACGGGACGGATTGCCCTTCGATGACGGGCTGGCGCTCTACTTCCCGGCCCCATATTCGTTCACGGGTGAGGATGTTTTCGAGCTGTCGCTGCACGGCAATCCGCTGATCGCATCCAGCGTGCTCGACGACCTTCGCGCCCGGGGCGCGCGCTTAGCCGACCCGGGAGAATTTACGCGGCGAGCGTTCCTGAACGGCAAACTCGACCTGAGCCAGGCGGAGGCCGTTGCGGACGTCATCGCGGCTCGCAGTCTTGGGGCGCTGACTGCGGCCAGGCAGCACCTGCGGGGGGACCTCGGGCGCCGGATGAGCGAACTGGCCGATGTGCTGACCCAGGCGGTCGCCGAAATCGAAGCCTATCTCGATTTTCCAGACGAAGACTTGCCACCCGAAGATCATTCCGGGCCCCTGGCGCGATTAAAACAACTTTCCACTGAACTGGCGAGCTTGAGCGCGACCCGCGAGACGCGCCGCCTGCTGCTGGAGGGTCTGCCAACCGTGATTGCAGGAGCGCCCAACGCGGGCAAATCGAGCCTGCTGAATGCCCTCTTGGGGGTTGAGCGGGCGCTTGTGAGCCCAATTGCCGGAACGACCCGAGACTACCTGACGGAGCGTCTGCAGGTCGGTAACCACCTGCTTCGGCTCGTCGACACCGCCGGGCTGCACAGCGCGGAAGACGAGGTCGAGCGGGCTGGGATCGCGCGAGCTCGGGCCCAGCTCGCCGAAGCCGGGTTGATTCTCCTTGTGCTGGATCAATCGCAGCCGCCCCCGGTGTGGCCTGAGGCGTTCGATACCCTCATCGATGCGAAGCCCGTGCTCGTGGTCCGCAACAAGGCTGACCTTTCGGAGGATCCGGCAACGGCATCCCTTTATCCGGGGCGTCCCTCGGTGCGAGTTTCCGCGACGGATGCGGCGGAGGCCCGCGCAACCGTCGTTCCAGCGCTTGCTGCGCTGCTGCAAGCGGGCGGCCTTGCCCCCGATCCGGACGACTTGATGCTCAATGCCCGGCATGCGGACGCCATCGACCGGGGCCGGGCAGCGATTGACCGTGCGCGCAGCATCGCTGCCGATGGCGCCCTGGAAATTGCTGCCGAGGAACTCCGGAGTGCGCTGGAGGCTCTTGGCGAGGTCGTCGGACGAATTGACGCCGAAGACGTTCTCGATAAGCTTTTTGCTTCCTTTTGCATCGGTAAATGAGCGCACCTTTGAAGTTTAGTCGGAAAGAGCCCTATGATGTCATCGTTTGCGGTGCCGGCCATGCGGGTTGCGAAGCCGCGTTGGCGGCGGCGCGACGCGGTGCGGATGTCCTTCTGCTCACCGGTAATGCCGACACCTGTGCGCAAATGAGCTGCAACCCGGCCATCGGCGGTCAGGCCAAAGGGCAAATTGTACGCGAGATCGACGCCCTAGGCGGCGAGATGGCCTTGAACACCGACCTGACCGGCATCCAGTTTCGCTTGCTCAACGCGTCGAAGGGGCCCGCGGTTCAGGCACCGCGCGCTCAGTGCGACAAAAAGGCGTACCAGTTCCGCATGAAGCATCGGTTGGAGCTCCAGCCGCACCTGACTGTGTTTCAGGCCCTTGTCACGGGTCTCATTTTTGAGGGCGACCGGGTGGTAGGCGTCCGGACGAGCATGGATGTGGACCTTTTTGCCCGGACGGTCGTCGTTACCACCGGGACCTTTTTGAGGGCGCTGATGCACATCGGCAGCAACCAAAACGAAGGTGGGCGGCTAGGGGATTTTTCGGCAAAGACGCTCAGTGGCTCGTTCCTGGAGGCTGGCATAGAGCTGGAGCGGCTCAAGACAGGTACGCCGGCCCGCATTTTGGGTTCGAGTGTCGACCTCTCGCAGTGCGAGGAGCAGCCCGGGGATGCCCAGCCCACCCTGTTCGCGTTCTACGAAAGCCGGTTCGGTGAGGATTGTTCCACGTGGAACAATGACACCGCCGAGCTTTGGCATCAGCGATTGTTCCACGTGGAACATCGCGAAGAGCGTTACCTCGGGCATCGGCCGGGGGAGCGCCAGATCTCCTGCTGGACCACGCAGACGACGGAGGCCACTGCCGACCTGATCCGCGGCAACCTTCACCGATCGCCGCTCTACAGTGGTGTCATCTCGAGTCAGGGACCTCGGTATTGCCCTTCGATCGAGGACAAGATTGTGCGATTTGCCGACAAGCCGAGTCACAAGCTTTTCCTCGAGCCCGAGGGGCGCAATACGGACGAATGGTACATCAACGGCATGAGCACTTCCCTGCCCTTCGACGTGCAGGTACAGATGCTGCGGAGCGTTCCTGGGTTAGAGAACGTTGCGATCCTCCGCCCGGCCTATGCTGTGGAGTACGATTTCGCGCCGCCCACCCAGCTCTGGCCGTCCCTCGAAAGCAAAAAGGTCGAAAATCTGTTCTTTGCAGGACAGATTAATGGAACTTCGGGCTACGAGGAAGCGGCAGGACAAGGGCTTCTTGCCGGGGTGAACGCGGTTGCCAAAGTTCGCGGAGAATCGCCGCTTATTCTAGGGCGGGAACAAGCCTATCTCGGGGTGCTCGTCGATGACCTCGTCACCAAGGGCACCCACGAACCATACCGCATGTTCACGAGTCGCGCCGAGTACCGGCTTCTGCTGAACCACGGGAGTGCGGAGTTTCGGCTCTGGGAGGCAGCGCGTGACTACGGCCTCATGTCTACCGAGCGCCTGCAGCGCCTGGCGGACCAGGCCGCGCATCTGAGACGCTGGGAGCGCATGCTCGAAACGGAGAAAACCACGGGCGGCACGTACGGCGACCTGATTCGCCGGGCGGCCTCGGAGGCCGAAGCGCCGCTTCCGCCTACCGTGCAAGGCTTTCCCGGAGACCTTCGCCGCGAGCTTGTTTACCGGGTTCGCTACAAAGGCTACCGTGAGCGCGAGCTGCGGCAGATTGCCAGACTCCATGATCTCGAGCGGATTAAGCTCCCTCCCGCTTTTGATTTCGCCACCGTGCGCGGGCTCCGGGCGGAGAGTCAGCAGAAGCTGGCTGCCATCCAGCCGGGAACCCTCGCACAGGCCAGCAGGATTAGCGGGGTGAATCCGGCGGACATCTCCCTTTTGATGGTCCACCTTGAAGCCCGGCGGCGGCGCGGCAGCGAAACGGCCCAAAATGCATAAGGCAGGGTGGTGCGCCTTTTCGAGGCCTTTGCACAGCGCTCTCTGACCCGGCGGTTAACTCAATGGCGAAATCGTCCTCGTCGCCTTGATGTCGAGGGTAGAACCCGATTTCGGGCGCCTCCGGCCGCCAGCCTTTCCGGGAGGACCCTTCGGAGTCGTCCGGGAAAGGCTGGCCACCTTTTTCCTCGGGTACGAACTGTAGCCTTCAAGCGATACAGCCCCACTGCGTGCCTGGGTCCGAGCGTAATTCCCTGAAAAAACGCATTGGCAAGCGGGCAGGGAGCTCTTTACATGATCGTCACCATGTCTCTGGTAGCCGCGCCCCCGAAGCGAAAAATTCTGGTCGTCGATGACGAGCCCGATGTCACCGACTTGTTGAAGTACAAGCTCCAGCAGTCCAATTACGACGTCAAGGTCATCAACGACCCGGTCATGATTATGGGCTCGGCAAGAGAATTTTTCCCCGATCTGGTGGTGCTCGACATCATGATGCCCGAAATGAACGGCCTGCAGGTTTGCCGCATGATCCGCGCGGACCCGATCATGAAAGACACTGCGATCATCTTCCTCACCGCCCGGGGAGAGCTCGAGGATCGCATCAGGGGCTTTGAGAATGGTGCGGACGACTACCTTTCAAAGCCGTTCGAAACCCGCGAGCTCATTCTGCGCATTTCGGCGATTTTCAACCGGTTGAGCAAGCCGGCTGAAAGCCAAACCGCCTCGCGGATCAAGATTGGCCGGGTGACCGTCGATATCGAGTGTCACCAGCTTTTCGTGGACGACGAGGAAGTCGACCTGACCGCAACGGAGTTCAAGCTCCTGCGGCTGTTGATGGAACGGAAGGGCAGGGTGCAGAGCCGCGAAAACCTGCTCGTCAACGTCTGGAATTATGAAGCCGACATCGAAACCAGAACGGTGGACACCCATATTCGTCGGCTTCGAGAAAAACTCGGCCCGGACGCCAACATCATCGAGACGGTTCGCGGCGTCGGCTACCGTGCGGTTGATGGTTGACGTCGGCTGCATTGGGCAAGCGCCACAGTTCGCCGACGACAGGGCTCATGGAACTCTTTCTGGCTATCTCGATCTTTGTGAACCTGTTTCTGCTGCTGCGCCTGCGGCGGTTGCGCAAGTTCCTTGGCACCTTTACCCGCCAGATCGAACGCCGACAGCCCTACCTCTACGTGAAGCCGGGGCGGTGGGCGGACACCTACTTCCTCGGTCGGCTGACGTCCCTTACCAGCGAGCTTCTTAAGGAATCGGAGCTTTCGAACCTGCAGAGTCGCAGTTATCTGCAACAGATCGAGACGACGCTCGGGCACCTAGCGGAGGCGGTTTTCATCACCGATCAGGACCGGCGGGTCGTCCTGGCCAATCCGGCAGCGAGGCTGCTGCTCGACTTGAGACCGGATTATCAAGGCTTGCGGCTAGAAAGCGTGATCCCGAGCTCGGAGTTTCTCTCGTTGATGGAGCGCATCCACGACGGCCAGTCGTCAGGGCGGCGTGTCGTCGAGATCGCGCGGGGCCGCAAACGTCAGCATTTCGAGGTCGTGGCATCGCAGATGCCAAATGCCGCCGACCCGATGGAGCCGCTGGCGATCTTTATCCTGCACGATATTTCGCGCATGGTGGAGCTGGAGCGGGTGCGGCGAGATTTCGTGGCGAATGTTTCCCACGAGCTGCGCACGCCGGTCACCGTTATCAAGGGCTTTTCAGAGGCGCTGCTCGAGGATGGTGACGACCTTAGCGCCGAAAACCGCCGCGTGTTTCTGGAGAAAATCCGCCGGAATACGATCCGCCTCAACGCCTTGCTGGAGGACCTGCTGACGCTCTCGAGACTGGAGTCTGGGCGCCAGGCAGTTGAGTGGGAAAGCTGTGACCTTCACGACCTGATCTTTGAGCTGCTGGATAACCTGCGGGGGCGCGGCGTCCCCGACGGAGTCGAACTGCGAACCGAGCTCGATGCGGATACGCAGTGGGTCGAGCTCGATTCACTGAAGATTCACCAGGTTCTGCAAAATCTTTGCGACAACGCGCTCCGCTATGCCAAGGGTATGACGGAACTCGTCATTTCCGCCAAGCACGAGGCCACGTGGCTGTATGTCTCGGTCAGTGACGACGGCTGCGGTATTCCAGAACGCGACTTGCCGCACTTGTTCGAGCGCTTCTACCGGGTCGACAAAGGGCGCTCACGGGAACATGGGGGTACCGGGCTTGGCCTCAGCATCGTCCGCCATATTGTTAACCTTCACGGCGGAGAAGCGCGCGTGGAGAGTACGCTGGGAAAGGGCACCACCGTGACGCTTCAGCTGCCGTACCGCGTGGGCGAGCCCAGCTCCCTTTCCCTTGCGGAGCAAATCGCCTTGCCTCGGACGGCTTGACAGCACCGGCACCGCCCGAGTTGGCTGGCGCATGCCGAGTTCCAACACGCCCGAGGCCCTTGATGTTCTGCCACCGGACGTCGTGGCAGCCGTCGAACGGCGCCGCGAAGGCCTCCGAGCAGATATCGCGACGTGGTGGGCCGACGGCGAACCCGTTACCCTCGAGCTCGGCTGCGGTCACGGGCATTACCTGACGGCCTTCGCGGAGGCGCACCCTGAGGAGCGCTGCGTAGGGCTGGACCTTGTGACCAAACGCGTCGAGAAGGGCAGGGCGAAGTCCGAAAAGCGAGGCTTGGCGAAGTTGCATTTCGCGAAAGCGGACGTCCGCGAATTCCTGGAATTGCTGCCGCCGGAGGCCCGCCTGAAGCGGGTGTTGATGCTTTTCCCGGATCCTTGGCCCAAAAAGCGGCACGCAAAGAAGCGCATGCTGCAGCCCGGACTGCTCGATATGCTGGCCGAACACTGCGACCCCGGTACGCCGTTTTACTTTCGCACCGATGAGCCCGGCATGTTTGCCTGGGGCATCGAGCGCTTCGAGGCGCACCCTCAGTGGGCCATCCGCGAGGAACCCTGGCTCTTCGAGGCCGACAGTTACTTTCAAAACCTGATGGACTCCTGGCAATCGCTGGTTGCACGCCGACTGTAGCTAATGGAGGGTACAGAATGGTTAGAGGGTTTGGCTGTGCGCCGTTGGAGCCGCACGTTCCGCTCCCCTCTGCGAACCGCAAAAGGGCTCTGGAAACGGCGCCAGGGGCTGTACCTCAAAAGAGGTACAGGTGCGGGTTTCCGCTACGCTGAGGTAGCGCCCTTACCCGCTTTCGGCACGGAGACCTTCGAAGAGGCCCTTGCCGTCGCCCGAGCAATAGGGCAGGGCAGGGCAGGTGCCGTTGAGCAAGCCGGGCCAGCCCTTCGGTGGGGCCTGAGTTGCCTGTCGGCACCAATTCCCGAGGCGCCCCGCGAGCGGACCGTGACTACCGCAGCCCTGCTCGGGAGTGTCGCCGAGTGCTCAACGACCGCGCTCAACGAAGCGCTTCGCGCGGGTTACCGGGTTCTGAAACTGAAAATCGGCGTGGGAGTCGGCCACGAGGAGCGGAGCCTGCTCGGTGCGCTGGCGCGTCAGTTGCCCTCGGGCGTTCAGCTTCGTCTCGACGCGAATGCAGGCCTGGCGCCGACGGAAGCGGAAGCATGGTTCCAGGCGGCTTCCGGGTTGCCGGTCGAATACCTCGAGCAGCCCTTGGCGCCGGGCGACGAGGCGGTCATGGCGGAGCTATCCTCGGATGCAGGTGTTCGTGTAGCCCTCGACGAATCCGTTGCGCAGCTACCGGAGTTGAGTCGGCTCGCAGGGGCCTGTCCGCAGGCGGTTTTCGTCGTCAAACCCGGCCTTCTCGGCGACCTCCCGGGCTTTCTTCGTTGGCGCGAAGCGCACCGGGAGGTGACGCTTGTGTATTCATCCGCTTTCGAGAGCGGCCTCGGGCAAATGGTCACCCGGCATCTGGCAGCTATCGACGCCGGGCGCACCCTCGCTGGCGGGCTCGGAATTGAGCACCTCTTCGAGCCCGATGCCTTTGGGCTCTGTCCTGATGGGCCGGACCTGCGGCTTAAGTCCCTGGAACGCCTTGCAGAGCGCTTTTGGATGGCTGCGGAGGCCGCTTGAAAGGGGAACTTCCGAGGAGGCCGGGATCTCGAGTGAGGAAAAGTGGCAGCCGTGAGCGGCGCCACCTGAGGGAAATGGTGGCTACCCTTGCGTTGGGCAGGCGGGTCCGCGTAGCATGCGCCCATGCCAAATCGCCTCATCGACGAGCCTTCGCTCTACCTGCAGCAGCACGCCCATAATCCGGTCGAGTGGTGGCCGTGGGGGGAGGAAGCCTTTGCCGAGGCGCAGCAGCGCGACGTGCCCGTGCTGGTTTCGATCGGTTACAGCGCCTGTCACTGGTGCCATGTGATGGAGCATGAGTCGTTCGAGAACGACTACATCGCCAAGCTGATGAACGAGCATTTTGTGTGCATCAAGGTCGACCGCGAGGAGCGACCCGATGTCGACGGCCTCTACATGGAGGCTGTGATGATGCTCAACGGGCATGGCGGCTGGCCGCTCAATGTCTTTTGCCTGCCCGACAAGCGGCCGTTTTTCGGCGGCACGTATTTCCCGCCGGAAGACACCGGTCGCGGCATCATCCCCTGGCCGCAGTTGCTCATGCGCATCAGCGAGCACTGGCAGCGAGACCGCGGCGACCTGCTCGAAAACGCCGACGCGATTATCAAGAACATCGCCCACGGCAACACGCCGCCAGGCGCCGGTGAAGGCGACAGCTGGAACCCCGTGCAGCTCGTCAAAGCCGCGGACCTGATTCAACAGAACCACGACGACGAGTGGGGCGGCTTTGGGCAGGCTCCAAAGTTTCCGCAGCCCATGACGCTTCGGTTCCTCCTCACCTTGCGGGGCAGCGAGGCCGCAGAGCGGCGACCGCAGCTTCGCCAGCGCATTGACTGGGTCGTCAACCGAACGTTGACGGCCATGGCGCGAGGCGGCCTGTTCGACCAGTTCGGAGGCGGTTTTGCCCGCTACAGCGTCGACCGCCAGTGGGTTATCCCGCACTTCGAGAAAATGCTTTACGACAACGGGCAGCTGCTGGGTCTGTACGCGACCGCGGGGCAGGCATACCAGGAGCCCCTGTATGCTGATGTCGCCGCTGAAACAGTCGCGTGGCTCGAGCGCGAGATGCGGCTCGATAGCGGGCTCTACGCGGCCTCGCTCGACGCCGACAGCCCCGGCGGCGAAGGCCGGTTCTACTGCTGGACCCCCGCGGAGGTCCACGAGGTCCTGCCCGATGATGAAGCGCAACGCATTTGTAAGGCATATGCGATAACTGAAGAGGGCAATTTCGAGCACGGCTGGACGAATCCCGTGCTCGCGCTCGGCAACCACCAGGCCCGGCAGGAGCTTGCGGGTGCCCGGGGCAAGCTCCTCGAAGCTCGCGAACATCGGGGGCGCCCGGGCCGAGACGAAAAGGCGCTGCTGGCCTGGAATGCCCTGGCGCTCAGGGGGCTTGCGGATGCTGCAATCGCCCTCGACCGCGAGGACTGGCTGCATCGCGCTGACGCGCTCGCGGGAGCCCTGGAGGCAAGGTTCCGCCGACCAGACGGTGCCTGGGGAAGCGTGGTGTACGGTGAGCAGCTCCGCGGGCTGGCCTGCCTCGACGACGTGGCGTTTTTCGCCGAGGCGGTCCTGGCGCTTTCCGCCGCCGGGGACCGCTTGCCGGCGCAGCGTGTGACGCACCTTGAAGCGCTCGGGGCTGAGCTGGCCGCTTTCGCGCAGGCGCAGTTTCGCGACGCCCATCAGGCCGGTTACTTTCAAGCCGCGGAGGCGCAAACCGATCTCGCCGTGCGCAAGAAGGATTGGCTCGATAACGCGATTCCGGCGGGGATTTCCGCGCTGATCCACGTTTTCGGAGCGTTGTACGCGCTCACGGGCGAAAGCAAGTTTGCGCGCGAAATCGCGGAGCTGCGTCCGGCCTATACTGGGCTTTCGGAGCGAGCACCCACTGCGATCGCTCACGCTCTGGACGGCATCACGCGCGATGCGATGGGCGGACCAGTGGTTAAGGGTGGTGATGCTTCCCTTGCCGCCTTGGCCAAAGACTTGCGCGGGCGTTTTCCCCGGCAGACGTTCCTGCGGGCCGAGGACCGCCCTGGCGTCCAACTCTGCATCGGCGTGCAATGCCTGGCGGCGACGGAGGACCTTGGCGAAACCGCTGAGCTCATCAGCGGCGAGGCCATTCCGCTGAGCTCCCTCTGAAGAAAGGGCCGGGAGCCGCTGCGAAACGCCGTTTCCCGTGAATGTTGCTCTGGGGCGAAATTTCTTGTTCCACGGCAGGTTGATGGGCAGGCTGCCGTGCAGAAGGGTTAGGGATGGCGCAGATCGATCAATACCTCAAGGCAATGCTCGACTGCGGCGGGTCCGACCTGCACGTCGCTTGTGGCAGTCCGGTCAAGGCGCGCATCTCGGGAGTCATTCAGCCGCTGACCGAGCAGCCCCTGTCGGCTGAGCAGATCGCCAGACTGCTGAAAGAGATCGTCAGTGAAGAGCGTTGGCAGGCCTTTCTACAGGACCACGATCTCGACTTGGCCTACGAGATCGCCGGTGTCGCACGCTTTCGCGGCAGCTTCCTTTACACGCGGCAGGGGCAGGCGGCGGTTTTCCGGCAGATTCCGGCAAAGATTCTGAGTTTCGAACAGCTCGACCTGCCTCCGGTGCTCGCCGAGGTGTGCCAGTTCCGCGAGGGCCTTGTGCTCGTCACCGGTCCGACCGGCAGCGGCAAGTCGACCACCCTCGCGGCGATGGTCGACTACATCAATACGAACTTCACCAAGCACATCATCACGATCGAAGACCCGATCGAGTTCGTCCATTCGCCCAAGAACAGTGTCATCATCCATCGTGAGGTGGGCGATCACAGCGACAGCTTCGCAGACGCCCTGCGGGGGGCCATGCGGGCCGACCCGGACATTGTGCTCGTGGGCGAGATGCGGGAGTTGGAAACCATTCGGCTCGCGCTGAACTGCGCGAGCATGGGCATGCTGGTCTTTGCGACCCTGCACACCAACAGCGCCCCCAAGACGATCGACCGTATCATCGATGCCTTTCCCGGCGACGAACAGCCGCAGATCCGCGTGATGCTGGCGAGCACGCTCGCCTGTGTCGTATCGCAGCTCCTCTGCAAAAAAATTGGTGGAGGACGCTGTGCCGTTCAAGAAGTCCTTTTGCGGCACGATGCGCTGCCCAACACCATCCGCAGTGGGCAGATCAGCGCGGTTCGCAACATCATTGAAGGAGGGCAGGGGCAGGGCATGCGCCTGATGGACACTTCCCTCAAACAGCGCATCCAGGAGGGCCTGATTACGCCCGAAGAAGCGTATATGAAGGCCGCCGACAAAGACCAGTTCGCCGCTTTTCTCAAGCAATCCGGCCATCAGGTGGCGACTGTCGGCATGTGAGCCCGAACGGCGAAATCCCGCAAAACGGAAACCGCTTAAGGCGGGCGTGATTCGTGCCGAGCGGCGTTTGTGAAGGCGAAGCAGGGCGTCCGCTCAGTCGTGGCGGCTCAGCAGGCGCAAGGCACTGGCTTTGGGATGGAGCTCGTCGACGCTCAGGTTGGCTTTGGCCCGCTGGATTTGGCGGTGGCGCTCGGCGAGGCGGTCACGTTTTTCTTCGGAAAGCGTGTCATGGCACAGCGGGCAGCACACGCCTTCGATGAACTTCGGATCGGCTGTGGCGGTCTCGGGAATCGGGCGCCCGCAGCCAACACAATTCAACCAGCTGCCGGGCTCGAGGTCGTGGGTGACCGACACCCGGTCATCGAACACATAGCACTCGCCCTCCCACAGGCTCTGCTCACGCGGCACCTTTTCAAGGTAGTTCAGGATGCCGCCCTTGAGGTGGTAGACGTGCTCGAAACCTTGCTGCAGCAGGTAGCTCGTTGCCTTTTCGCAGCGGATGCCGCCGGTACAGTACATCGCCACTTTCCGGTGCCTGGCAGGGTCGAGTCTGGCCTTGGCGTAATCCGGAAAGGAGCGAAAGTCCGAAGTTTGCGGATCGACCGCCCCTTGGAACTTTCCGACGGCGATTTCGTAGTCGTTGCGCGTGTCGATCAGCACCACCTCCGGATCGCGGATCAGCGCATTCCAGTCTTCCGGCTCGACGTATTCACCGACGGCACAGGTTGGGTCGACGCCCTCGACGCCGAGCCGCACAATCTCCTCCTTGAGCCGGACCTTCATTTTCCGAAACGGCAGAAAATCGCATTGCGATTCCTTGTGCGCCAAGTCGGCAAGGCGAGGGTTACTGCGCAGTCGGTCGAGGACCGCATCGACGCCCTCGCGGCTCCCGGCGATGGTGCCGTTGATGCCCTCGCGCGCGAGCAGAAGCGAGCCAACCACGGCCTGCTTTTGGCAGAATGCAAGCAGCGGCGAGCGCATCGCCTCGAAGTCCTCGAGATCGACGAACTGATAAAGCGCGGCAACGGTGTAGGTTGGTTTCACTTGAGGAGGTGGAAACGCCATCGCAAGCAGGGGCGGACCACTCTGTCGATGCTCTAAAAAAGAGGCGTTCTCGGTTAACCTGTCAGGTCCACCAGCTGACGATTGCATTCGAGGGGTTCCAGTCTACCGATGCCGGCAAAAGGGTCGCAAGGGCAGTCGCGAAGAACGGGTTGGATCCATTCGAGCGCCTCGTCGGTCTTCCATTCACCGGGGACGCGATTCGGTCCACGTATCCGGTTGCGAGGTCGTCGCCTCGCTTCTGAAATCGACGTAGCGCTCCCCTGCGCGCTCACGAATTCCAGGATGGCTTCTGCGTGCCGCCGGGCCCTCGCTGGCCAACCGGAGTTCCGAGGATTTCCGTCAGGACGAGGGCACGCCGGGCGGCGGCGGGGGTCGAAAGCATTTCGCGAACATCGTTGCGCAGACCATAGGCGCTGACTACGCGGATGGAATAGGCATCACTTGTGTAGGCGTACGCGTCGGATGCCTGTCCTGCCTGCAAGGCGCGTTGGATGCGCTCTTCGGCTTTCTGCCGGGCCTGCGCGGCCTCTTGGCGAGCGGCTTCGGCAGCTTCGCGCTGTTTGCGGATTTCCGCCTGGTAATCTCGCGCCGGGGCAGGGGCTTCGTACGAGTCCTGGCGAAGGCTCGCGGGCTGTTGCTGAGGTGGCGGCGGCGTGGCTGGGGCCTGGTAAGTGGGCACAGGAGGCGGTGCCGTCGGCCCGCCAGACCGTTGGTGTTGCGGGCCATCGGGCCTATTCGGGTCGTACTCCCGCTGTTGCGGCTGGGCCGAGGCTCCGCCGCCGGCGCCTTCCTGGCGCTCGCGGATTTTGCGGCGGATTTCCTCCTGAATCCGGCGGCGGCGCTCGGCTTCCCCGGAATCCGTCGGGCTCGACTGGCCACCCCCCTGATCCTTCCCGCTCTGCATCAGTTCGATCAACTTCCCGATGCCGACAATCACGAAGATAATCAGCGGGATGATGAACTCGGTCAGGCCTTCCATGGCGGGGATCTCGGGGAGTTGGGTTTCGCTTTGGGTGCTTATCGGTGTCCGGGGCCCCGAGC
Organism: Opitutales bacterium; assembly: GCA_050331415.1. Lineage (GTDB taxonomy): Bacteria > Verrucomicrobiota > Verrucomicrobiia > Opitutales > Cerasicoccaceae > DAIQNO01. Next base: position 32,131 of record JBHJGW010000222.1, on the reverse strand, counting down.
GGGAAAAACACCCAAAGCGGCGTCGGCGCTAGTCCTTGATTTCGCCGGTGTCGGATTCGTGGCCGCTCTGGCCAGAAATGCTTTCGCGCATAGAGGTGTCGGCCTCGATGTTCTGCAGGCGGTAGTAGTCCATCACGCCTAACTTGCCGCTGCGAAGGGCTTCGGCCATGGCGAGAGGAACCTGAGCTTCGGCTTCGACGACCTTGGCGCGCATCTCCTGCACACGGGCCTTCATTTCCTGCTCTTCCGCAACCGCCGCGGCACGTCGGATTTCCGCCTGCGCCTGCGCCATGTTCTTGTTGGCTTCGGCCTGGGCTTCCTGCAGCTGGGCGCCGACGTTTTCGCCGACGTCTACGTCCGCGATGTCGATGGAAAGAATTTCGAATGCCGTACCCGTATCAAGGCCGCGGTTGAGGACGTTGCGCGAAATGCTGTCCGGGTTTTCGAGCACCCACTTGTAGGTCTCGGCCGAACCTATCGTCGTTACGATGCCCTCACCCACACGGGCGATGATCGTTTCCTCCTGCGCGCTGCCGACGTAGTTCTTCAAATTCGAGCGCACGGTTACGCGAGCGCGGGCCTTTACCTGAATCCCGTCCTTGGCGACACCGTCGATGGTGGCCTTGCCCATGCTGGGGTTCGGGCAGTCGATCACCTTCGGGTTGATCGAGGTGCGGACAGCCTCGATGACGCTCTTTTGGGTGCCCTTCGTGGCGAGGTCGATGTTACAGGCCTCGTTCCAGCTCAGCGGAATGCCCGCCTTGTTGGCGTTGATGAGCCCCTGGACCGTTTGGATGATGTCACCACCAGCCATGTAGTGCACTTCCACGTCGTTGACCGGCAATTCGATGCCCGCCTTCACCGCCATAATGCGCGCGTCGACGATCAGCGAGTGCGGCAGCCCGCGAGCGAACTTCATGATGGCCAGGTTGACCAGTCCGACCGGCGCACCGGAGGACAGGGCCTTGATCCAGACGCCGAAGAACGACAGCCCGATGATACCGGCCACGAGCACCACAATGCCCACGGCAACCAGACCAATCGTGGCCCAGGGGATACCATCAGCCTGGGCGAGCAACAAAGAATTCGAGTAAGTCATGATAGGGATACGGCAATTTGGATGAGGGTATTAAGCTTCCGAGCCTCGGCGGAATCAAACACTAAAGGGTGAAATTTCGGTGGCGACCGGGGGAAATTAGCAGGTGCTCAAGCCAACCTTATAAGTAAACCGGGAAATAACCTTTTGGGTTAAGTGCTGCCCTCTGAAGTTTCGGCGCGCGGGCGGACGACAAGCCGGTAAGCTTCAACGGCCACTACCTGCACGGGCGTTTCCGCCGAGAGCATTTCGCCCTGCGAGGAGGCTTCGTGGATTTCCCCGGCAATGTCGACTTTACCGAGCGGCGCCAGGGTCGTGACCGTGCGGCCTTCCGCGCCGATCAAGGTCTGCCGCGCGGGCTCGTTGCGGGTGTGCCCGGCGACTTTGTCCTCCAGCCGGATGAACCGCAGAAAGGTGCTCGTGCGGAGGATTTTCAGTTCGATGAAAAAGACGATGCTGGTGACGACCAGCGTGCCGAGAAACATCAGAAGCCCCGCGCCAAAGCCCTCCTCAACCCCCAGAATGATCGAAGAAGCGATGAGCAGCAGCAATCCGGCGACGAAAAGGATGCCGCCGGGTGCAACGATTTCCACCACCAGCAGAACCAGGGCGATCAGGGCAAGGGCGTAGGGTAGGGGCATAATGACGCTTTAGGTAGGGCGCGCGTATCGTCCGTTGCCGGGGCACGCGCTGAGTGGCAGGCGCTCAGGCTTCGCTTTCCCGAACAAGGAACGAAAAAGGTTGTTTCTCGACAATGATGACGGTTTCGCCGGCCTCGATCATCCCCCGCAGCGTGTGTGCGGGAAAGCGCTGGCCGTCGATTTCAATCTCACCTGTAGGGCGCAAGGCCCGGATCACGGTGGCTTCGCGTCCGCGGAAGGTTTCCGTGGCAGTGGTGTCGTTGAGCGAGGGTGTTTCGACCGCGCCTTTCAAAGCAATCCTCTGGCCGAGCGGCGTACCCGGCAAGTAGCGGAAGATCGCAAACATGCCCGCCGAGACGATCAGGAAGATCCAGAACATGTCCCACATCGCGCCTGTCAGGCCCTCTGGCGTGAACTCCGGCATGATGCCCTCGGTGGGCCAGACTTCACCCAGGGCGAAAAGCAGGCTCGCCAGCAGGCTGACGACACCCGCTGCCAACAAAATACCGATGCCCGGCGTGACGAATACCTCGATCGCGATCAGAATCAGGCCCAATACCAGGAAGATGAGCGGTTCGTACCCGGCAAGGCCGGCGAAATATTGGCTCAAGTAGACGACCACGATCAGAGAAATTCCGGTGATGCCCGGAACGCCGAAGCCAGGGGAATAAATTTCCACGATAATGAGCAAAAAGCCGATGCTGATGAGAATCGGTGCGATGCCAGAGAACCACTTCGCGAAACTTTCCGACCAGTTTACCTCGAACCGCTCGAAGGTGTAAGTCTCGCCCTGGAAAACGGCTGTCAGCAAACCATCGACATCGTCCGCAATGCCCTGGGCGAGCAGCGGCTGAGGCGGACGCCCGTATTCCTCGACCGCCTCTTGCGCGGTCAGGTTGAGCAAACCGGTGCCGTCCCCGATGGTTTCGCCGTCGATCACGAGTTCGTAGCCGACCTCCGACATCGCTCGCATCACCTCGTAGCGGTAGCGGTATTCGTCGGTGGCGGAGCGCACCCGCGCGTTAATGAAGCTCATGATCTTGGCCTTCATCGTGGGGGGTACCTCGGTTCCGTCACCCTGAATAATTGCTGCCGAGCCCATCGTACCGCTCGGGGCGAAATAGATGTGGTCGCAAACAATCGCGATAAAGGCCCCGGCTGAGGTTGCCTCGTTGTCGATGTAGGCAATGGTCGTGCCCTCGAAACGGTCGAGCGCCTCCATCATTTCAAGCATGATGAAAGCGGCGCCGCCCGGCGTATCCAGGCTGATGACCAGGGTGTCGACGCCATCGGCGATCGCGTCGCGGATGGCCCGCCGCAGGATGTAGAGCTGTGGCTCCATGATCGCGCCTTCGATTGGCACGACATAGGCGCGGTGATCGGCGTCGGCATCCATCGTAAGCTGGGCCTCTTCTGCCGCCATCGAGTCATCAGCGCCCTCGCGCGAAGTGGCCTCGGCTTCCGCCTCGTCGCCAGGGTCTGGCGATTCGTCATTGGCAGAGGCGACCGTGTCAGCGGTTTCATTGATGCCCGATTCCGCGGCAAGCGCCTCTGCCTTCTCGGCGAGGGGTTTGGCCTCGGCGGCGGCATCTCCAAAACGGGCTTGCAGAAACGCTTCGAAGCTATCGTGCAGTCCGCTGGCCAGGAGCGGATTTTCGTCGTAGACCTCGGCAGCCTCCCGGCCGGTTAAGACCATCGCCTCCTCCTCGGGCTTTGTGATGCCGGCCACCTCCGCTTCGCGCTCCACTTGCAACATCGCCCGGGTGAGCTCCAGCCGCCACGGCACATCCGGTACGCCAGCGCGGATGCGCGCCTGCAGCAGGCCGGGAAGCTGCCGGGACTCGCCAGCCACCGTGGCGGACAGGCTTACGACCGAGCGCGGGGCGGCAAAAACCTCGTCCGCGGAAAGCACAATCACGGCTGGCGGACCCAGAGCTTCGTGTTCCAGATAAACCACCAATGGGCCGTTCCAGGAGCGAAGCGCGTCCCGGAGCTCCACGGCCGTGTCGAAGTCCCCGTCGAAGTTCAGGTAGGGACCAAAAGCGACCGCCAGCGGTTCTTCCGCTTCGGGCGAGACGGCCTCCAGCTGCGAGGCGAGCTCGCGCACGTCAGCATCCTCGAGCTGGCCCGACAAGGTCAGGGTGGTTAACGCGGAGGTGAAGGGGGCGGCGAGCAAAGCCGCCAGCGAGCAAAGGCCAGGCAAGGCCAACCGGGAAAGGCAGTACATGCGAATCCGTAAGGTGAGGCCAGGAGTCGCCCGGAGCAAGTCGATTGCGTGGGAAATCCGCCGAAGCATTTTCGCGATTTTTTGCCTTCCCGCCGGGCGCACCCTTTGCTTGAGTGCGGGTTTGGGTCGCACGAATGCACCCACCCCTTCCCCCTTTTCCATGGAAACGATCGACTACGAAGGCCTGACCCTGCGCAAGTGGACGATCGGAGCTTCGAGCTTCCTGGCCTGCCCCGAGCGCGGCGCACGCCTGATGAACTGGCACCTGCGCCTTGCCGACGGTTCGTTTCGCGACGTGATTCACTGGCCCGAGGACGCTGACTACAGCCAGCTCGCGAAGGTACGGGGCGGCAACCCGATCCTCTTCCCCTTCGCCGGCGCCACTTTCGACCAGGGCGAAATCGGTTTTTGGCGCGACCCGGAGGGCGAGCGGCGGGCGATGCCGCAGCACGGCTTCGCCCGGCAGGGCACGTTTGCGGTCGACGAGCTCCGCACGGACGGGTTCAGCGCGCACTTCGTAGCCGATGCCGCCGCGCAGGAGGGATACCCCTTCAAGTACACTTTTACGGTGGAGTACCGTTTTGCCGAGTTGCACCTCGACGTCCACCTGACGCTGAAAAACGAGGATAAGCGGGCGATACCGTGGTCCAGCGGGCACCATTTCTACTTCACCTTGCCGTGGCACGGGCTCGGCCAGCGGGAGGACTACCGCATCGATATTCCCGCCAAAAAGGCGTTTCGCCGCCTGGATAACGGCCAGCTCGACGAGATCAAACCCGCGCCGAAAGAAACCGCCTTCGACGCGCCGGAATTGATTGAGCGCCTGCACTGCAAGCTGAAGAGCCCCGAGAGTGTCTTTGGTCCCAAGAGCGGCGAGGAGGATATCCGCGTCACATTTTTGCCGCCGGGCCAGCCGCCCTCTCCGTGGAATACGATCGTCACCTGGACCGAGTCCGACGAGAGCCCCTTCTATTGCGTGGAGCCGTGGATGGGGCCGCCCAACGCCGCTGAGCACCAACACGGCCTGCACTGGGTCGGCCCCGGCGAAAGCGAAGTCTTTTCCGTGCGCATCAGCCTTTGAGGCTTTTCCAAATTGCGTTGTCGGAAACGTCGTCTCGGGTCCGTCGCTGTAAAGCCTGACGTTCCGCGCCGCGAGCTCACACGCGCCAGTGCTCGAAACCAATTTCGCCCTGCAGGGGCCTGTCGGAAGCCGCATCGAGGATGCGGCGCTCCTCTTCGGGTCCCGCTGCTAGGGCGATGTGACCGAGACGGCTGAGCGGGAGCTCGAACTGCGCCCGAAAGTCCGCTTCGAAGGTGGCGGCGTCGGACTGGCCGTCGAGGGTGAAGAGCAGCTCGTAGTCTTCACCGTCGGTCAGGGCATGGGAAAAGGGCGAGCGGCCACTGCGCGCTGCAAGGGTTCGCGCCGCTTCCGCAATCGGCACAGCATCGCGCTCGAGGCGCGCGGTTTGCCCGGGGTGGAGCAGGGCGGGCAAGTCTTTGCCGAGGCCGTCGGTAACGTCGATGGCCGCATGCACGTCCCGACGAGCTGCCAGCCACGCTCCGGCTGCCAGCCGGGCTTCAAACGCCAGGTGCCATCCGAGAATCGAGCCGCCCAAGGCGCCAGTCACGTAGATGGCGTCTCCGGGCCGGCTGCCGAGGCGGGTCAATGGGCGTTCGGGGGCCTCGCCGAGCAAGGTCAGATGGCTCGCGAAGGTCCCGCGGTCGGTTTCCGCCAAATCGCCCCCGGCCAGGGTGACGTCCACTGCCGCGCAGGCCTGAGTCAGCCCGCCGTAGAAGCGCTCCAGCCAGCGAAGCGACAGGTCGGGCCCGAAGGTCAGTGCAAGGACTCCGGATCGCGGTCGCCCGCCCATGGCGGCGATATCACTCAGGTTCCGATGCAGCAGCTTGCGCCCCGCGGCTTCCGGCGAGGCGGAAGCATCGAAATGCCGCCTCCAGAGCAGGCCGTCGACGGTTGCCAACACAGGACCGCCCCGCCAGGGAATCACGGCGGCATCATCACCGAAACCCGCGGGCGGAGGCGGGCTGACGGGTTCGATCCAGCCGCGAATGCACTCCAGCAGGGCCGCCTCACCCAGCGATTCGACCGTTTGGCCGGCCCCTGACGAGAAGGGGGTCACCGCGCCTCAAGGGGAGGTGACGGGTGATGGGCTACGCAGGTCACTTTCGAGAAAAACGGGACGAACGCCACGGGCCGCTAGAAAGCCACACTCGACATTTCGAAGATCGGGGCAAACATCGCCATCACGATACCACCAATCACGATACCGAGGAACATGATCAACAGCGGTTCCATCAGCGATGTCAGCGAGTTGACGATGTTCTCCACCTCGTTGTCGTAAAAGTCGGCGATTTTCGACATCATGCCGTCGATGTTACCGGTCTGCTCGCCCGCCTTGGCCATGTGCTTCACCATCGAGGGAAAGTACGGTGTGTCGGCCACGACTTCCGAAAGCTGGCCCCCTTGGCTGATCTGCCGGCTGATGCTCGCGCAGGCAGCTTCGATGTAAGTGTTGTTCGATGCAGAAGCGCAGATTTCCAGCGAGCGAAGGATGGGCACGCCGCTGCGCAAAAGAATGGCGTAAGTGCGGCAAAAGCGCGAAACGGAGACCTTCCGGCGGAGGTTTCCCACGATCGGCAACTTCCCGAGGACGACGTCTTTTGCCCGGCGGCCTTTCGGCGTGACGATCAGGGTTTGCAAAAGGTACCAGAAGGCGATCGCGCCGATGATCACGAAGACGATGTTGCTCTTCATGAAGGCGCTGAGGTCGATCAGGAATTGGGTGGGCGCCGGCAGTTCCTGGTCGAAATCCGCAAACATGTCCGCGAAGACGGGCACAACCATGACGAGCAGCACCTGCACGAGAATGGCCGCGAGGATGAGCACTGCCACCGGGTACGTCAGCGCACCTTTGACCTTTTTGGTCAGCTTGACCGAATCTTCGAAATAACTGGCAACGCGCGACATGATGTCCGCAAGTGCGCCCGAAGCTTCACCAGCCTCGACCATGCTCGTGAACATGTTCGGGAACGCTTTCGGGAATTTCTTTACCGCCTGCGAGAAAGAAGAGCCGCTGGAAACGTCGTTTTTGACATCCCGGATGATGATACTGAACACCGGATTTTCGGACTGGTCCTGCAGGGCTTCCAGCGCGGTTACCAAAGGGAGGCCAGCGGCAAGCATCGACGACAGCTGACGGGTGAACACTGTCACCTCCATCAGCTTGATCTTTTTGCGCTTGGCCTGCTTTTCGTACGCGCGCAGCTTCGCGAGCCGCTGGCTCTCCGCGAATGACATTTTCTGTTTTCCGCCAGCAGCCGCCGGAGACGCAGTTTGGGTGAGCAAGGCCATAAATCTACTTTATACGACGGTTGACCCCGCAGATTAAGCCAGTCCAAGGCGTCAAAGTCGAGGCTAAAGGGGGCGAACCGGCAGCAATCCCTGCCATTTTGGGGGATTTGGCCCCGGTTTTGGTGCAAGTACCGGGCCCGTTAAGGGGTTTTTTGCTTGCCATCCCGTAATTTCGACGGAGTTTTTCGGCCTTTTCGCTGTCGCGCGATCGTTGCAATGTGTAGCTTGCACTGGGGGGTAAGGTGGCCTCACCATCCGGTGTGGGAACTCGATGATGGAACAGCCTTTACCGACTGCAGACTCCGGCGACGGTCCACCCGTGGTCTTGGTAGCTGATGACGATGAAAACAGCGCCGCATTCATGACGGCGGTGGTCCGCAAGCTCGGGTACCAGCCGATTTGGGTGACCGACGGGCAGGTGGCCTTCGAGCGGGCAAAAACCGCCAAGCCTGCCGTCATCATGATGGACCTGATGATGCCGGGTTTCGACGGACTCACCAGCATTCGACTCCTGCGGGTCAGCAACGCCACTCAGCAGATTCCCATTGTCGTCGTTTCCGGTCTGGATGCCGCCAGCCACGCCGAAAAATGCCGGGAGGCCGGCGCGGCGGCTTTCCTCGCCAAGCCGCTGACCGCGGATCAGGTCCGCGCGGTGCTGCGCGATCTTCATCTCGGGGGCGCCTGAGCACGGCTGCCCCCCCGGGGTTCAAAAATGCTCACCGGGCAAATTTTTTCCGGTAGTGGTATAGAAGCTGCAAACCTGTCTTAAATCCTTGCAGTAGGTTCGCTTATGACGCTCAACCGCATCCGCGCTCGGGATTCGTTCACGGGCAAGGACTTCGCCTTCGTCGCCGAGACGCTGGCCAGCACGCCTCGTGAAGCCGACGCGCTGGCCACGCTGATGGCCGACCCGGCCGCGTTCGTTGAGGTTCTCGATCACGCGGCTTTAGCCAGCCGACTCGAGGCATCCGGAGACCTCACGGAGGTCTCGCCCGCCTTTTTCCTATACGTCATGCTCCGCCGTTCCCTGCGGGAAGCCGGCATCGACGACCGTGACGTGGCCGACTACGTTGCCGCCATGCTCAACCACTTCATCAGTGGCGCAAACTGGCGCACGGCCCCCGGCGGCGGGCTGCCGGTGGATTACGAAATCGACCTGCAGCAGGCACTCCAGGCCGCGTCTCCGGCGCAGCGCGCGGCGCTCTACGCGTTCGGCGGTGATCGCAACCTGTTTCTAACCGGGCTGCACTCCGCGCACTTGCGCCACCGCAAGCGCCGAAAAGGCGCCCCCGGAGTGCGGTTTTACGAGTCGGCCGGGCGCTCGCATTACCGCTCGGCCCGCGACTGCACCGCTCCGGAAGATCCCCAGCGCGACACGTTTGACCTCCTCGCTGAAACCTTCCCTGGCATCCGAACCCGGCTTAACCACCTCGCCAGCGAGTATTTCAACTGAGCGAGGAGGAGTCTTGGGCCCTTCAGTCCGGATGGCGGAGGTGACAAAATCCCGCTGCGGCTAGCTCTCCGCAAGGTGGTAGCTTTTTACGTCGAGCCGCGTTTTTTCCCTCCGGAGTGGTCGTATTACTTCAACCCGGTCGAAGTGCTCGAAAACCGGCCGTAGGCTCAAAGCCGAAAGCCTATTTGGAGGAGAGCGGTTTTTGGAGGACCCAGAAACGGCAGTCGTCGCTGAATTCGCGGACGCTCTCGCGTTCGACGCAAAGGGAGCTGCGCAGGGCTTCCCGCTCAATCTTGAAGCCTACCGCCTTGGCGTCATCGCGCACATGGGCCTTAAGGGGGCTGTGAATGTACATCATGCCGCCCTCGGGTGTGTCCCAGTAAACGTCGCCAAATTCGTCCACGTCGGGGTGCTTGATGCCGCGCTCCCAGCGCTTCTTTTCGTCCTCCCAAAAGGCCTTGTGGCGCCGGTTTTCGCGGTCGTGGGTTGTGAAGATAAAGTACGATCCCGGAGCGATGACGCGGAAAATCTCGGCCATGGCGCGGCGCCGGTTTTCCCGCTTGGGGATCTGCATCAGGCCGTTGAAGCCGAAGACGGCGCCGTCGAAAAGGTTGTCCTCGAAGTTTAGCGCGGTGGCGTCGGCCTGTTGGAAGGCCACGCCGTAATCGAGCACCTGGTTGATCCGGCGACCCTCTTCGACCATGTTCTTTGCCAGGTCGGTCGCGAGCAGGTAGCGGTAGCCAATCTCCCACAGGCCAATGCTGACGCGTCCGGCGCCGCAGCCGAGCTCCAGCAGGCTGTCGTCCCAATTGAAATACTGCGTGAACAGCATCTCCTCCGAGGCCCAAAGGCCGACGCTGTTCACGGCCCGGGCGTAATGCTCGATGACCATTTGCTGATCGAAGTAGTCCTTGACGGTCGAAACCTTCATGGCGCAGCAGCCTGCCACATTCCCGCCAAAGCGCAAGCGGCTAAGCGGGCCGGGGCGAGTCAACGGTTGCGAAGCTGCCCGGACGGGCCCTTGCCCGAGCCGCACCGCCGCGTTCAGCGAGCCGGGGGTAAGCCGACGCGCGAGAGCAATGGCGAGGGCCCGAGCAGAATGCCCGATCCTGCAGATTTTTATGTTATCGGCTGCCGGCCGATCGTGCCGACGAGGTCGTTGGTGTAGCCGGGCTCAGAAACGCGGGCGAGCTCGACCTTTGCGTTTTCGAAGCGCGACGGAACGTTCAGCTGAGCGGCGACATCGGCGTGGCTCCTTTTCTGAAGGAACTTTTCAAGGTAGGCCACCATTCGGCTCCAGTGCGCTTTGTCGGCCGTCTGCTGGCTGTCCAATCGGGCCCGGTACCAGTCGCTTTCGAGCATTGCCTCGCGGGTAAAGAGGCCACGAATCGCCGGGTCATTCAGCCCTTTGCCTCCATACTCGCCGTGCGCCATAATGTGCAGCAATGCTTTCAGCGGCGGGCAGGCATCCTCGACAGAGCCATCCGCAAAGTAATTCATGGCGACCTCCTTGTGGGCGGCGGCGATGGTCAGCATGCCCTCCACGAAGATGTCCATACTCTGCAGCTCCGGCTTGAGCATTTCCTCGCTGAAAACCGCCGTCGGGTTGGTGAAGACGCGTCCGAAGAAGTGGCGGACAAACCTGGCGTTGATGCGGTAGCCGATCCGGCTGGCCGGAACCTGTTGGCCCTTGTATTCGAAATCCTCGACACGCTCGAGGTAGCCCTCGCCGATGAGGTAGTCCGCGTCGGTTTCTTCGGGCTTGAGGCGACACCAGATTTCGGGCACGAGCAAGCTGATGTCGTGGTCGACGCGGTAGTACGGGCCGACGTAGCCGGCGGCTGTGATAAAGGTCGGCTGCGCGGTGGCGAGGTAGGCCACGAGCGCATTGTTGAGGTCGTAAATCGGCGGCAAGGCGTTGAATGGCGCCTTGGTCAGCGCGCCCTCCGAACCCGCGCCGGTGGTCGACGGGCTCTTACCCGTGATAGATGCGATGAACTCCATGAACAGCTCCGGCAGCTCCATGTAATGGATCGGGTTGTTCACGCAGAGCGGTTTAACGCCTCCGGCCGGGTCGGCCGGGTTATTGCGCCGACCGGGCAGCACACTGGTCACCGGGCGGGTCAGCGGGCTGTGGGCATCCTGCTGGCGGTAGAGCCGGGTGCTCATGTTTGCCAGGTAAACTTCGCGCGGTGTCTTGAGGTCCGGGCGGGTCTGCTGGTAGCGCGGGTTTTTCGTCGGAGTGCCGCCGACGAGGCGCGGGTACGCGCTCGTGCAGTAGTAGTCCGGGCTGTCGCCCGCGGCGAACTTGCGCACCATTTCCTGCATCGGCTGCGTGTACTGGCCAAAGCGGATGGCGTCATCGATCTCCGCCTTGGCATGCTCGCGCTCCAGCGGCTCGTAGTTACTCAGAAACGCGTTGTCCGAGGCGAGGTCGGCTTCAGCCTGCTTGTCATAACCGCGGATGACAGCGTCGTCCGGGCGCTGGAAGAAGCGGTATTCGCAGTTTTGGACGAACTTGGCCGACGGCTGACGCCAGTGGGGCGGCAGGCTCTGGATTTTGTTCGCCGGGGCGACGACCGAGGCGGTGATGTCGTCCTCCATCGAGATTTTGGCAGCTGGGATAAAGTCCTTGCGCAGGCCGAACGTGCGCCATTCACCTTTTTGGGTGTAGCCGACGCGCAAATACTGCGTGATCATCGGCGAGTTACGGTAGCGCAGGATATTGCCCGGTTGCCCGTTGATCAAGTCGACGCTGAAGCGGTTGCGCCAGTCGCTGCCCCAGTCGGGCTTGTAAAAGCGCTTGATGATGAGCACGAGCTCCTTCACGTGCTGCGGAATTTTGGCCAGCCACTGGTTGTAGGGGTCCGTGTACTCGGTTTCGGACGGTGTCAGCAACTGGATGACTGAGCCGATCGAGCGCTCCGGGCTCAGTAACGCGCGGCTCTCGGCGCGGTTGAGTGCCGGATTGCGGTAGCGGCGGCTGTAGTCGTAGTTGATGATTTCCTCGGCCAGGTCGAAGTCCTTCTCGAAGTCTTGCACAAAGACCGGCCCGCTGATGATGGCGTCGGTGATAGGCTTGGAAATTTCGGATTTGCCGCCGCCGGACACCGTGCAGGGCTTGTGGCAGACCAGGCTGTCGGCGAGGTGCCCGACGAGGCGCCAGCGGCGACCCTCCGCAGGCTTCAGCATGCGTACCTTGTACCCGTTGGGATAGACGTACACCTGCGTGGGCAGCAGCTTATGCGTCTGCGTCATGCCACCCTGGCTCCAGGAAACTGTCTGGTTGTTCAGCTCGATACGGGCGTCTTCCGGCAGGTAGTGGATTTCCGGGTATCGCTTGTCGACTCCGTACCCCTCGGGCTTGAAATCGATAAGGTCACCGTAGCGTTGCTGCATGGTGGTGAAGGAGTGCTGCAGCTCCGTGTAATACTGGCTGAGCTGGAAGTCTTCGCCGAGGTCGTACCCCGGGAAGACTAGAGCGCCGCCCGCATGTTCCTCCTCCGCGAGGCCGTGGAGGTTCGCCGCGAAGCTGATCTGCGTTTTAACCTCCTTCTTCGAGTAGCCGAAGTAGCTGTCGGCGATAGCGGTCACAACCACGCCCTCTGCCGTGCGCAAAGTGATTTTGAAGGCTCCGCCATCGTTGTAGAGTTCGTTTTCGTCCTCCCAGCACATCCGGTCGCGCTTCTGGCGCTCGGTGGCCTCGGAAATGTGCGGCAGACCGAGCTCCTTCTTGGTAGTACCCATCAGGTGCGGGGCCTGGATGACGCAGCCGGTCTGACCGCTCCAGTGCTCGGGGTCCAGAGCAGCGTCGTTTTCCGGGAGGAAGGGGTCGCCGCCGTTGCCGAAAATGCTCTCCACGAAGTCGAGATTGCTGACCATGGTGCCGGGCGCGAAGAAACGCACTTCGTAGGACTTCTCTGGGGTGAAGCCGGGTACCGCCGGCACCACTACCGGGCGCATCAGCAGGGAGACGATCGAGCCGTGCGGTCCACCCTCGAGCTCGGACAGGTACGGCAGCTCACAGAGATGCTCCGGCATAGCGAGCGCCTTCTTGAGCAAACGCGCGACGGCCAGCTTGGGCACCGCCTTTTTGTCGTTCGGGACCGGCAAGCCGCCTTCGGCCACGTGGAAGACCCCGGCGGTGGTACGGCGATCCTTGGTCGGGTTGTGCAGCACGCCCTGCGCGATGCGGTAGCTGTCCATTATCGGGCTGGTATAGCGATCGCCCTTGGCGGGCAGCGCGAGCAGGCGCGAGACGCCGTGGCGGTCGAGGACCAGGGTCTGCGTGGGCAACTGTGGGATTTCGTCGAGACCCAGCTCTGCGAAGTAGCCGTTGAGGAAGTCCTGGATGCGCTGGTCACACGGCGGGAGATAGTTTTCCAGCAGGCGCGACTTTTCCCGGTAGCTGGCCAGCAACGAGCGGCTCATACCGAAAGCAGTGCTTTCGTCAGTCGTACCTGGGACCGGCAAGCCCATCGCCGTCAGCTTCAGGTTGACATAGTCGGCCATGGCCGCCCGGTTGAAGGTCGTCTCGCCGGTTTCCGGGTGAATCCCCAATTGCGCTTCGAAGTCCATAGTGAGCAGTTGATTTACAGAGTTGCGGCCGCCATCCTCCGATTCGGGCGGAACCGGCGGGATTAAATTTTCTGATGAATGGGCAGAGCAAGCAAAATTTTTCTGATAACCAGAAATTTGCGTCACCCTCGAGAGTCCGCGCGACATAAGCAGGATGCAGGCCACGCTCGGTAGTTGGCAATGCACTTTTCAAGGGTTTTCCGAGCCGGGTACGGACGCCGTTTCGGGGTTGCTTCGGCGGGCCCGGAGGCTCAGCAAAAGAGGGATGGATTATGTTGTGGGCATCGACATTGGGGGCACCAACACGAAACTCGGCGCGGTAACGCACGGGGGTCAGGTCAGTGCGCAACGAGAGTTCGCGACTGAAGCCTACGCCAACTACCGCTCGTTCGTGCAGCGTCTCGGTGAGGAAATTGCCGCGCTGCAGACACAGGTCGCGGGTGAGTGCCACGGCATCGGCATTGGCGCGCCCAACGGCAATATTTTCACCGGCGCGATCGAGAACGCCCCCAACCTCCCCTTTGGCGCCAGTGTTCCGATTGTAGCTGACCTCCAACGCGACTTCGAGGTGCCGCACCTCTACCTGACCAACGATGCGAATGCAGCCGCGATGGGCGAGATGGTGTACGGAGGCGCGCAGGGCATCGGCGATTTCATCACCATAACCCTCGGCACCGGTCTCGGCAGCGGCATCGTGGTCGCGGGGGAAGTCGTTTACGGCCACGACGGCATGGCGGGCGAACTCGGCCATACGACCGCGATCGAAGACGGGCGCCTGTGCGGCTGCGGCAAGAAAGGGTGCCTGGAAACCTACGCCTCGGCCCGCGGCATTGTCCGCAACTTTCTCGAAATGTGCGCACGCCATGGCCGCAGCTCCACCATCCTCGGCGGTGAGACGATCGACGGCCTGTCCTCAAAAACCATCGCGGAAGCGGCCACTCAGGGCGACCACGTCGCTCGGGATGCGTTCAAAATGACAGGACAGATCCTCGGGGCGAGCCTTGCCAATTTCGTCGCTTTCTCGAGCCCCCGCGCGATCTTTCTTTTTGGCGGGCCGGTGAAGGCGGGCGACCTGCTTCTCGAGCCGACCCGGAAGGCCTTGGAGAAAAACGTGACGAAGCTCTTCAAAAACAAGGTCAACGTACTGCCCTCGCAGCTCCCGGGTAACGATGCCGCGTTGCTCGGTGCGGCCGCGCTCGTCTGGCACGAAGAGGAACGGCCCGAGAACCTCAAGCGCGGTTAGCGGCTGGGCCGAATTTTGGCCCAGCGGGCACTGGAGATGCCACCAGAGCGGGCAGGCTCACCTTGTCGGAAGCGCGGGGTGGCCTGAAGAGCGGTCCCGCCTTGCCGGCCTTTAGCCTTCGCTCCCGCCGGGCAGGGGAAGCTCGCGACTGTTTTCGGGGATCTCGAAAAGGCTTTCGTCGAGCTGGAAGTACTCGATGTTGGTGACGTTGCTGGTGCCCTTCGGCCCATCGCCGCTGAGTTGCGCGTTGGCTTTGTCCCAGTACCAGTATTCCTGCCGCTGGCTGATAATCGGGCCATCGCCCTCGATGTAGTCGAAGTAGCGGATCATGCTGGCCTGCTCATTGGCTTCGTCCTCGGACTTGCCGTAGGTGACGATATAGCTCATCCCGTACACGAGGCCAGACTCGGGATCGATGAAGTAGCGGTACCAATCGTCCGGCGTATCGCCCATGTCACCGGCGAAGGTCTGGAAAATCGTGACGTACTCTTCGTTGGCGACTTGCTTGCGAGCGAAGTCGCTCAGCTCGATGCCCTCGCCCTGCATCTTAAACGGCGCCATCAGGAACCACGGCCAGGTCAGCACATGGAAGCGACCCTGCTGGTCCTCGGCGTCCGCGGGCGTAATGTAGGCCGTCTCGCCCTCAAAAATGATCGTGGCGCCATCGGCGCGCTCGTAGCGGGCGCGCGGGCCATGCGCTTCGAAGATGAATGTGCCGTCGACGATTCGGCTCCCTTGAAAGTCGACGACGACCTCGGCGGAAACCAGGTCCTTGGTCCACCAGCTCTCGATGTTATGGGCGCGCTGGGCGTAGTCCACCCAGGGTTCGATTGCGTCGGAGGCGGGCGGCCCAGCCCGGGGGCCACCGGGGGCGCAACCGTTCATCAGGGTCAGCAAAGTCACGGCAGCCGCGGTGGACGGGAGCAGAAAAAGTCGTGTGGTCGGCATCATAACAGTTATTCGGATGAGGGTTTGCGAGAGGCTATGGGTCAGACGGTGCCCGCTCGCAACCCTTGCAGATGAACTTTGCGCGATTCGCAATGTCCCTTTGACTCCTGCGGCGGAAGCGCCTCAGTCTGTTTTGTTTTTGAAGTAATCCTAATGGGCAGTCTCGACAGCGTCCTTGCCGGCCTCCTCTCCAGTACCTGGGGGGTAGTCGCGGTCATCATTTTTCTCAACGGCGCCATCTATTTCCACGAGCTGGGCCACTACCTCGTCGCGCGCTGGCGCGGGTTGAAGGTGGAGGCATTTTCCATCTTTGGCATCGGGCCGAAGATCTTTGGCTGGAAGGGTAAGGACGGGGTGGAATTCTGCGTCTGCTGGCTGCCGATCGGCGCCTTTGTGCGGCTTCCGCAAATGGACGAGATGCGCCACCTCGAGGGCAAAGCGGAGAACGATCCCGAGGCCCTGCCACCCCTGAGTGTGACGGACAAAATTCTCGTCGCCGCAGCGGGCCCTGCCTGCAACATCATCCTTGGGCTCCTTATTGCGCTCGTCGTCTCGTTTACCGGGTACCCGCGGCTGGCCAGCGAGCAGTCGACCACAGTTGGGTATGTGGTCGACACCATCACGCTCGACAGTGGCGAAACCGTCCCGAGCCCCGCTGCCGAGGCAGGATTGCAGCCCGGGGACAAAATCCTGGAGGTCGATGGCGAGCGCGTGAACGACTTTTCCGACGTGCGCGCGAGCATCATTGCCGGCACCAAGAGCGCCGAAGGTGATCCGCAAACCACGCTGCTGGTCAACCGAAACGGGGAGAAACTGACACTCGTCACCACGCCGGTGCTGGTAGCGGCCAACCCCCGCAGCGGCGAGCGGGTCCGCAAGCTCGGCTTCGCTCCGGCAGGACCGGTGGAGATCGGGGAAGTCGTGCCGGATTCGCCCGCCGAGGCTGCCGGGCTGCAACCCGGCGACCGCATTCAGCAGCTCAACGGCCAGCCCGTTTTCTCCAATGAGCATTTGCGCGGGCTGCTGGCCGAGCATGTCGGGGAGCCCGTCGAGCTTACGGTCGAGCGCGGGGAGAGTACACTGACGCCGACGGTGGCGCCCCAGCGCGTGGCTGACACCAAGCCGCGCCTGGCACTCTCCGAAACCGGTGAAACCCAGGCGGCAATCCTGATCGTTCCGGAATACGCGGAGGGCTACGACGGCCCGTACGACAATCTCGAAGCCCCGGCGGAGCTGACGCTTTTTCCTGCCGCCAGCGGGGATAAAAGCTTCGGCGCCCTGCGTACCGGCGACACGCTGGTCAGCATCGGTGGCGTGGCTGTCAAGAACCTCGCGCAAGTCCGGCGCTTGTTGACCAGCGAGAGTCGGGACATCGCACCGGTGGAGCTGGCTCTGCGCCGTGGCGAGCAAAACCTTCGCTGGCCCCTGCCCGCAGATGTCGACGCACGCCTTATCGAGCCTCAGTACATTGCGTCCATTGGCTTCCGGGAAGCCTGGATTGTCGAGGAAGTCAAACCGGGTGTCTTCGAGCTCATCGGCCAGCACCTTGAGCTCACCCGCAAAACGATCGTGAGCCTGTTCAGCCCGGGCAGCAATATCGGCCCGCAGCACCTGGTCGGCATCGGCTACCTCGCGCCGGTCATTTTCCAGTTGGCTGACGATATCCGGCAGGTGCTCTGGTTCGCCGTGTTGCTCAACATCAACCTGGCGATTATCAATCTGCTGCCCATTCCGCCGCTTGATGGCGGCCACATCCTCTTTGCCATCGCGCAAAAAGTGCGGGGGAAGCCGCTTCCGCCGACCTGGGTGCTCGGGGTACAGCAGGTCTTCACGATCCTACTGCTGGGCCTGATGGCGTTTGTGCTGTACAACGATTCCCAGCGCCTCATCGGCGACAGCGAACGCGCCAACCGCATCGAACGACTGGAGGCCCTCTCCGTGCCGCCGCGCTTCGAACAACCGGCAGGCGACTGAGCCGGTCAAAGGCCCGGAACCTCAACCGGGCCGCTCCGAATCACCCGGATCGCTATCAGCGCAATGCGGGCTGCCGCGGACTCAGGCTTCGGCGGGCTCGAGGACGCCTTCGGCGATTTCGTAGTTGGCCCACACGGCCTTTACGTCGTCGAGATCGTCGAGCTTTTCCTCCAGGCGCATGATCTGCTTGGCGATGTCGGCGTCGGTGACCTCGATGGTGGCGTTGGGCAGGTAGGCCAGTTCGGAGGAATCGGGTTCGATGGCGGCATCTTCGAGCGCACCGGCGACGTTGTAGTAGTCCTCGACATCGCACAGGACCTCGAAGTGGTCGCCGTTGTTCTTGACATCCTGGGCCCCGGCTTCGAGGGCGAGCTCCATGAGCTGGTCTTCACTCTCCACCTTGTCGGCGGCGATCAGAAACTGCCCCATTTTGCTGAAATTGTAGGCGACTGCCCCTGGCTCGGCCATCTGACCATTGCCCTTGGTGAACGTCGAGCGGACGTCGCTCGCGGAGCGGTTTTTATTGTCGGTGGTAACCTCGATCATCATCCCGACACCGCCGGGAGCGTAGCCTTCGTACGTCAGCTCGATAAAGTCCGCGCCGCCGTCTTCACCGGAACCTTTTTTGACGGCCGCATTGATGCGGTCGTTGGGCATGTTGGCAGCTTTGGCCTTTTGAATGGCCGTGCGCAGGCGCGGGTTGAATGCCGGGTCACCGCCATTCTTGGCCGCGATCATGATGTCCTTGGCCAGGTTGCTGAAAATCTTGTTCTTTTTCGCGTCCACCGCCGCTTTGCGGTGCTTGGTGTTCGCCCATTTGCTATGTCCTGCCATATCGAAGCTCCAGGTTCGGGTAAGCGCAGAGCCAAGCAAAGCGCTCTGCACCTGTCAACAATTGCGAACACTACCCAAAATCGAAGAACCTTTTTCGGCAGATCCTGCGACCTTCCCCAACCGGACCGGGCAGCTTCAGAATTTGCCTAACCCCTCGAGAAGCTCTGCTCTGCTGCTGCGACGTCGTGCGCGATCTGCGCCTTCAGGTCGTCGAGGCTGGCGAACCTTTGCTCGGCGCGCAGGTAGCTGAGCCAGTGGGTTTCGAGCGTGTCGCCCGGGCCAAGATCGTCGGCGGGGTCGAGGGAGTGGATTTCGAGTAAAGGGCGCGCCTCGCTGCTTTCCGCCTCCACCGTGGGGCGAAATCCGTAGTTGGCCACTCCTCGACGGAGGCCATCCGTCAACAGAGTCGCCTGGCCGTCGCCGGGGCTACGGTCGGGGAGTCGCCGAAAGCGAACCGCATAGACGCCGAAAGCCGGCCGCAGCTCGGGCTCCCAGGCGAGGTTCAGGGTCGGAAATCCGATCGTACGCCCCAGGCGCCGCCCGCCGATGACCTCTCCGGTGCTCGTGTAGGGGTAGCCCAGCAAACGATTGGCGCTGCTCAAATCGCCAGCTCGCAGGGATTCGCGGATCCGGGTGCTGCTGATCGGCTCGCCGTTTTGCCGCAGGCGGGCGGCGCTGACGACATCGACGCCAAGTGGGCGGAAGCCTTCGATAAGCGTCTCGACATCACCTTGGCGCCCTCGGCCAAAACGGAAGTTCTCGCCGATGTAGACGCCCGACAACTCCGGGAGGGCGTTTTTGAGCATGCCGGGGAAGTCGGGGGCGGGCACAGCGGCAAAATCGCGGTCGAACGGTTGGACCACGGTAAAGTCCAGCCCCAGCGCGGCCAGCCGCCGCAGCTTTTCATCCAGCGGCTGGATCAGCAAGGTAGGGGCGTCCGGGCGAAACAGGCGGCTCGGGTGAGGGGCGAACGTCAGCACGCCCGCTTTTCCGCCGTCCCGGCGTGCCTGGTGACCGGCCGCCTCGATGACGGCCTGGTGACCGAGGTGGACACCATCGAACATCCCCACCGCCAAATGCGTGGCGGGCCCACCCCGAGGCGCCGCGGCCAGCCCGTGACAAATCTCCACAACCGCGATCCAAGCTGCCCACGCCGCCGAAAGTCAAATCATTGGGCATTGGGCAGGTATTATCCGCCCTCGTGGGTGCCCTAACGATGGCTTCGGAGGTGCCCTTTCGAAAACGCAAAAGAAAAGCCAGACGGCAAATGACCCTCTTGTCGGCGCCGGGCATACGGGGTGCTTGTCGGCTGGCGCTCGCGCCGTAGAGAGGTTTCTACGGCGGCGTTGGCAATTAATGCTCATTCTCGAACCATGTCCAAGGAAAACGTGGAAAAGCTGCTGATGGCGGGCGGCAGTGACAAAGACCTGCGCACCCGGTACAACACCCTCGAAACCAAAGAAGACTTTGTCCGCATGGCGAATGAGGACGGCTACGCCTTCACCGCCGAGGAGCTCGATGAAGTGCTCAAGGAAGAGCAACTGAGCTTCGAGTCTTACGGTAACCCTCGCACACGCGATGTGTGGATTCGCTGAGGCGTTGCCGCAGCAGCGTTTTGGGGTTGTCGCGCGCAGGCGTTTGGGTGCATGGCGAGTGGGGTGGTGCGTTACGATGCGCCGCGACTGCTCCCCGAAATGGAAACTACCCTCGACATCCTGCGCAAAACCGAAGCCTACCTTACCGGAAAGGGCATCGAGCGGGCGAAGGTCGATGCGGAGTGGCTGGTCGCGCAAGGCCTGGGCGTCCCGCGGCTGCGCCTGTTTCTGGAACACGACCGTCCGCTGACCAAGGAGCAGCTCGCGGCGATTCGACCGCTTGTGGCGCGGCGGGGCAAACGAGAGCCGCTGGCTTACATCCTCGGCAACACGCCGTTTCTCGGGCTCGACCTCAAGTGCGATGCCCGGGCGTTGATTCCGCGACCGGAAACCGAGGAGCTGGCCGAGCGGCTGCTCGCTCAGTGCCGCGAAGCCCCGGAGCGCGTGATCGACCTGGGCACCGGCACCGGTGCCCTCGCGCTCGCGCTCGCCAACGCCTGGCCGGACGCGCAAGTGACAGCGGTGGACACGTCGGCGGAGGCGCTTGCCCTGGCGAAGGAAAATGCCGAGCGCAACGGGCTCGCCGGTCGGGTGGTCTTTCGGGTGGGCAATTGGCTCGAAGGCGTTGAGGGGGCCTTCGATGTCATTGTTGCCAATCCGCCGTACGTGACACCCGAGGAGTGGGCGAAGACCGAACCCGATGTGCGGGAATTTGAACCGAAAAGTGCCTTGGTGGCCGCTGACGCCGGCCTTGCCGACCTGCGGGTAATCCTGGCGCAAGCCCACGAGCGGATCGTTCCCGGGGGGCTTTTGGCGCTCGAATGCGGCCTCGGTCAGCCGGCAAAGCTGGTCGAGGAGGCGCTTGCGCTGGGCTATAGTCACGCGGAGGCGCGCCGCGACCTCACCCGCCGCGAGCGTTTTGTCTGGGCCTGGCGCTAGCCGGTAAACGGATTGTGACCGTCGTCGCTGGCTCGGGCCTCTATCGCCAGCATGATTGAGCCTCCGTCAACCCCCCGCTATGACATCAGGCGTCACCGTTGGCGTGATTGGCTACGGCCAATTTTCGCCCTATTTCATCGAGCTGTTTCGGGCGCACCCGAACACCCGTGAGGTGCGTGTTGCCGAGCTCGACCCCGACCGCCGCGCCGAAGCCCAGCGTCGCCACTGGCTAAAGGGCGTCTACGCCGACGGCTTCGAGATGATTAAGGAGGGGCAGGTCGACGCTGTCGCCATCTTCACCGCGCGGCATCTCCATTTCCCGTTTGCCAAAGCTGCGCTGTTGGCGGGGAAGGATGTCTACTCCGCGGTTCCCGCAGCCGTCAGTACCGAGAAGCTCGGGGGATTGGCACAACTGGTGCGCTCTACCGGGCAGGTTTATATCTTGGGCGAGCCTCAAGCTACTATCCGCAACTTCTCTACTGCAAGCGACGCTTCGAGGCGGGCGACTATGGCCGGGTCGTCTATATTGAAGGGGAGTACAATCACGCACTCGACGCCGGCAATGGCCCCCTGATATCTGTTTATCGAAAAGCGCACGGCGCGAATTGGCGGAGGTTCGCTGGCATGCCGCCGATGTTTTACAGCACACACTCCTTCGCGATGGCCCTCGGTGTAATTGGCGCCCGCGTAATCCGCCTGAGCTGCTTTGGCTACGACGACCAGGCCCACCCGGACGAAGTTTACGGGTCTGGACGCAACCTGTGGGACAACCCCTTCGCCAATCAGAGCGCTCTCTGCCAGCTCAGTGACGGTGCCGTCGCGCGCGTCAACGAACTGCGCTGCATTGGCTTGGATTATTCCAACGTCGTGCGTCTGAAAGTGTACGGCGAACACGCCTCCTTCGAGGAAATGGCTGGCGGGCCCAATCGATGGGCCTCGCAGTACGTCTTTTCTCACCGCCTGGGCGGCTGCGAGCGCGTCGACGACAAGGTCACCTGCACGCCGAAGGATGCTGGAGAGCCCGGGGCCTTCTTTGGGCTGGCGCCCGCGCATGACTCCAGCTCACTGCCGGACAGCTTCCGCGGCCTCCCCAACGGGCACTTTGGCTCGCACCAGTTTCTGGTAATCGACTTCATGACCGCACTCGTTGAACGCGAGGTGCCCGTCAACGGCATCGAGGATGCCATCCGCTATACCCTTCCCGGTTTCATTGCCCACGAGTCCGCCAGACGCGGCGGCGAGACCTTGCCGGTTCCGCAACCGTGAGGGAGGGGCACCGGTAGGACGCAGCGTGAAGAAGGGTTGATTTTACGCGCGGTCCGCACAGAGGCTAGCGCACGCCTCGACCTCCACGCATGACGGCTTACCCTTCATCGATGCTCTCCATTCGCCTGCCGCCGCCTCTGAAAGACTACGCTTTGCTCGACAGTGGTGATGGCATGAAGCTGGAGCGGTGGGGAGCATTCACTGTTGCCCGGCCCGATGGGCAGGTGGTGTGGCCAGCCCTCTATCCGGAACTTTGGCGGCGTGCTGACGCCCGCTACGAGCGCAGCGGCAAGACCGGCGGCTGGAAGATCCATCGGCCCGAGCTGCGCGAGCGCTTTCCCTGGCAGCACGGCGCGCTGAAATTCTGCTTGGAGCTCACGCCGTTCAAGCACACCGGCGTCTTTCCGGAACAGGCCGCAAACTGGCAGTGGATGGCCGAGCAGATCGTACGGTTAAAGACCGGCGGCCCGGTGGCCGTGCTCAACGGCTTCGCCTACACCGGAGGGGCTACTTTGGCCTGCGCCGCAGCCGGAGCCGACGAGACCGTGCACCTCGACGCCTCCAAGCCCGCCATCGCCTGGGCCAAGGACAACCTTGGTCGTTCCGGCCTGGAGGGAGCGCACGTGCGGTTCATCCTCGACGACGTTGGCAAGTTCATCGAGCGTGAAGTGCGCCGGAAGCGCCGGTATCAGGGCATCATTCTCGACCCGCCCGTCTATGGTCGGGGTCCCAAAGGGGAGAAGTGGGAAATCGAGAAAGACCTCGGTAAAATCTTTGCGAACGTTCGTGAGATCCTCGACCCGCAGCGCGGCTTCGTTCTGCTCAACGCCTATACCACCGGCCTTTCCGCCATTGGCCTTGGCAACCTCTTCCGGCAGACCCTTGGCGAAACAGGTGCCCTCACCCTGGGCGAGCTCGGCCTCCCCCATGCCGACGATTCCCGGATTTTGCCGGCGGGGATTTTCGGCCAGTGGGTCAGCGGGTGAGTGTCGCAAGGTGTTGCTACAGCTTTCCGGCTTGCCGCTGGCGAGACCCCGCCGCCAGCATCCCCGGCATGGACGAACACCGCTACGCAGTAATCATGGCCGGAGGGCGCGGTGAGCGCTTTTGGCCGGCGAGTCGATTGAAGCGCCCGAAGCACCTCTTGCCGATTGTCGGAGACACTCCCATGCTGGCGCAGACGCTCGAGCGACTCGACGGGCTAGTGCCGCCGGAGCGCATCATCATCATCACCAATGCCGAGCAGGCTGCTGCCGTGGCGGAGGTCTGCCCAAGCCTGCCGACCGAGAACATCGTCAGCGAACCGGTGGGGCGGGACACCGCCGCCGCCGTCGGCCTGGCGCAGGTGCTGGTGCGGGCGCGCGATCCGCAGGGCAGCCTCGCGATGCTGCCGGCCGATGCCGCCATCAGTGACCACGCTGGCTTTCGACGCACGCTCGCCGCCTCCTTCGCAGCTTGCGAGGCAGAGCCGGTAATCGTCACCATCGGCATTCCGCCGACGTTCCCCTCCACGGGTTACGGCTACATCGACGCTGGCGAGGCGTGGCAGGACTTCGACGAAATGACGGCCAAACGCGTGAAGACTTTTCGGGAGAAGCCGGACGAGGAAACCGCCAAGGGCTACATTGCCGCCGGCACGTTTTCGTGGAACGCCGGGATCTTCGTCTTCACCGCGCAGACGATCGCCAGCTGCTTTACGCAGTACGCGCCCGAGCTCAACGGTGCCCTGGAGCAGATCAACGAAGCGATCCGCGGCGGCCGGCCCACCGACGCCGTTCTTTCGGAGCTCTATCCCGGCTTGATGAAAATCTCTGTCGACTACGCGATCATGGAGCCCGCTTCGGCGGACAATCGGATCGTTACCATCGCCGCGAACTTCGATTGGGATGACGTCGGCGAATGGCCCGCCGTAGCTCGCCACCGCCCGCAGGACGCCGCCGGCAACTGCGTCCACGGCGAGGGCTGGGTTAAGGATGGTTCGGGCAACCTGGTTGTCACCGAGGGCGGCCATCGAATCGCCCTGCTCGGCTGCGAGGACCTCGTGGTTGTGCAGACCAGCGACGCCACGCTCGTCTGCCCCAAGAGCAAAGCGCAGGACATCAAGAAGCTCGTGAAGGAACTCGCCGAGGCCGAGGGCTGGTCCGAGCTGATGTAAGCCCGGCCTTTGGGGGTAAGACTGCCGAGGCGGTGCGGGGTGCCGTCAGGCGGGTTCCCGGCAGGACGTGGGCTGGCCCTCCCGCGATTCCGCTTGCCATCGAGACAGCGTTTTGGCGAAGGTCGAAGAGCTGCGCTCTTCCCCTCGTTGCGATGGCTACCGTCAAATGCAAGTACTGCCTGAGCAAGATCGAGATCGATCCTGCGCAAATCACCATCCGCTGCCCCGAGTGCGGAAGTCGTTCGCGGATCGAGGAGCTGTTACCGACTGAGCTTGCCGAGGCGTCCGCGCCGGACGCGGGCCTAACCGCCGAGCCCGGGCCCGAGAATTCGCCGAGCGAGGAGACGGAGGCTTCGGAAAGTCCCCCGGAGCAGCCTGCGTCGGGGGCAACCGATACCCCCGAGGCCGGAACTCCCCGTGATGCGGATGGCGGCGACGAGGGAGAAGCGCCGGGTACCCGCGCGGCAAGCCGGGAGTCCGAGCCAACCGAGGACACTGCCGCCGCGCCGCCGCCCCGCAGCGGCGATCACCGGTCGCGGCCGGCGGAAAACGAGACCGGGAGGATCCGCGAGACCGCGCACGCTCTGCTGCCGTTTGTGCTTTCCCGCGAGGAGGCCCTGGCTGCCTATCGCGAGTGGGCGGCGGCGCAGCCGATAGTGCCGACCAGTTTTGCCAATGCCGCCCGCCAGCATATCGAAGCAGATCCCGTCTGGGTGCCCTGCTGGCACCTCGACGCGGAGGTCCGGGCAGACTACACCGCCAAGCAGGGGGTCCGCTACAGCAAAGAGCCGCCGGGGCAGGCGCCCGCGGGGGATGTTACGGCCGCGGCCCTCCATTTTCTGCGCAGGTTGCCGATACGGGTGCAGTGGTACGAGATGAGCGGAAGGCTGACACAGGGCTTCGAGCGACTGCGCCTCCATGCCGGAAACGCGATGACCGAGGGCCAGGCCGAAGCGTTGGGCCCGTGGGACTTCCAGCAGGCGACGGCACCCGAGCCCCGGCATTTCGACCGTGTCGGAGTCATGGCGGCAACGCTGGACGAGGCGGAAGCCAAAGACCTTGCACTGGAGCGTACGCTGCCCGCGCTGGATTGGCATATCCGGCGAAAAGTCGGCGGCCACGCTCAGCGGATCATTCGCCGCGCGGCCAGCTTCGAACGCTGCGAGGCTCACCGGTACCTGCTGCCGGTGTGGCGGGGTTCGGTCACGGCGGGCGGGCGCCATTACGGATTTTCGGTTAATGCCCAGACCGGTCGGGTGACCGGCGACCGCCCGCTGCCGGTTGGCTGCATTGTCGGCGTCGTCATTGTCGCCATTGTGCTACTCTTCATAATCCCGTGAGCGATTAAGCAGTTGCCTTTGCGTGCAAAATCGGTTTCACATCAACGTATCGTTAAACGTTGATGTGATGCCGGAGCCCTGGGAAACCCTTAAACTGTTGGCCGATCCGACGCGCCTGCGGCTGTTGAGCCTGTTGCGGCGCGAGGAGTTGTCGGTGGCCGAGTTGCAGGAGGTGCTCGGGATGGGGCAGTCGCGTATTTCCTCGCACCTGGCCCTGCTGCGCCAGGGTGAGCTTGTCAGCGACCGCAAAGAAGGCAAACGCAGCTTCTACGGCCCCAACCGGCGGCTCGACGAAACCTCCGAGCAGCTTATCGAAAGCGCGCTCGCCACGATTTCCGATGCCAAGGGCGAGTTTCACGAAGACCGTGTCGGCCTCGACCGGATTCTGGAGCGGCGCCGCCGCGCCAGCGAGCAGTATTTCAACACAGTTGCCGGTCGGCTGGGAAAAAACTACTGCCCGGGCCGTTCCTGGGAGGCCATCGGGCACTTGTTGCTCCATCTGGTACCGAAGATCACGGTGGTCGATTTGGGAGCCGGCGAAGGCGTTTTGAGCCAGTTGATGGCACGCCGGGCGAAAGAGGTCATATGTGTCGACAACGCGCCCAAAATGGTGGAGTTCGGCACGGAGCTGGCCAAAAAGCACGGCATCGAGAACCTTCGCTACGTTCTTGGCGACATTGAGAACGTGCCGCTGCCGGACGCCTCGGCGGACCTTGCGTTGCTGTCGCAGGCGCTGCACCATGCGATTCACCCACAGGCGGCCCTGGCCGAAGCGGAGCGCATCCTCAAACCCGGCGGACTCCTACTGGTGCTCGACCTGCGCGAACACCAGTTCGAAAAAGCTCAGCAACTTTATGCCGACCGCTGGCTCGGCTTTGCCGACAATACTCTCTACAGCTGGATGCGCGATCTCGGCCTGGAGCGCATCGATGTGGACATGGTCGCCCGGGAAGAGCAGGAACCCTTTTTCGAAACACTCCTTGCCAGTGGCGTGAAGCCCAACGGGCCCACCTACCTCAACGGGTCGACCGCGGACGCTTGACTTCAAATGACGCCCGTAATCTCATGCCTTCTGATGAGATCGCTGCTGGCGGGTATCCTTTTATCGATTCTGGCGGTGGGCTGCACGCCGTCGGAGCCGAAGGCCTCGCCGATTGAGGGCCGGATTCGCGGAGGCAGTCCGGGAGAGAGCGCTTATGTGGTCGAGCCTGCCTACCTGCGTCCCCGCGATCTGGGCGTGGAGCATTTCGTCGGCGTCATCCCGCACAACAGTGCAGCTTACTTCGACATGAAATCACCTGGGGCGACGAAGTGGTCCGGCACACCCGCATCGCACAGATCAACCGAGGTGAAGACCACCGTCGTTTGTATCCGATCCAATATGGCAAAGCCGTGTGGGACGATCGCTTTCGCATCAATTTCGCGGGGCAGCATTTTCAAACGGTACCCGAGTCTGGCGTCACGGGAATGTCCTCCCAACGGCAACACAAGGGCACGATTTTTTCTCGAAGGATTACCATCGGAGTGGCGGGGGAAGACCGCCAAGCCCAAGTTGCGCTCGTGGTACGGACCCTTTCCCTGGCCGAAACTGTTGCAGAATACCCCGAATACTTCAGTACGGATGGATACAGTAGCAAGATGCGGGTGGTCAATCTTCTCGGCGAAGACGCTGAAATCCTGCTTAAGCTCGAGGACGTTCTGGATTAGCGCAACATTCACAACGGGGTTATTGCGAGGCTGAAGGCGATTCGCGGGCGACAGTTGCTCCTTTGGTGGCGGGTGCTAAGGTAGGCCCATGTCCGAAAAATTGAATCGAACTGCGCGGGTGTTCGCCGCCATCAGTGGTGCGCTGGCTGTCGCACTGGGCGCATTTGGAGCTCATGCCCTCGAGGATTTCCTGATTGAGCGGGGCACCAAGGGCACCTGGGAAACCGCAGTGCTCTACCACCTCACGCACGCGATTGCCTTGCTGGCCGTCGCGCTTTACCCCGCTGTCGCTGTCGCCAAACTGGGTTGCTGGGTGCTGCGCCTTTGGATCGTCGGTCCCCTGTTGTTCAGCGGCTCGGTTTATCTGCTGGCGGTCGGCGCTCCCGGCTGGGTCGCTCCGATAACGCCGCTGGGCGGCGTTGCGATGCTCGCGGGCTGGGTGCTGCTGGCCGTGACCCTTGCCCGTGCGCCCTTCGACAGCACGAGCAGCCGATAAAAAGGGGTTCCCGAAGGAGCGTTTCAGGATCAAACCAAGCTGATGTGCCGCCATGTTTAACCTGATCGAACGGCGTTTCAAGCGGCTGCCCATACCGCCCGAGCATGTCGTGCTGACCTTCGATGACGGGCCGGTGCCGGGGCAGACGGATCGGTTGCTCGACCTGCTCGGAGCGGCTGGTGTGCCGGCCGGGTTTTGCCTCGTCGGGCAACGGATCGAGGGGCAGGAGGCGCTTGTACGGCGGATGACGGCCAACGGCCATACGATCATTAACCACAGCTTCACGCACCGCACG
The DNA here is from genome assembly GCA_050331415.1 of Opitutales bacterium. GTDB lineage: Bacteria > Verrucomicrobiota > Verrucomicrobiia > Opitutales > Cerasicoccaceae > DAIQNO01. Next base: position 3,974 of record JBHJGW010000222.1, on the reverse strand, counting down.
CCGCAAAAACTGCCAGACGCCGAGATCCTGTCCGAACTCGATCGATTTGACGCACAGGTTCAAGGAGCACTCGGCGATGCCGCCTGGCGCAGCCGCTTCTACCGGCCGCCGAGCGGCCTGTGGGAACAGCGCCTAGCCGAATTGGTCCACGGCAGCGGGCGCTCGTTGATGCCGATGACCTACTTTGCGTGGGACCCGTTTTGGATGCCGCAGCGCATACCGCTGCTGCTCTTTGGGCTAAAGTGGACTCTGAAAGAGAACCGCGGCGGCCTGCTGATGCTTCATGAGGCGCTCGTTCCGCTCAAGGGCGAGAGCGACCCCGCGCCGGCGCGCAACCAGCGCGAGTGGCTGCTTGAGCTCGTCGACAAACTGATGCTGACCGTTCAGGACCTCGGTATGCGATTCGTCTCACCGGAAGTCATGGACGGGTGGGACCGTGACAACGGCTAGACTCGGTCGCCGAATTAAACCGAAGGCCTGTCGAGGGCGATTGCTGGGATGAGCACAGCAGCAATGACAACGCTGGCGGCGCGTTCCTGCTAATCGTCTTGCAGCGCCAGGAGGCCTTGCAAGATCGCGCGGGCGGCTTCGAGCTGGCGGTCCTTCGGGCGCGGGATGCCAAAGCGCTCGACAAAGGCCTCGGCGGAAAGGTCCTGGGGGCCGTGTCGCGCCCAATCGACCGCGCGCTCGGCTTCGGTGAGCGCAATGGTGACGTCTGGCTGGACGCCCGTATCTTGAATCGTACGCCCGCTCGGTAGGTAATACCGGGCCGTGGTCAGGCGAAGGCCGGAGCCGTCGTCGAGGTTGAAAATGGTTTGCACGGACCCTTTGCCGGTGGAAACTTCGCCGACGACGATTGCCCGGTGATAATCCTGCAGCGTCCCGGCAAAAATTTCCGATGCACTGGCGCTGTTGCCGTCCTGCAGGATGACCAACGGCCAGTCGACGCTCGCCGGGTGTTCGGTGGGGTTTACGTGCTCGCCCACGCGTCCTCGGGTCGTGACAACGACTTTGCCGGCGGGCAGGAACGCGTCGGCCAGCGCTACTGCGGCGAGGAGCAGGCCACCGGGATTGCCGCGGAGGTCGACGATCAGCCCGCGTGCGCCGCCCTCGCGGAGTTGATCGAGCGCGGCGGCAAACTCCTCAGGCGTTTGCGCTCCGAACTGAGTCAGGCGCAGGTAGCCGATCTCGTCGTCAACGCGCACGTCACGCACCCGGGGAAAGTGGACGAGCTTGCGCTGAAGGGTCTTGGTCACCCGTTCGCCTTTGGCGGGGCGCTTTACGGTCATCTCAACCTCGGTCCCCTCTTCTCCGCGCAGAGCTTCGACCATCTCGGTCAGCGTATAGCCACGGGTGTCTTGTCCGTCGACTTCCACGATCTGGTCGCCAGCTTGCAGGCCGGCTGCTACGGCCGGGCTGTCGGCAAAAACCTCGGTGATCGTCACGCGCTGGCGCAGCGACTCAATCTGGATGCCCACCCCAACGTAGCGCTGCTGTGTGCTGTCCTGAAAGTCCTGAAAATGTTCGGGAGGCAGGTAGCCGCTGTAGGGGTCGAGGGCGCCGAGCATTTCCGACAGGGCGCGCTCGGTTTGCGCAGGATAGGTCGCTTGCTCGGGGTCGACGTAATAATTGCGCACCAGCTGCATCGCCCCGCCCAGCCGCAACCACGCGCGCCAGTAGTCGGGGGCGAACCAGTGGGCGGTATTCGGATGCACCGCTGCGCCGATCAGCATGGCCAGCAGCGCCAGCAGCAGGGGCAGGCGGTACCCTCGGCGCAACCAGGCAAACGGACGGGCGGTGGCGTTTTCCTTGTCGGACGACTTCATCGGGCAAACATTTTGCTTCGCGCAGCGGCGTTTCTGCTGTTGGGGATCATCGCCATGCTTTCACAAGACACCAGCCTGCCCATGCCGGACATCCTGCGGCAAGCCTTGAACGCCCGCGCCGGTGAAGCGCGCTGGATGCCGTTTGTCGATTTTATGGACATCGTGCTCTTCGAGCCCGGTGCGGGATATTATACCGCCGGGGCGGAGCGCGTTGGCCGTCAGGCGGACCGCGATTTCTACACGGCATCGACGCTTGGGCCGCTGTTTGGGCGTCTGGTTGTGGAGGCGCTTGTCAACCTCCTCGGCGAGGCCAATGCAGCCGAATTCGACTTGTTGGAGATAGGCGCGGAACCGGGCGTGTACCCCTTTAACGGGCTGGATCTGCCCTTCGCCGGCTACCGCCGGATTGGATCCGGCGAGCGTATCGAGGTGCCCCGCCGGGCGGTCGTCTTCGCCAACGAGCTGCTCGACGCCCAACCCTGTGTGCGCATGTGCTTCCACGGAGGGCACTGGCGCGAAATTGGCGTGACCGTAGCCGAAGACGGAACGCTCGGCGAGATCCTTGCGCCGTACCTTAGCCGGGATGCGGCCGCGTTGCTGCCGCGCCTTCCCGATTCGGCTCCGGAAGGCTACCGTGTGGATTATTCGCTGCGGGCGGAGGCGCTGCTCGAGCAGATCGTGAATCAACCCTGGGAAGGCGTGCTGCTGACGTTCGATTACGGCAAAACCTGGCCCGAGTTGCTCGAAAGCACGCCGCAGGGCACGGCGCGTGCCTATTACCGGCACCGACAGCAAACCGATTTGCTGGCTCGGCCCGGCCAGCAGGACTTGACCAGCGATGTCGCTTGGGACCGCCTGCTGGGGATCCTGCGCGCTTTCCAGTTCTCCGGCTGCGACGTGCGCCGCCAGGAGTCGTTTTTCGTGCACCACGCTGCTGAAGCGGTGCGCGCGGCGATGGAAAACGGCAGCATGGAACAGCGCCGGACCCTGGGCGCGCTCCTTCACCCGGCCCACTTTGGCGCGCGCTTTCAGGCGCTCTACGGGCGCCGGCTTAAGGGCTGAGCAAGCCCATGCTTCCGAGCCCAACCCCCAGCAAACCGCTGTTTGAGCGCGCTGGACAGCGGTTCGAAGCTTTGGGGTTGCCACCGTGGCCAAAAAGCGGCAACCAATTCTCGGTTTGCGCGTGCCGATTCCGGGAAGTATCTTGAAATTGGTGGTCCGTTGGCATGAAGACAGTTTTGATATATTCCGGCGGCCTCGACTCGAGCGCCCTGCTGTTCGAACTGGTTCGCGGTGGCCACGAGGTGCATGCCCTGAGCGTCGACTATGGACAGCGCCACCTGCGTGAGCTCGACAGCGCCCACACGCTCGCGAAGCGGGTGGGGGTGGAACACCGGGTCGTCGATCTCTCGAGCCTTGGCGCCCTGCTGATGGGCAGCGCCCTGACCGACCGCGAGGTGGACGTGCCCGACGGTCACTACACCGAGCCGAGCATGCGCAGCACCATCGTGCCCAATCGTAACATGGTGCTGCTCTCGCTGGCGGGTGCCTGGGCATTGGCAATCAAGGCCGAGAGTGTCAGCTATGCCGCGCACGCCGGCGACCACGCGATCTATCCCGACTGCCGCCCCGAATTTGCGGAGAAGATGAACGAGGCACTCGGGCTCTGTGACTGGCAGCCCCTGCGGCTCGACCGGCCCTTCCTGGAGATCGATAAGGCTGCGATCGTCCGCCGCGGGCAGGCCACCGGGGTGCCTTTCGAGGAGACCTGGTCGTGCTACCGTGGCGAAACGCTCCACTGCGGCCGCTGCGCCACTTGCATCGAGCGGCGCGAGGCGTTTCACGTGGCCGAAATCGCCGATCCTACGACCTATCAGTCAGATGCACCCTCGGTGGCGGAACTTGTCGCCGCCGATTGGCGCCTTTAGCGATGGCTCCAATTTCTACCCCCTCAGTGCTTGTCAGTGGCAAACCAGTACCCCTGACCTAACGTGAATCGTCGCCATTTCATGAAAGCCTCCACCGCCGCCGCGCGGGGCCGCGCGGCGCCCCAGCCAAAAGTGGGCGCGCACGGCGGGGCCCAGCTGCTCGAGCCCCGCCCCCAGCTGTTGGGGGCTCTCGTGTTTTCGGACCACATGTAACAGAACA
>JBHJGW010000221.1:0-11945 GCA_050331415.1 Opitutales bacterium | reverse complement strand
GGTTCATCTCGATGACCACCATGCGCCCGGTCTCGGGATCGACGGCGAACTGAATATTCGAGCCGCCCGTCTCGACGCCGATCGCGCGAATGACGGCAAACGAGGCATCGCGCATGAGCTGGTATTCCTTGTCCGTCAGCGTCATCGCCGGGGCGACCGTGATGGAGTCACCAGTGTGCACGCCCATCGGGTCGAAGTTCTCGATGGAGCAAATGACGACACACTGGTCGCGGTGGTCGCGCATGACCTCCATTTCGTACTCCTTCCACCCGAGCAGGCATTCCTCGATGAGGACCTCGCGCACGGGGGAGGCATCGAGGCCGTTGCCGACGATCTCGTCGAGTTCCTCGCGGTTGTAGGCGATGCCGCCGCCACTGCCCCCGAGCGTGTAGCTCGGGCGAATAATGAGCGGGTAGCTGCCGATCTTTTCCGCGGCCTCGCGCCCTTGCTGGCGGCTCTTGACGGTGAATGAGCTCGGCACGTCGAGCCCGATTTCGCCCATAATGACGCGAAACTTCTCCCGGTCTTCACCGCGCTCGATCGCTTCCTCTCGGGCGCCAATCAGTTCAACGCCATACTTTTGCAGCACGCCTGCTCGAGCGAGGTCGAGGCTGAGGTTGAGCCCTGTCTGGCCGCCAAGCGTCGGCAGCAGCGCATCCGGACACTCGCGCTCGATGATTTTTTCGACCACCTCGACGGTCAGCGGTTCGATATAGGTACGGTCGGCGAATTCCGGGTCCGTCATGATCGTCGCCGGGTTGCTGTTGACGAGCACCACACGGTAGCCCTCCTCGCGCAGCGCCTTGCAGGCCTGGGTGCCGGAGTAGTCAAATTCGCAGGCCTGGCCGATGATGATCGGGCCGGAGCCAATGATAAGGATGGTCTGGATGTCTTCGCGTTTCGGCATGAGTCGCGTCGGGGCAAAAAATTCTGGCTAGTGTCCCGGCAGAACCACCCGGTTGCAAGCCCATCTCGCTGCGGTGCCGCCCACCAACCCCAGTCACCACGGGACGGCACACCCTATTGGGCAGGATCCTGGGGTTGGAGCCGAGCCTTGTACGTAAGCCACACACCCCTTCCAGTTGCTTTTTTATCTCCTTTTAGTTCTTTTTCCTTGACGATTTTCAGTATTTCTATTCAGGTACAGGTCCCATGAACGCACTAAAGCGCATTTGCGGTCTTCTGACCCTCCCTCTTCTGCCAGCGGCTGCCTCAGCTGCTTTTATCTCCTCCCTGCCGACGGCTCCCACCGTTGACGGTGCTCTGCTCCTGCTCAACGATGTCTCGGGCAGTATCAGTACTTCCGAATACAACCTGGTCACCCAAGGTTACCAGGCCGCCTTCTCCGACCCCACGATCCAAAATCGTTTCAACAACGGCTCGATCGCCGTCCAGGTGATCCAGTGGGATACTTCCTCCGACGTCTCCCAGGACTGGTTCTTGATCGACTCGCCAGCGGCGGCTCAGCAGTTCGCGAATATCATCGGAAGCGATACGCGTTTAGGCTTCGGCGGCACCAGTCCGGACCAGGCGATCAGCTTCGCTGCCGGCCAGGCGAGCTCCGCCATCAACAACGGTCTGTTCAACACCGACACCTTTATCATTGATATCTTCTCGGATGGTTCAGGTAGTGGCTTCTCGACTCGAGCTGCTCGTGACGCGGCGCTTGACGGGCCCATTGATACGATCAACGCCATTACCGTCGGCTCTTCGTCTGTAAATAACTTCTATGCAAATAACGCCATTGGCGGCGACGGGGCCTTCGCTGTACAGGCTAATTCGTTCTCAGACTTCGCTGATGTTGTTACCGACAAGATCGACCTCGAAACGTCGGTTGTGATCAATCCAGTACCGGAGCCGAGCGTTTACCTCGGCGGCATCACCGCCCTCGGCCTGCTCTTCGCGATCCAGCGCAAGCAGAAGGCCAAGCGCGCCTCCTGAATCCTTAACTCTCTCTAAACCTCTCTTACAGCAGCCCCGGTGCGCGAAGCGCCGGGGCTGTTCGCTTGGTGCGGCCAGCGAATTGTCGGATCGGGGGCCAGTCCCTGATGATGGGAGCGCAGGCTGGCGAACAGCTTCCGTAGATTCTTGGAGAAAGCTCGTTAGGGCCACAACCCCTGCCGGTGCAGAGCATCCGTGCCTTGACCTGACCGAGGGCTGAGGTAGCCTCATGGAAATGACGTCGATCAACTGGAAAGCGGAAATCGAGAAGCTCTCTGACGAAGAGCTCGACGAGGTTTCGCTGTTGCTCCAGGTACGGCGGCGTCAGCGGTCGCTCGCACACCGTATGGAAATCACCCGAACCCTCGACGACCGCGACTCGAAGAACTGGATGGAGGCCGAGGACGTAATTGACTCCCTCGGCACCTCCGACCGTCCTGACCGCGACAAGCTTGTCGCCTTCCTGCTCAGCCTTGGCGAAAACGAGCAATTGCGAGGCACCTTCGTCGAAAAAGATAATCGCGGCCGCAACATCGAGGTTTCGATCGTTGGCAAGAACGCCGTGTACTTTCACGTGGAACCGCAGTCGGACATCGTGCGCATCCTGCGCATCGTCCCCGCCTGAAAACCGGCTCTTCCGGGAGCGAGAACAACCCTGCCGGACTGGAGCGTGGCCCGCGGAGGCAATTGAGAAAGCAATGAAGTTTGCCTGGGCAAAGAGTCCAAGGCGGGACCTCTCGCGGAGCCGACCTTAGGCCGCGACCCCGGTCGAGCGTTTCGGGTTTCGGGAGTGGACATGTCCGATGGCATCGCCGAGCCTGCCGGGACAGATGAAAACCACGACCGAAATTTTTACGCCCGAGGGGCTCCGCCTCGATGGACGGACGCCAGCTGATATGCGCCCGGTAACCTTGCAGCCGGGGATCGCGCCGCATGCGAGCGGCTCCGTCCTGTGCCGCTTCGGCGACACGCAGGTCATCTGCGCGGCGACCATCGACCAGGCCATCCCGGGCTGGATGAAGGCGCAGGGCGTGCCCGGAGGCTGGATCACCGCGGAATACGAGATGCTGCCCTACTCCACCCTGACGCGGAAATCACGCGCCGGCCACAAGGGCAAGCAGGACGGCCGATCCATTGAAATCCAGCGGCTGATTGGCCGCGCCCTGCGCGCGGTAACGGACCTGCAGAAGCTCCCCGGCCTGTCGCTGTGGGTCGATTGCGACGTGCTGCAGGCCGACGGCGGCACCCGCACCGCGGCCATTACCGGCGCCTTCGCCGCGGCGACCTTGGCCGTCGACCGGCTGATCGCCGAGGGCACCCTGGCCGAGAGCCCGTTTACCGACAGCGTCGCCGCAGTGAGTGTCGGCCACTGGCAAGACCGCGCTCTGCTGGACCTCAACTACATCGAAGACGCCGCCGTGACCGTCGACTGCAACGTCGTCATGACGGGCACGGGCCGCCTGGTGGAAGTGCAGAGCGCCGGAGAGGAAGCCACCTTCACACGAGCTGAGTTCAACGCGCTGATGGACCTCGCCGAAGCCGGCATCCGCACCCTCACCGAGCTGCAGAATGATTGCGTGATGGCTGTGCGGGCAGCCTCGGACGTGGGGGCGAGTTGAGCTCCCCTCATCGGATGTAGAAAGGCGGGTCGGCCATGCCGTTGTTGTTCGTGCCGTCAGCGCGCACGCGGTAGACGCTTTGCTCGTTGGTGTAGCGCCAGATGCGCTCGCTTTCGGAGTAGTGCCACTCCTTGTCGAGTTCGTAGTAGATCATTTTGCCGCGGCACTCGACAATGTTCAGGATCTCGTTGTCGCGGTGGTGGGGGGTCGTAGTCGGTACGGAAACGATTGCCCATCGTGGAATACACGTCGTTGAGCTGAATGAGCAGGTCGTTGACTTCGTGGTCCATCTCCACAGCGGATATCCCGATCCGACGCGCCTCCTTCGGCACGATGGGGTAGGAATGCGCCGGGTAGTCGCTGTTGAGCTTGCGACTGATTTCCTCACGCTTGGCCTCGTCCTCGATATGATAGGACATGATCTGGTTGCAAAGCATCGCCGACAGCGTCCCGGCGCGCTGCGCGGCAGCGATTGCCAGCGGGTGGATGTACTTCCACAACTCGTTGAAGACACCGTCGTCATCCTCCGTGGCTGTGCTCTGCCAACCTTCGATGATGCGATCGAGCTCGTTGGTGCCGATGCGCACCCGGTCATTGTCGTTGTCGATCGGACACAGGTCGTGGTAGACCTTTGTATCGACGGGCGTCAGGAAGGCCATCGGGCCCATTTGGATTTCGTCGGCGCCGAGCGCGAGCATCGTCGCAGCGGATTCACAATTGAGCGGCACGAGGGCGGTCATGTGTCTGCAGCGGTTGCGCAGCAGGTTCACCATCCGCAGGCTGGCCGTGCCCGTGCCCCATTGGACTTGATGAATAGAAACAAGCGCTCACAGTCGCCGACCTGCTTGAGGATTTCGCTGAACACGTTGACGTCGTTCTGGCACAGGGAGCCGCTGACGGAAATTCAGTACGCGATGAACCGCCCTTGCAGACGCTCTTCGAGTTGCGCGATCAGCGGCTGCGTTTTGTCGTAAAGCACCGGGGGGCGCTCTAGCTTTGGGGCGGATTTCTTAGAACTCATCGCCTCCTAGTATCCCTTTCCCTCACCCCTTGCCGGCGCTCAAAAATCAAAGACGCCCTGTTCGAGCTTAGCCGGAGCGTTGACCTGTCGGCTAGCAGCGATTTCGCGAAGGCGGTCGAGGCTGTCGGCCTCAGCGGGCCGCTTGTCCGTGCGCCAGCGGTGCATCCGGGGGAAGCGCACCGCGAGGCCGCTCTGGTGGCGAGTGGAGGGCGCGATATTTTCGAAATGCAGTTCGAATACCTGCTCGGCGGTCACTGCCCGGACGGGCCCTTGACGTTGAACCGTGTTGCGCTGGATCCAGCGATTGAGCCGCGCAAACTCCGCATCACTAAGTCCTGAATAGGCCTTCGCAAACGGCACGAGGGCATCACCTTCCCAAACGGCGAAGGTGAAATCCGTAAACAAGCCCGCGCGACGCCCGTGGCCAGCCTGGGCGTACACGAGTACGCAGTCGACGCTGTAGGGCGCGATCTTCCATTTCCACCAGGGCCCGCGCACGCGCCCGGCGAGGTACACGCTGTCGCACTGCTTGAGCATCAGGCCCTCGACCCCGCGCTCCCGCGATCCCGTTCGGGCCTCGGCGAGCGCTGGCCAGCCCTTGCCCTCGGGTAGCTCAACGAGCGGATTGAGCTGCAGAGCCTCACTGGTATGAGCCACGAGTACTTGCTCGAGCCGCTCACGGCGCTCCCGCCAAGGGCGTTCGCGCAGATCGGCATGGCCGGCCTCGAGGCAATCAAACGCGACAAAAGCGCACGGGGCTTCCTGTAGGCTCGCGCGGGTGACCTTCTGCCGGTTGATGCGGGTTTGCAGGGCCGTAAACGGCAGCGGAAAACCGTCCCGCCAGCCAACAACTTCGCCGTCGAGCGCAAGGCCGTCATCGAGCGAACCCGCCGCCTGAACAATTTCTGGAAACGAGGCGGAAAGCAACTCCTGGCCGCGCGACCACAACAGCACATCGCCGCCGCGCGTCAGCAGCTGGGCGCGCAGACCGTCCCACTTCCATTCAGCGGCCCACTGCCCGACGTTGCCGAGAGTCTCGGGCGGGTCGTCAAGCTGGTGCGCCAACATAAACGGGTACGGGCGGCGGCGGGCATCCTCGGCGCTCTCCTCGCCCGTCAGCACGTTTTGAAAGAACTCGGCACCAGGCCACCAGGTACCGCTCAGGCGGTGCTCCATCAGGCTGGTTTCCACACCCGCATGGCTGGCCAGCGCCCGCAGGGTCAGCCCGCGCGAAACCCCGACCCGAAACACGCCGGTCAGCAACTTCGTATAGACCAGCCGCCCAACCTTATCCAGTTGCGCCCAGGTTCCAGCAACGACCTCAGCGGCTTCGGCTTCCTCAAGACCGCGCAAGGGCAGGACACGCGTTTCGATCAGCTCGGAAAGGGTTGCCGGGGCGCGGGAGCCCGCAAGGGCAACGGGAGTCTCCCCGAGTCCGCGCTGGCCATCCTGAGACTGGAGGTCCGCCCTTGCCGAGGCAAAATCGGTAGCAGCACTAGCCTCGACCTTCTCGGGCAGCAGCAGCGAAACCGTTTCGGCAAGGTCCCCGACGCGGTCGTAGCAGGCCTCGATCAACCAGAGCGGATAGCCGGAAACCTCGGCAACCCACTCCCGCAGCGCACGGGTCTTGACCGGCGCCTGCAGCCGCTGCCCGCACAGGAAGTAGGTGGCCCAGGCAGCATCGCCGGGCCCGGCTTCAGCGTAAAAGGCCTCCAGCGCCGCCACCTTTTCATTCGTTCGCGTCGAGCGATCGAGCCGCTGAAAGAGGTTGAGAAAAGCATCCATTCCGTCCGGCAACTCCACGCGCCGCAAACCGAAGCCTGCAGCACGAAGCGCCTCGTCGCAAACCACAGCACCAGTCCACCCGTGCGGCCGGTGTTTCGCACCTGACCCCGATGGCCGAAGCATCGATTGCCCTTGCCTACGCTCGTTCCGCGGGCTCACAAACGGAGAACCCTATTTTCCATGAAGGCTTTTTTGCGTTTATCCGTGGCCGTGGTTGGCTGCTTTGCCATGGCCGCGTGCTCTCAACCCGTCGAGAAAAAGGTAGACGTCGGCACCTTCGACGGGGCGACCTACCGCAACGAGTCGTTCGGGATGACCCTCGAGCTGCCTGAGGGCTGGCACTTAACCAGTGACGAGGCAAAAGCCGAGATAATGGATGCTGGTTCGCGCGTCATCGCTGGGGATGATTCCAACCTCAACACGGTCTTTGAAGCCGCCCAACCGCGCACTTTTAACATGTTCGTGGCATTCAAGCACCCCTACGGCACGCCGGTGCGGTTCAATCCCAACATCATTCTGACGGCGGAACGGGTGAGCCACGCTCCCGGCATCCGCAGCGGCGCGGATTACCTGGCGGCCACCCGCCAGCTCCTGGAGCAGGGTGCCCTGGAAATAACGGTCAACAAGGAAACTCAGTCCCTTGATGTCGACGGAGAGACCTTCCACTGGATGGAGGCCGAGACTCGGGTGATGGGCATGACGATCACCCAACGGATCCTGGCAACGGTGATCGAGGGCTATGCCCTGGTGTTTACCCTGAGCTACGTAGATGCCGAGGACGCAGAGGCTCTTTTGGAGACAGTCGATTCGATCCGATTTGACCGCAAGTAGTTGCCGGATTGGAAAATCGACTGCCCGACGGGAAAAGGAAGGCTAACGCCGGCGATAAACCGCCAGCAGAACAACAACACCGGCCATCCAGGCCATCGAGGGCTCTGGGATGATTTCACCGCTGTCCGGCGGGTCGGAAAAGTCGACAATGGCGCGCATCCCCGGATCCCCGGTGACGCCCTCGATCATGGTGATCATCTCAAAAGAGTCTACATCCGTGAGCAGGACCGAAACGGCGCCTTGGGGAGCCGCTGACTGGGTCGCTTCGTTGAGGTCCGAATCCCAATTGGCCAGCCCTTGAAACTTCGTGAAGTCTGTCCCGTTGATCTCTCCACCGTCGCTCTGCTGAACGTAGGTCACGTTGGGGTTGCCAGTCGGATCGCGGACGCCGAAACTGCCCTGATAGACTTGGGTCGTCACTTGGCCGTCAGCGTTGAAGCGCTGCACGTTGTTGACGAGGGAATCCGGGAAGAGGACCGATTCGATACGGTTCGAATCCGACGTTTTGTAATCGAGGTCGTACACCGTAATCCGGTAATTCGCGGGCGCTAAAGGCTCGAAATCATTCGAGGCGTCTTGAAACTCAAACAAATAGTGGGAGAACAGGGTGGTGCTGTCACCACCGGTGTCATCGATCCCGAGGGAAACGTTGGCTGGCGGGTTCTGCTGAACGCCAGTTTCGTTATCCTCGTTGTAGGTGAACGACTCCGCCTCTGCCCCGTTGAGGTTGAGCAAAGTCACTTGCACCGCGATGTTGGTATCCTGGTCCAGCCAGCGGCCGACATAGGGCTCGGTCGAGCCGGTGTCGTAATCCGGATCAGTGGACCGGGTACCGGATCCAAGCAGCGTGAAGGTATCGAAGCTGAGGTCCGTAAACCCGTAGGCGCCGCTGGCGAGCAGCGCGAGCGCAGAGCCGACGGAGAGCGCCTTGCGGAGTAAAGTATCTTTGAAAAGGGCCATAGGATAAGCGGAAAAAAGTTTCTCCTGGAAAATGCCTGATAAGAACACCCCAACCACCAAGGGTCAAGACCCTAATAAATCGCCCTGTCCAGGGGGTGGCAGGACCGCCAAAACCTCCCACAGCACGTGCCCGCTAACGAATCGGCTGCGAGGCTCGAAAATGTTCCCGCAAGCGGGTGTCGAGGACATCTTGGAGCTCGGTCTGCTCCGGGCTGCCTGCGAGGTTGCGGCTTTCGTGGGGGTCGCTTGAGACATCGAACAGGAATGGCTTGGGCTCCGCGCCCTCTGCCTTCATCAGGCCGTAGCGGTGCGTTTCGGTGCGGATCGTCCAACCTTCCCGCGATCCTGCCTGGACCCAGGCAAAGGCCGGCGCAACGCTGGCGCATTGCGGATCGGCGATCCACTCGCCCAAGTCCTTGCCATCGCAAGCCTCGCCTACCGGCCAGCCCATCAGCCGGGCAAGGGTTGGAAACAAGTCGAGGCTTTCAATGACCGCCCCGCACGTTTCGCCACACGGAATGCCCGGACCCGCCAGGATCATCGGAATCTGCAGCGATGGGTCCAGCAGCATCATCTTGTCCCATTGCGCCTGCTCCCCAATGTGGTAGCCGTGATCGGCGACAAAGGCGACCAGCGTGTCGTCTGCCCGGCCCGCCGCGTCGAGCGCGTCGAGCACCCGGCCGAGCTGCTCGTCCATAAAGGATACGCATGCGAGGTAGCCCTGGTACAGGTGGCGGCGCTGCTCCTTGCTGGCTCCCCGGTGAAAGCGCCGTTCCTGTTTTAGCGTGCCGGTAGGGACCTCCGCAGCCTCATACCATGTGGGCGGAACCAGGCTTTCGATTTCGAGCCGATCGTAATGCGCCCAGCATTTCTCCGGCGCGACGAAGGGAACGTGGGGTTTGTAAAAGCCGGCACAAAGGAAAAACGGCGTCTCGGGGTCGTGCCCACGAAGGAAAGCTTCCGCGCGGTCGGCAACCCTGCTGTCCGGAAGGACCTCGGGGTTGGTCGCGCGGATCGTGTGCAGTGCGGTGCCGCCGTGCGCCGGCCCGTCGATCAGCTGCTCGGGACCTTCGGCCTGCGTCTCGTAAATGCCGGGCGCGTCGCCCCACTCGTGCACAAAGCTTTCCGGGTCGCTGTGGGTGTGGGGCAGGCGAAAGCCCTGGGCCTGATGGTCGACGCTGTCCCCCCCGCGGACGCCGTGGTGAAACACTTTGCCGATGCGCTCCGTGTGGTAACCGAGCCCCCGCGCGATCTCTGGCAGGCTCTTCACATCAGGCTGGCGTTCCCGCCAGGAGACCTCGTTGTTCGGCATCGGAATCGCCTCGGGGCGCTGACCCGTGAGCAGGGCCGAGCGCGACGGCCCGCACAGCGGATATGGGCAAAAGGCTCGCTCGAAGCGCAGCCCGCGGGCAGCGAGCCGGTCGAGGTTGGGCGTGTGTACCGCCGGGTGGCCATAGCAGGCAAGCGCGAGGTTCAGGTCGTCGACCATCACCAAAAGCAGGTTGCGGGGCTTAGGGGTCATGGCAAAGGGCTTGGAGGCGTCAGCAGAACCGCGCGACGGCCCTACCAGGCAGGCTCCGACAGCGCCGGCGAGAAAACGGCGACGTGAGATCATCGTTTCGCCCATTGCGCCGGGTCCCATTCCTGTTTCGGGAAATCGGGCTCGTTCTCCGACCATGGCACACAGCGCATGGGCAAGGGCAGGACGCCCGCAGGGTCGTCGTGGAGCAGAGGGTCATCGGTGGAGCGCATCCAAGCGTCGAGCCGCGCGGCGAGATCGGCCCGGACGCCAGCGAAGGCGGGATCCGTGGCGACGTTGTTCGTCTCCTGCGGGTCCCATGTGAGGTCGTACAGCTCTTCGGGCTCGGCCTCGCGCTCCGGCATACCGTTTCGCATCAGGTAGCGTTTGGCGTGACCATCGTCGCAATTCGGGAGGATTTCCCGGTGGGGCAGCGCGTAGTTGCGGATGTAACAATACTGCTTCGTGCGCACCGCTCGCTTGGGCTCGAATGCGGCGTGAAAAGTTACCTCGCTGAACGCCTCGTCGCGGATCGCCGCGGCGTCCCCTCGCACCAGCGGGAGCAAGGACCGCCCCTCAAGCCAGCCCGGCGGCTCCGCGCCCAGCAGTTCGCAGATTGTGGGGAAAACATCGAGGTGGCTGACGAGCGCGTCAAGCACCTGCCCCTGCCCGAGGCCCTTGGGAAAGCGCACAATCTGCAGCACACCGGTTCCGTGAGCGGTGAGCTTGCACTTCATCTGTGGCAGGGCCAGCCCGTGGTCGGTAGTGCAGAGCACAAGGGTATCATCAAGAATGCCCTGCCGCTCCAGCTCGTCGAGGACCTGCCCATGGTAGGCATCGAGCCGCTCGACACTGTGGCGGTAGTCGAGCCAGTCCCGACGCGTCTCGGGGGTGTCCGGAAGGACCGGCGGGGGCATTACATAGCCCGCGTTCCCGTGGCCGTCGCGGGGGACATGATGTTCCTGGTTAAAACCATGGCAAGCCCACTCCGTGCGGTGGGTCTCCGTGTACCCGCAATCGAGAAAAAACGGCTTCGCGGGGTTCCGCTCGCGAAGGAACCTCTGGGCAAATTCGCTGATTTCATGCCCATGGCGCAGATTGGCGTCGCCCACCTGCGTGTAGCCCTCGGTACCGGCAGGGCCCACGTGATGGAGGCCGGCGAGGACGGTCTCGTAGCCGCGCTCGCGCAGGAACACCGCCAGATGCCGCTCGGGGTGGGCGAGCCGGCCGCCGAGGTGGGCGAGGCCCACCATGCCCGCAGCGTGCGCGCTCTGCCCGGTCAGCAAGCCCGCCCGGCTCGGCGAACACGTCGGAGCGACGCTGTGGGCGTCCCGGAAAAGGGTGCCCTGCTCGGCCAGTCGCTGCAGGTTGGGCGTGTGCACCGCGTGCCCGTAGGGCTGAATGTAACGGCCCGTATCGTGGCTGTGTAGGTAGGCGATGTTCATTTTCGACAGCTTGAAGCGCAGGCGTGGTGGGCGACAACCGCTTCAATGTTAAAAACCGTTAACAGAGGGCTCCTCCGCGGCTCCAATGCCCGCACGGACGTGGTGCTGACGCTTGGCGCAGGTGCGCCCGCCGGTCCTGCCCTTACCCCTCGTCATCACCTGAAGGTCGGGCCTAAGGGTTAGCCTGAAATTTTAGGCGTTCAAGGGATTCACCGGTGGCAACGTTGTTGCCTCTGCCCGTGCGTAGTTGGAGCATCAGGCTGCTGCTGCCAGCCCCCGCCTTACCATGCCGATTTTTTCTCCCGAACTCGAACGCCACTACAACAGTGTGCAACCGCTGCGGACGTACTTCCGCCTGTTGGGGCTTCCCTGGTGGGAGCACCTCCGGATGCTGTTTCTCTACCTGCTAAAGATGGCGCCGCAGCTATTGTTGCCCGTCGTTATTAGCGTGGCCGTGGGTGTGACGATCGCCCACGAGAAGGGAGAGTTTTCGGATGCATGGTCCTTCATGCTCCTGGTTTTTGGGATGTTTGCGGTACTGGCGGCGGCCAACGTGCCCTTTCACGTCTGGTTCATCCGCGGAGCTAGCCGCGCAACGCGCACGATGGAGCTGCGCTTGCGCGCCGCGCTGGTACGGCGCCTCCAGCAGCTTTCCATGCACTTTCACGGCGAGCGCGAAACCGGCCGCCTGCAGAGCAAGGTTTTGCGCGATGTGGAAGAGCTGGTGCGCCTTGGCGACCTCTACTTCCAGATGGCGATGGGCGCCCTGCTCGCGATCGTTTTCGCCTTCGCGGTGACACTTTCCGAGGATCCTAAGGTATCCC
>JBHJGW010000220.1:0-12262 GCA_050331415.1 Opitutales bacterium | reverse complement strand
GAGAGGACGGCAGTGACCGCCTCTCGCTGCAGCACCAAATGGCCGGTACCGTACAAAACTCGATGAATCCCCGGCGAGTAATGCCCCTTGCTCGTCGGGTGCAGCTGTACGCGGTGATGCCGCGTCAAATCGTGCACCAGTTGCTCGATCAAGTTTTCGCGCCCGCCCCGGTCGCCGACCGATGGCAGATCCGGCAGGTTGTGAAAACGCTCGGCCGGAGGCCGCATGTGGGGGCGGAAAACAACCGGTTCCGTAGGCATTTCATATGCCGGTTGATCTGGATTGATGCCGAAAGCCCGCTTAAGTGCGCTGAAAAACCCCATAGTGCCGTTTTCGAACAACTAGCTTTACCGTAGTGACGAGAAAACGACGAGCAGAAAACGCGCCCTCGCCCCGGAGGTCAGCACAAAACCGCGCCGGTTTTCCCTTGCCTCTGGGGGGTTACTGGCACACCCCGTCCCTTTATGGATTTGCAACTCAATCAGCGCAAAGCCCTCGTGACCGGTGCCGGGCGTGGGATCGGGCGTGCTATCGCCGAGGCACTCGCCGCCGAAGGGGCGCACGTCATCTGCGTCAGCCGCAACGAGAACTCGTGCGGCGAAGCGGCGGAGGCGATTCGGTCAGCAGGAGGGTCCGCCGAGTCCCGGGCCGTGGATGTTGCCGACGGTGCTGCGGTGGAAGCCGCTGCCGCCGACCTGCTCAAACAGCACGAGTGCGTCGACATTCTGGTGAACAACGCAGGCATTACCCGCGATGGCCTCCTCTTCCGCATGAGCGACGACGATTGGAACGCTGTTCTGCAGACCAACCTCACCAGCTGCTTTACCTGGAGCAAGGCAATCGTTCGCCCGATGACGCGCCAGCGCTGGGGCCGGGTGATCAACATCACTTCCGTCTCCGGACGGGCTGGAAACGCCGGACAAACCAACTACGCCGCAGCCAAAGCCGGTATGATCGGCTTCACAATGTCACTGGCGCGTGAAGTTGCCTCTCGCAGTGTAACCGTCAACGCCCTCGCTCCCGGCTTCATCGAGACCGACATGACCGGTGCCCTGCCGGCCGACATGCAGGACACCGTCAAGGGCAATATTCCGCTGAAACGCTTTGGCCAACCGGGCGAAATTGCCAGCCTCGCCGCCTTCCTGGCCAGCGAGCGCGCGGGGTATATCACTGGACAGACTTTTTCGGTTGACGGCGGAATGATCATGTCCGCATAACGGCGGTTTTCCTTCACTTTCCAATCCCTGCAAAAATGGCGGATCAATCCATCAGCGAACGCGTTACCAAAATCATCGTCGAGCAGCTCTCGGTCTCCGAAGAGCAAGTTAAACCGGAGGCTTCGTTCACCGACGACCTCGGAGCAGACTCCCTTGATCAGGTAGAGCTCATCATGGCTTTCGAAGAAGAGTTCAAGGACGAGATCGACGGAGAAATCCCCGAAAGTGACGCCGAGAAGCTGACCACAGTCGGCGAGGTGATCAAATACATCGAGGAAAAAGCCAAAGGGTAAGCTCTGCGGCGCAGTGACGCCTTTCCCGTCTTTTCGAGGGCCGCGGCATGACGCCAAGGCCCTCGCTTGTTTTCCCCCTATCAGCTCCATCGCATGGCTATGCCCGCATCTGCAGACCGTCCCCGAGTTGTCATTACCGGCCTTGGCGTCGTTCACGCCCTTGGCGAAGGTGCCGAACCGTTCTGGCAAAACATCCTCGCCGGAAAAAGCGGCATCAGCCGCATCACCAAGTTCGATACCGGTGACTACACCTGCAAGGTTGCCTCGTCGCTGCACGACTTCGAGCCGGCCAAACACATGGACGCGAAGGAGGTGAAGCGGACCGACCGCTTTGTCCACCTGGCGATGGCCGCAGCAAAAATGGCGGTCGAGGACGCCCAATTGGACGTGAACACGCTCGATCCGTGGGCCTTCGGCGTGCTGGTCGGCAGCGGGATTGGCGGCCTGGAATCCGTGCAGGAGCAAACTTTGCGTTTGAAAGAACGCGGGCCTAAAAAGGTGTCGCCCTTCATGATCCCATCGCTGATTGCCAATATTGCCGGCGGCAATATTGCGATCGAGTACGGAGCCAAGGGGCCCAACTACTGCACCGTCAGCGCCTGCTCGAGTTCGGCACACGCCCTCGGAGAGGCCATGCATGTGATTCAGCGGGGAGAGGCGGATGTCATGATCTCCGGTGGCAGCGAAGCCGCGATCGTGGAAGTTGGCATGGCTGGCTTCTGCACGATGAAAGCGATGAGCACCGGCTTCAATGACGAACCGGAACACGCCTCGCGCCCGTTCGACAAGGACCGCGACGGCTTCATCATGGGTGAAGGCGGCGCGATTCTGGTGCTTGAGAACGAGGAGCATGCCCGCCGCCGGGGCGCTCGCATTTATGGTGAGTTGACCGGATACGGCGCCAGTTGCGACGCGCATCACATCACAAGCCCCGATCCAAACGGCGACGGCTTGGCGAACTCCCTTCAACGCGCCCTCAAGATGGCAGGAGTGAGCCCTGAGGAGGTCGATTACATTAACGCACACGGCACCTCAACGCCCTACAACGACAAGTTCGAAACGCTGGCCGTGAAAAAGGTCTTCGGAGAGGCGGCATACCGGACCCCGATCAGCAGCACCAAGTCGATGACCGGTCACTTGCTGGGCGCGGCAGGCTCGTTGGAAGCCGTCGCCTGTCTGCTGGCGATCCGCGACAACGTGCTGCCTCCGACCATCAATTACGAGACGCCCGACCCGGATTGCGATTTAGACTACGTGCCCAACCAGCCTCGCGAAGCGAAGGTCGACGTAACGCTGAGCAACAACCTTGGCTTTGGGGGCCACAACACCTCACTGGTGCTCCGGCGCTACCGTTGACAGCGCCCCGGGGCTTCGAATCCGGGTAAGTGCCGAGCGAAGCGGGCTCGGCAAGCCGTCAGTTCGTCGGCGCCCCCGCTTCCGGCTTCAGAAGCTTTGCCAAGACGACCATCAGTTGATCATTGGTAAAAGGCTTGCCCAACAGTTCGATGCCGCAGCCCTCGGGCAGGCGGCCTCGGACGCCTTCGAGGTTGTAGCCGCTCATGATGGCGCAACGCAGGCCGGGCGACCGTTCGCGGAGGCGTTCGATAAGCGTTAGTCCGCTTAACCCGGGCATCACCATGTCGCTGAGCAGAACCTCCGGCTCGTAGCCGTCGTCAACGGCGTCGAGCAAAGCCTCGGGCTCACGAAAGCACTGCACACGGTGGCCGCGGGCGGTCAGCCCCTCTTGAAGGAGATTGAGCAGAAGCTCATTGTCGTCGACAACTGCCAGATGGGTCGGCGGAATCTCCAGCAGGGGACGGGATTCCATTCCCGCTTCGTTCACAACCATCGTGCAGCGCGGGAAATAAAGGCGGAAAGTCGTACCCTCGCCGGGTGCGGAATCGCACTCCATCCAACCTTTATGTCGATTAACGATACTCGTGACCAGGGCCAGGCCCAGGCCCGTTCCCTCGCCTTTGGGCTTGGTCGTGTAGAACGGCTCGAAAATGCGCTCCCGGGTCGCCGCGTCCATGCCGCTGCCGGAATCACTCACCTCCACGCAAACGTAGCCCTCGGGCGCATTCGATGCGGCTTTCCGGTCGGCAGGGTTGAACGGAGTCACGCGAATCGCGGCGTCCCCGCCCGACTCCCGCATAGCATGAGCGGCGTTGACGAGCAGGTTGACGAATATCTGGTGAAGCTGGCTGGCATCGGCCTCGATTTCGGGCTCGGCGTCTTCCACTTCGATTTTCAGACCACAGGCGCTACCAAGGGTTTTGGAATAGATCGTGCGATGCTCATCCAGAAAGGCCGCGAGGTTGGTTGATTCGAGGGCAGGGTCGTCTTCCCGGCTAAGCGAAGTCAATTTGCCCACAAGGGCCAGGGAGCGCTCCACCTCGCCGAGCAGCACCTCAAGATGCTCGCGCTGCTCCTCCGGGCTAACAGGGTGGGCAAGGAGCAGCTCCACAGTCATGCGGATGATGGCCAAAGCGTTGTTGAACTCATGCGCTACAGCAGCGGAGAGCTGGTCGACCAGATTTTGCCGCTCCGTCTGGATAAGCATGTCCTGGTAAATCTTGGTCTCGGTCACGTCGCGAATGGTCAATAACCGGTGGGCTTCGCCCCGCCAGCGGGCAGGATTGACTTTGCACTGCAGGTAGCGGAAGGCCCCCTGCCCCAGATCCAACCGGATTTCGCCGCCATCTTCGCCCACCAGTTCGGAGATTGGGAGCCGACGGCCGACCGTCTCTGATTCGGTGCGTCCGAGCAGGCTCAGGCTCGCCGAGTTGGCGAAGCGGACGATCCCGTGATGATCGACGGCGACGATGCCGTCCGATGTGCTTTCAAGGATGTCATTGAATTGGTCGCGCTGGCTTTCGAGGTTGGCGTTAAGCCGTTGCAACTCCGCCTGCGTCTGGAAACGCTCGATCGCGAAGTTGATCAATCGCCAAAGCGGGAGGGTTTCCAGGCGATCCTTCTCGAAGTAATCCTGAGCACCCGCCCTCAGCGCCTGCCGGGTCAGCTCCTCGTCCCCAAGGCCGGTCAGCACGATGACGGGCACCTCCGGCAGCCGCTGCCGAAAGAGTTCGAGCGTCTGCTGGCCACGACTGCCCGGCAGATTGAGGTCGAGCAATGCGATGCTCGGTGGCGCCTGAAGGTCCTCTGGTCCCGCCGGAAGGTCGGCTTTGCGTTCGATCGCAAACTGCTGATGACTAGCGTCTTGTCGAAGGTAGATCTCGAGCAGTTCAGCGTCGCTGTCAGAATCCTCCACAATGAGGAGGCGTAGGGTACGTTGGAGTGGGCGCGAAAGCATTCGTTGCATCAGGGGGAAACGCAGCGGTAAACGTGATGTTTGTGCCATCAACGGCCCTAGAGCAACCCTTTAGCCGCTGCCAAAGGGCTTTCCGGATCGGTTTTTCAGGCCGGGCGGGAGTTTTATCGAGACTTTCCTCGAACTCTCGTCACGGGCTCCTTTCTCATCGCGAAATGACCCCCGATCTACAAGCGCTCCGCTCTGGTCTTGCCGACCGGGCTTCCGAGCTGGGCTTCGAGGCCTTTGGCATTACCCATCTGCCAGCAGAGGTGCGCGGGGACTACTACCGGCGCTGGATCGCAGAGGGCCAGCATGGCACCATGGCCTGGATGGCCCGGCAGCCCGAAAAGCGGGAGGACCCCCGGAAAATCCTGCCGGAGGCGCGCAGCGTTATCATGCTTGGGCTCAACTATTATCAGCCAGAGCCCGAGCGGGGCTACCGAATTGCCAAGTACGCTCTGGGAAAAGACTACCACAAACTGATCTATAAACGTCTGAAACACCTTTGCAGCTATTTGCGCGAAAACGCGGGCAGCGAGCAAAAGCCGTACGTCGATACCGGCCCCGTTCTGGAAAAACCTTTTGCGCAGGCTGCCGGAATCGGCTGGCAGGGCAAAAGCACCATTGTGATCCACCGACCGCTCGGTACGTGGCTCTTTCTCGGCACCATTTTGACAACCGCCGAGCTGCCCGCCGACAACCCGCCACGCGACCATTGCGGCTCATGCACGCGCTGTCTCGAAGCTTGTCCGACGGGTGCCATCACCGCGCCCTACCAACTCGATGCCCGCCGCTGCATCAGCTACCTGACCATTGAGCACGAGGGACCCATCCCGCTCGAGTTCCGGACGGCGATCGGAGATCGGGTCTTCGGGTGTGACGACTGCCTCGACGTCTGCCCCTGGAACCGATGGGCGAGGCAAACCCGCGAACTGCGCTTTGCCCCCGTGCCCTATCCGCCGCTGCTCGAAATGCTTCGCTGGAGCGAAGACGACTTTTCCGAAGCCACCGCCGGCACCGCAATCCGCCGGACCGGCCTGCGCAATTGGAAACGCAACGTTCTCGTTGTGCTCGGCAATACCGGTACGCGGAAGGACTTGCTGGCGCTGCAGCCCTTTCGTGACGGTGACGATTCACTACTCGCGGAACACGCCGAATGGGCCATTCAGCGCATCGAGCAGCGCACCGGCAACTGAGACGGAGCTCCCCTCGCTCACGCGCTTCGGTGCAGGATCGACCTTGAGAGGGGCACCTCGCACGCTTCCCCCAAAGGTTTGGGTTGCTGGAACCCAGTAAAGCGATAAGCTGACCTTCTATTAATCTTCGGGCCCTTTCCTGATTTTCTGGTTCTGTTAGCCTTTCGATCCAAACGTTTCCGCGCCATGAGCGACCCCGTCTCCAATAATTCCAAGACTTCCGCCAGCGATTTTAAGGCGGCCTTCCTGCGTCTGCCGACCGCCGGCCGCATCGGCGTCCTGGCGGCAGCGGCTATCTTCGTCGTTTTCTCGTTTCAGTTGCTGCTGAATATTCTCGCCGGCCCTTTCCGGTCCCAAAACGTTGGCGACTTTTCCATCGACCGATTCGCTACCCTGCCGGTGCAGTACAACGGCCGGGAACAGCCGCTGGAGAGCGTCGCGCGCAATACCCTTCGCGCTATCAGCGGCACCACAACGGTAGAGGTCGAAGCGGACAGTGCCGAAGGCGCCCCGGCGGTGACGGAGATGTCGGCCACCGTCTGGCTGCTGGAATCTGTCGCCCGGCCCGAACGTGCCGACGGCTTTCCCATCTTCCGTATCGACCACCCCGATGTCCGCAGTTTGTTCAACATCGGTCCCAACGATGGTAAGCGCTTCAGCTTCAACCGCATGCAGCCTCACTTCGAAACGTTCCAGGCGGAAGCGGAGAAGGTGCCTGACTCCGACGAACGTACGAAGTATCAGGAAGCCATCGTCGAGCTGTACGGCAAACTCAATCTGTACTACGCACTTTCCAGCAGCTTCCACCCGCTCGGAGGGCTGGACGGCCTGCTGATGGAATATGCTCGCTGGGAAATGGTCGCCGAAGACGGACGTGAGGCCGTAACCGCCAATCAGCAGGGCGAACCTTTCGATCAAGAGGTCTACAATACCTTTACATTCCTGGCGAATCGCTACCTGGAGCTCAGCAACACGGCCACGCTCGGTATCATGCCGAACCCGGATGGGCCGGAGCAGCCCTGGCTCAACGTCGGCGAAGGTCTGCTTCAAACCATCCAAACCGGCGAAGTTCCCGACACCATCGAGGCCCATGCCCGGGTGACCGTTGCGTGGCGCGATGGCGATCCAGCGTCCTTCAACGAAGCACTCACCACCCTTCACGAGCTCACCGATACCAATGCGCAGGGAAAGGTTTTTTGGGAAACGAAATTTCAGCGTGCCGAGATTTTTTACAACCTCGCTGCTTTCTACGCCCTGCTCACGTTGGGATTTGCAGCCGTCCTGATCAAGAGCTTCGAGCCAGCCCGAAAAGTTCTGTTCTGGACGACGGTTGTCGTCTTTGGCCTGCATACGCTCGGCATTGTCGCTCGGATGTACCTGCAAGGTTATCCACCGGTCACCAACCTTTACTCCTCAGCGATTTTCATCGGCTGGGCGGCGTGCGGTCTGGGTATCTATCTGGAGCGTATGTTCAAGCTGGGCGTCGGTGGATTCTGCGCCGGGTTGATTGGATACGCGACCCTCGTGATCGCGACCAACCTTTACGAAACGAGTGCGGCGGGTGACACGCTCGAACCCATGCGGGCGGTGCTTAACGACAATTTCTGGCTGGCGACACACGTCCTCGTGGTCACCATGGGATATGTGGCCGTGTTCCTCGCCGGGGTGCTTGCCATCGTTTACGTGCTGCTCCGTGCGGCACAGCGGCATTTTACCCCGCTGGTACGCCGTGACATTTACCGTATGGTATACGGCATCACCTGCTTTGGCGTCCTGTTCTCCTTTGTTGGCACCATGCTCGGCGGCGTTTGGGCCGACCAGTCCTGGGGCCGTTTCTGGGGATGGGACCCGAAGGAAAACGGCGCGCTGATGATCGTGCTTTGGGGTGCGCTGATGCTTCACGCACGCTGGGGTGGCCTCGTCAAGGAGCGAGGATTTATGTTACTGGCAATCGGCGGCAACATTGTCACCGCTTGGAGTTGGTTCGGCACCAATATGCTGGAGGTTGGCCTGCACAGCTATGGCTTCATGGACTCAGCGTTCTGGCCGCTAAACCTTTTCTGGCTGAGCCAGATCCTGCTGATTGTTCTGGGTTTGATGCCGCCGCTGGTGCATCGCCGCCCCGCAGAAGTCCCCACTCAGGCGCAGCCAGACAGTGGTGGACACCCGGAACCTGCCGGAAGCCCGAGTTGATCAGCAATCGGTTAGGGATAAACGATTTCCGCAACGCAGCACACTTGCGGAAACGGTTATACCCTCTTACCAGCCATAACTCGTTCGATGCAGCCCGATCCGCGTCACCCCCATGCGCCGCCCCGTCCTCAGTCGGTACACCTCGATGTTGGACGAGGCACGGTTTTAACTCGCGGCTGGAAGCTGCGCTGCCCAAATTGTGGAGCGAAATCGCTTTTCGAAAGCTACTTCAAGCCGGCTGATCACTGTGTTGGGTGCGGCCTGAAGTTCGAGCGGGATGAAGGATTCTTTCTGGGAGCGCTCGTCATAAGTTACGCCGTTACCTGCCTCGCCGGGCCGGTCCCGGCGCTGGTCCTCTGGCTTCTCGGCTGGTGGCCAGATTGGTTGGCATGGAGCTGGGCCGCCGTCACCGCCATTGCACTCCCGATCGCGTTTTTTCCGGTTTCCCGCAGCTGGAACCTCGCGTTGTACTACGCGGTTCTGCCGGATCATTTGCCAGCCAACGGCCAGCAAGATCGCGTCAACGCTGTTTCTGACAGCAGAGGGTAACCGCCCGACTCATTCCCGGGCAACGCCGTTTGCGTGAGCCCGCCTTGATTGCTTACAGCGGCCTTGTGCCGCCGACGCTCCCGCTAGATTCTGGTGGCCAACAGATGCTGTTTGCTTGCGCTGGTAGCCCGCGTCTACGGGTCACGCCGGAAGCGGTAGACCGCCCAAAACGCTGCCAGCGCGGTCAGCCACGCAAAAGCGGCGGGCTCCGGCACTGCGGGCGTGACCATCGTCTGCGACACCGTAAAGCCAGTAGCACCGACATCCGCGATGGCCTGATTGATCTCGGGAATCAGCCGCGAGAGGTCGGAGTCGATCGCGACGTCAAATCCCGTAGCGCTTGCTAAGGCGGAATGAATTCCTGCAATCTTGAGGATCCCATTCTCCATGACGAAACTAGGGCTGCCGGAATCACCGACCTCTAGCATCGCCTCCCCTTGAGCCGTCAACGTTGTCGAACGGGTAAATTCAAATGCGGGGCCATTGCTGACAGCGGAACCGCCACCCAAGGCACCCGAGAACGAAGCGACCGCTCCAAGCGATGCAATCCTGTTCGAGCCCGCCAAGGCGGTGAATCCATAGACAACGAGGTCGTCACCGACAAGGACCGGAGTCTCCGGCAAAAGCGCATGGGGCACGGCTGATGAAGGAATAGGTGAATTAAGCTCCGCCACGAAAACATCGGTCGCGTTTCCGTTGTTCTGGACCGTTGCGCGCGCCGTCACCGTGCGAGAAATCACCGTGTCCTGCAGCGTATAAAATTCGATTGTCGCCCCTTCGCTCGGCGCGAAGTGCGCGGCTCCAATAATGTGCTGAGGGGTGATGAGGGTGAAGCTTTGTGTCGCGCGATTGGCATTCCAGCCCACCGCGACAAACTCCGAAGCATCTTCTACGAATCCGGTATTCTCAACCGGGCCGGCTGGATAGCCGCTACTGAAACGACTGTTGGCTGCGGTTTCGCCTTCTACGTCGAGAGCGTGGAGCGCGGGCGCGAGGCAAAGGACCAGGGTCGTAAGGAGACTGGGTAGTAGCTTCATAAGAATAGGGTATCACGGACGTCAAACTGGGCCCAGAACACCAGTCAACTCGCTGCCGGGCAAGTACTTGACCTGGAGGCGTCGCGCGATCCTGCCGAAACGGCCGCAAAAGGGCCAGCACCGGCATCAGGGAATCGACCTTGCGCCTCGCGAAAAAGATCGTTGAGCTGCCCTTCCCTATGACGCTGACGCCGCAGTCGATCACCGTTGCCGAAGACGCGCCCCGCCTTTGCTGGCGGCTCCTGCTGCCGCCTAACCTCGCTTCCTGCGCCCCGCGAGACAAAATTCCGGTCAAGCTCGAAGCCCAGATCGGCAGCGAAACCCGGCCGGGTAATCAAGTTACCCAGCCGGTATCGGCCGATCCACCACAGCTAATCGCCGCCCTGTTGATCGAAAGCTGGAATGGCGGCAAACTTCCCGCTTTTCTGCAACTCACACGGGATCAGCTTGCGCAGCTGATCACACCCCTCTCTGGAGAGCCTTCCTTTTTCTTTGTCAAAGCTCCTGGAACTCCAATCGCCTGGGACGGCAATTCCCTGCCCGGCGTAACGGAACATGTGGAAACCGGCGAGGCGACACCGCCTCAAGCTTCCCTCTATCATTCCCGATCAGCGAAGCCAAAGCCCCGAAAAGCGGAGCCGCGCGGATCAACACGACAGGAGCCGAGCCGGGAAGCCCCGAATGCCAAAGGGCTGTTTCGTGAAAGGCCTGCCGAGCCGCCAGCTCTGGCGTCGCGTGAAGACACGGAACTTTCCCCGATGGAGGTCGACGGGTCGCCGCAGTATATCTCGATCGCGCTGCCCTCGCGTGGGAGCCCGCTGTACGCGTCGGCGCTGGAACTCGTCAAAGAAAACGGCTTCTCCCTGGATGCCCGGCTCCGACGATACTTTCTCCGCGGCCACCACCTGACGCTCAACTTTCTTGCCGCCCATTGGACTGAGCTGGAAGAGACCTTCAACGCGCGTTTCAGCGCCAACTTTCGCCAGCGAATCGGAGGTGCGCTTCGCCGCGCAGAGCCCGAGGTCCACGCTCAGGAGCAGCGCGGCGGCGGATTCGAGGTAGAAGTCGCCCTTACTGCTCCTGGAGTCGACCCCACCGAAATCGACCGCGCCCTCGCCCGCGGCCAAAACTATGTCGATACTCCGAAAGGCGCAGTACTTCTTGAATCCGGGGGGATTCAACAGCTCCACGAGTTGCAGCGACGGCTTGGTGGGGCGCCCGATGTCCCGCTGCTGGCGCGCAGCCGCCGCAACGTGAGCCCCGCGGAACTCACCGCAACGGAGGAAGCGCTCGTGGAGCTGGCTCCGGGATTTCAGCCACCGGAGTCTTGGAAGCGCCGCAGCGGCGCTTTGCGAGAGCGCGACCGCCTTCCCCCTCCACCGCTCGGCGAATCGCTGGCGGGTCTCCTCCGCGACTACCAGCGCCTGGGTGTTGCCTGGCTGTGGCACCTGCACCGCAGTGGCCTCGGCGGCATCCTCGCCGATGAGATGGGCTTGGGAAAAACCATTCAGGCACTCGCACTTTTGACGCTGATCGCCGAAGAAACAAACGCTCCCGCGCTTGTTGTTTGTCCGGCGGCGCTGTTGGAAAACTGGCGTCGGGAAGCGGCGAAATTCGCGCCCGAGCTGGCGGTGACGGTCCACCATGGCACTGGTCGCGCGGCTTCCGCCGAATCCCTGCCGCGTCATGGTCTTGTTATTACGAGCTATGGTACCCTTTCGCGCGATGAAGCCCTGTTCGCTGCTCACGAGTTTGCGACGGTTGTTGCGGACGAAGCGCAGCATGTGAAGAACCGTCGCTCGCAAGCGGCCAAGGCCCTCCGCAGCGTGCCGGCAGCAACGCGCTTCGTGCTGACCGGCACCCCACTGGAGAACTCGCCCGAGGACCTCGTCTCGCTGTTCGATTTTCTCCTGCCCGGCTACCTGCCGAAGCCGCCCAAAGGTCAGCAGAGCCCCGAAGAGAGAGCATGGCGACAGCAGTACACACGCGACCGAGCCGCACCTTACCTGCTACGCCGGACCAAGGCGACTGTGGCCAAAGAACTGCCCGAGAAGCTCGAGCGCGTGCTCTACTGCAACCTCGAACCCAAGCAGGCAGCGCTCTATCGAGAGCTGCAGCAAGCGGGTGAGCGGGAACTGCTCGACCTTGCTGGCGGTGGGGCCAACGAGGGGCGACAGAAGCTCGCCGCGCTCAACCAGCTCACCAAGTTGCGCCAAGTTTGCGCCGAGCCCCGCGTCTTGCGCGAGGATTTTGAAGCTGCCCAAAGCGCCAAGTGGAATGTTTTTCGCGAGCTACTCGACGAGTCGGTCGACGATGGCCACCGCATCCTCGTCTTCAGCCAATTTACGAGCGTGCTCGGTTGGCTGCGTCGGGAGCTCGATGCCATGGAAATTGGTTACGAATACCTTGACGGCCAGACCCGCGACCGGCAGGCCCGCGTTGACCGCTTCAACGCCGACGCATC